>DATHNE010000146.1:0-2573 GCA_035486355.1 Acetobacteraceae bacterium
ATGGGCATCGTTTTCTGGGATTATCTTGGAAGCAGGCTTGCCATCCCGGGTCAACCAATCATCCCAAACTTGGCAGACCTCATCCATTGCCGCGGACAGCCAGCGTAACCGCCGCCCGGGCTTTTGCCCCTGTTACCGACATCGTCTTTAAGGCATTCAATGAAGAGCGTTTTTCCCACCAGGGAAAATACTACACGATCCCGCCGAAGGTGCCGTATCGCGGCTACACGCTGAAGGACATCACCCTGGTGCCGCGCCCGACGCGCTTGCCGGTGGAATGCTGGCAGCCGATCCAAAGCGGCTCGGAGCGCGCGTTCGATTTCATGGCCAAGCACGGAGTCTGCGGCGTGATTGGCGGTGGCTCCGCCGAAGGGGGTGCGGTCGACCGGCACATGGACGCATTCCGGGCTGCCTATGCCCGCCGCGGCATCGCGCTCGAGCGGGGCGAACGCCTGGCCCTCGGCTATCAGTTCCACATCGCCGAAAGCCGCGCGGCCGCGATGCGTGCGGCGGCGAAATCCTATGAAGAGAACATGAAGATGTTCGGCGAGCTGCGGCTGGTGCGCGCGTTGACCGATGAACAAATCGCCGCGATGCGCCACCCGCGCCTTGCGGCCACCACCGCGCTGCCCCGCATCGAGGACGCGGTTGCCGCCGGCGGCTTTCTCGCCGGCACACCCGCCGACATCATCGAGCAGCTCAAGGCGGTCGAGAAACGCTACCCTGGGCTGCAACGTGTGAGCTGCGGTATGGCCCTGGGCACGCCGCTTTCGGTCGCCCTGGAACAGCTCGAACGCTTCGCCAGGGAAGTGATGCCCGCCTTCAAGCCCGCCCTGGCCGAAGTCGCCTAGCTGCCCCCCCGCCACCGCGGTCCACCATTTGCGGCGGCCCCAAAATCGGCTACCTCCGGGCTGACCGTAACCAGTTGGGCCCCCGGATGCGCTTCACCATCGACCGGATCGACCATGTCGTGCTGAACGTGAAGGATGTGGAGATCTCCGCAGCCTGGTACCAGCGCGTGCTCGGCATGGAGCGGGAGGATTTCGGCGCCGACAACCGCACCGCCCTGAAATTCGGCGGCCAGAAGCTCAATCTGCGGCCGACCGACGCCGACAAGCATAGCTGGATCGCCGCCACCAACACGTCGTCCGGCACCGCGGATCTGTGCTTCATCACAGCCACCGTGGCCGAGGATGTGACCTCGCATTTGCACGACCACGGCGTGATGGTCGAGCAAGGTCCGGTGTCCCGCACGGGTGCGTTGGGGCCGATCCGGTCGGTCTACTGTCGCGACCCCGACGGCAATCTGGTGGAAATCGCGTCCTATCTGCCCTTCTGATGCCCTATGCGGCTGGTTGGTGTCCTGGCGTTCGTGATCTTTCTCGGTCTGGTGCCGCTCGCGAACTGGATGATCCTGCATGTGGGCACGATCTGCGTGGCGCACGGGCCGTGCCTGATTCCGGTGGCCCCGGGGCTGATGGCGCCCTCAGGCGTGTTGACCGTCGGTGTCGCGCTGGTGTTGCGCGACGTGGTGCAGCGCTGCCTTGGTGTCACGATGGGGTTGCTGGCGATCGTGATCGGCACCTGCGTCTCGATGCTTGTCGCGCCACTGGCGCTGGTGGCCGCGTCTGGCGTGGCATTCTTGCTGAGCGAATTTGCCGATTTTGCGGTGTATACCCCGCTGCAACAGCGGCGCCTGATGCTGGCAGTGTTTGCGTCGTCCTGCATTGGGCTGGTGGTCGACTCACTGATGTTCCTCTGGCTCGCGTTTGACAGTCTGGAGTTCCTGGCGGGTCTCGTGGTCGCGAAGTTCTGGGCGGTGCTGTTCAGCACACCATTCATCCGGTTGCTGCGCCGCGTCGCACCGACCCCAGCCTGACCTTGCAGCTTTCGGATTTCGATTTCGAGCTGCCACCGGAACGGATTGCCCTGCATCCGGCGCAGCCGCGTGACGCGGCCCGGCTGCTGCATGTGCACACGGCGGGCCTGAACGATCGCCACGTCAGCGACCTTCCCGCCTTGCTCAACCCGGGCGACGTGTTGGTGGTCAACGACACCAAGGTGATACCCGCGCAGCTCACCGCGCGGCGCGGCAATGCACGGATCGGTATCACGCTAGATCGACCGGGCGCGGACGGCACCTGGCAGGCGCTGGCGCGCAACGCCCGGCGGCTCCAGGTCGGCGACACCCTGGTGTTCGAGAGGGATGCCACGTTGCGTGCGACCATTGGTGGACGCACCGCCGACGGCCGTGCGACGTTGCGCTTCAATCACGAAGGACCGGCCCTTATCGCTGCACTCCGCCGCGCCGCGGTGTTGGCCCTGCCGCCCTACATCGATCGCCCGCGCGGGCTGTTGCCGAGGGATGTCACCGATTACCAAACCATGTTCGCGACGCATGAGGGCGCGGTGGCAGCCCCGACCGCCGGCCTGCATTTCACCCCCGAATTACGCACCGCGCTGGCAGCACGGGAGGTCACGCTGGTGAGAATCACACTGCATGTTGGCGCCGGCACCTTCCTGCCGGTGCGCACGAACGACCTCGCACAGCATCACATGCACGCCGAACGCGG
>DATHNE010000147.1:0-8011 GCA_035486355.1 Acetobacteraceae bacterium
GCTGGCATTGAGCTCATGCACATGATCCGCAAAGGTCAGTTGCAGGCCGCAGGACGCCTGTGCGCAGCGCAGCAGTTCTATTCGCTCGCGAGCTGATTTTCAGAGTGGGCACAGGCATGATCCATTATCGCGAAGAATTCGCGACAGAACCCGTCCGACCAGCCCCAGCAATGCGCGCCCTTCGCTTCCCATTCGTCATAGTCGTAGGGCGAACCGCGGTTGGCTCAGATGCCGTTGATCGACGACCCGCCACCCAGCAGGCGTGCCGGTTCATAGAACCACGACGGTGTCGGCTGATTCGTTCCACTGTCGCCACGCGACGCCTGCGACGACGGCCATAGCCATTCGGTCTGAAAATAGCTGCGGCCGGGATAGGGTGACGCAAGCAGCGCCGGGATGTCGATCGGCGTGGCATCGCGCCCGGCTTCGGCCAGCAGCACCCGCGTCGAGGCATCCTCGCTGAGGCGGGCGGCGACGGCACAACCGACAGAACCGCCACTAACAATCAAGAAGTCGACAGGGTCCGACGAAAGGTCCATTCTTGGGCGTTCCTCGTTGTCATGCTTTGGCAACCAACATAACCAGAACTTGGGGGAGGACGCCAATGGACCATACCTTCGCGCCATCGCGCCGCGCACTGCTGCTTGGCGCCGCGGCGAGTACCGTACTGCCAGCGCGGCGCGCGCGGGCGCAAAGCACGAGCGTGCTGAACATCGCAACGACCGGCGATCCCGGGCCGCTCGATCCCACGCCAGTCACCTCTGATCTGCTGTCGGAGATCACCCAGCTGTTCTACGAGACGCTGTATATCTTCGGTCCCGATTACAGCATCGCGCCACTGTTGGCTGCGGCGCTGCCGGAGATCACTGACGGCGGCAAACGCTACGTCATCAAGCTGCGTACCGGCGTGCCATTCCATGATGGCAGTGTGATGAACGCGGACGACGTGGTGGCGTCGTTGCAACGGTGGGGACGGCTGTCACCGCGCGGCCGTACGCCGTGGGCGTTTCTGGATTCGATCGCAGCGAAGGATGCCTCGACGGTCGAGATCGTGCTGAAGCAGCCTTATTCGCCGCTGGTCAACCTGTTGGCGTTTCCGAACGGCTCCTCGCAAATCATGCCGAAGCGCGTTGCCACGGCAGCTGATCCGTTGAAGGATTTCACCGGCACCGGGCCTTTCAAGTTGATTGAATATAAGCCGGATACCTGGGTCCGGGTGGGCAAGTTCGCGCCATACATTTCCCCTCCGGGGGCGACGGCTGGGTACATCGGTCATCGCGAGGCCCTGGTTGACGAGATTCGTTTCCTGCCCGCGTCGAACCCGACCACGCGCGCGGACGGGTTGCTGGCGGGCCAATATCAATGGGCGGACAATCTGACGCCGGAAAGCTATGCCGCGATCCATGGCAAGCCCGACGTGGTGCCGGGGGTACTGACCGCGGCGCTGTGGGTGCTGTTCATCACGAACACCAAGATGGGTGTGATGAGCAATGTGCAGATCCGCCGCGCGGCCCAGGCGGCGATCAATTGCACCGACGCGTTGACAGCGGCGTTCGGCGACAAGTCCCTGTGGGTACCGGAAGGCTCGATCTATCCGCAGGGCACAGCGTGGTTCGATGCCGAGGCACCAGGCTACAATCAGGGTAATACCACGAAGGCGGCTTCACTGTTGAAGCAGGCTGGTTACAAGGACGAACCAATCCGTATCTTGACCAGCACGCAATATGACTACCAGTACAAGACGGCTCAAGTGATCGAGGCCAACCTGACCGAGGCGGGGTTCAAGGTCGACCTGATCGTGACGGATTGGGCAACGATCCTGCAACGGCGGCAGAAGCCGGAGCAATGGGACGCGTTTGTCACGGGCCATGGGGTGGTGCCCGAACCGTCCTCCATCACCGTGTTCAATCCGAGTTATCCAGGGTGGTGGGACACACCGGACAAGCACGCGCTGTTGCAGGAGTTCGTGACCGAGAGCGATATCGCGAAGCGGATTCCGCTTTGGCACAAGCTGCAGGCGCAGTTCTACATCGACGTGCCAACGGTAAAAATTGGAGCCGGATTCACGACGTACGGCGCGAACAAGCGGATGACCGGGTACTATCCTGGCATCTGGCCGGCGTTCTGGAATACGAAGCTGGCGACGTAGGGGGCGGTGGCGAGGGGGGTGCTTGCGGCGCCACCCTCACCCGGCTTCGCTACGCTCGCCGACCTCTCCTGCGATGCGGGAGAGGTGTACAGGATGTCAGGCTGTTGCGCCGACGTTCCAGAAGCATGGCCAGGCGAGCGGGGTGTAGCCCGTGAGCTTGCTGGAGATGCCGTAGAGCTGAAGGAACTCGCCGAGCTTGATGGTTGGGACGTCGCGGTAGAAGATGGCCTGGACCTGCCGCCATGCGGCCATGCGCTTCGCTGGATCTGTTTCTGTAACGAAAATATCCAGCGCGGCGCGCTTGTCGGGTGAATCCCACCAACCCGGGTAGCTCGGGTTCATGATGGTGATCAGCGTTGGGTCAGCCACCAGGCTGTGCGAGGCGATGAATGCCTCCCATAAGGCAGGATCGGTGCGCTTTTGCAGAAGCGTCGACCAGTCCATCACCTGCACATCGACCTTGAAGCCGACATCCTCGAGTTGCACCTGCGCGACCTGACCGATCTTGAACATGTAATCGTATTGGGTGGTGACCAGGAAGCGGATCGGCTTGCCGTCGTAGCCGGCCTCCTTCATCAAGGCCTTTGCCTTGTCGGGGTCGTGCACGTTGTAGCCAGGCGTCTCTGGATCGTAATAATCAGTGCCCTTCGGGTAGATCGAGCCTTCCAGGTGCCACAATGGCGGTGCGCCAAAGGCGGCGGCCAGCATGTCGGAGGGCACGATCGCGTAGCGAACGGCGCGCCGCAGCCGCGGATCGGCCAGCACGCCAGCCTTGGTGTTGAAGATCATGTTGCTGGCGTTGGGTGAGTCTACCAATCCCTGCCTCACGTTGGGCTGATTGGCCAATCGCGCGTAGGCCTCGGGTGTCAGCAGATCGGCGAAATGGAACTGCCCGCTCAGCAGCCCGTCAACGCGGGTAACTGGACTGGGAACCGGAACAAATCGTAGCTCGTCGATCAGCGCCTGCCGCCGGCCGGCATAACCGTTGGCAGGGCCTGGTGGCGACGCGTAGTCCGGCACCTTGGCCAATCTGATGTACTGATCTGGCTTGTACTCGATGAGTTTGTACGGCCCGGTGCCGATGAATTCCTTGAGTGGATCGGGGGCCGTCGCCAGCCGCTTGGGCATGATCGCCGCAGCCCCATTGGGATAGGCGAGCAGCGCCAGCATGGGCGCATAGGGCCGCTTCAATGTCATGACCACGCTGCTCGAGCTGCTGGCCCCGATGCTATCGACGAAGTCGGCGATCGAGCGACCACGCGGGGACAGGCGGATCCAACGTTGCAACGACGTGACGACGTCGTCCGCGGTCAGTGTGCTGCCATCGTGGAACCGCGCGTCGGTGCGCAGCTTGATGGTGTACTGCTTGCTATCGGCGGAAATCTCCGGCAGCGCGGCGGCCAGCACGGGGAAGAAATGCAGGCCCGGATCGAAGATGTACAGCGTTTCGTGGATGTGCTGATCGATCTCGGACACCAGGTCGGCGGTGAAAGGCATGGGATCAAGCGAG
This sequence comes from Acetobacteraceae bacterium, assembly GCA_035486355.1. Taxonomy (GTDB): domain Bacteria; phylum Pseudomonadota; class Alphaproteobacteria; order Acetobacterales; family Acetobacteraceae; genus Palsa-883. Next base: position 3,660 of record DATHNE010000147.1, read on the forward strand.
CCAGGATCGCCAACGGTCGCAATGGTGATCGAACTGGCGGATGCATTTGACTGGGCACCGGCGCGTGACCATGGCAGCAGGGCCGCCGTGCCGCCAGCCAGCAGCGCACGACGTTGGAATTTGGCCTGTGCGCCCATCGTCGCCTCCCTGTTCTTTCGCTGACTATCGCGTATTTGCCGGGGCGTGACTACACTTGGCCGGGGAAATCCAGGGAAGCGCCAGAGAACGACCAGATGACGGAATACGTCCTGCGCCGCATTGCTGGAATGGTGGTCGTCATGTTCATCGTGGCAACCATCGTCTTTCTGATTTCGCATATCATACCAGGTGACCCGGCTGCGGTGATGCTCGGGCCGGCGGCCACGGCTGATGACATTGCGGCCTTGCGCGCCCGTCTCGGGTTGGATGCGCCGCTGCCGGTGCAGTACCTGGACTTCATGCGATCGGTCGTGGCTTTGCGGCTTGGCGATTCGATCTTCCTCAGCCGCAGCGTGATGCAAGCCTTGATCGAGCGCGCGCCGCTGACCATCCAACTCACGTTGATGGCAGCGGGTCTTGCGACAGTATTAGGCGTGCCGATCGGTGTGTTATCGGCGGTAAAGCGCGGCAGCGTGGTCGATCAAGTGGTGACGGCGTTCTCGATGGCGGCGGCGAGCCTGCCGAGTTTCTGGATCGGCCTGACATTGATCGAATATCTGGCGGTGCGCTGGCACGTCCTGCCGGTGGCCGGCTATGGGCCACCGGGCGCCGGACTGCTGGAACGATTACGCTACCTGGTGATGCCAGCCATCGCGGTGGGCGTACCCAACTCGGCGCTGATCATCCGCTTCACCCGCACCAGCATGCTGGATGTGCTGCACGAGGACTATGTGCGTACCGCGCGCGCCAAGGGGCTGCATCCAGCGACGGTGATAATCAAGCACGCGTTCCGCAATGCGCGCACGCAGGTGTTGACGGTGATTGGCCTGACTGTGGCGGGGCTGATCGGCGGGGCGATCGTGACCGAAACGGTCTTCGCACTGCCAGGGGTCGGCAATCTGGTGGTTGGTGCGGTGCTGCGGCGCGACTACCCGGTGATCCAAGGGGCGCTGCTGGTGATCTCCGGCATCTATGTGCTGATCAATCTGGGTATCGATCTGCTGTATGCCGTGCTGGATCCACGGGTGCGCTATTGATGTCCGCATCCGACGCCAGCGCAGTGACGCCACGCAAGTCCGCCTCGCCGGCAGTCCTGTTGTTCCGGCGGTTGGTGCAGCGCCGGCTGGTGGTGGCGAGCCTACTGATCCTGTTTGTCGCGGCGTTCTGCGCGATCGCCGGGCCGTGGATCGCTCCCTATGCGCCGCAACGCATGGACATCGCGCATCGTCTGTCGCCGCCCTCGGCCAGCCATTGGTTCGGTTCCGATGAATTCGGTCGCGACGTGCTGACGCGCTGCATTTATGGCGCGCGGCTGTCGCTGACCGTCGGTATTGTCGTGGTGCTGATTTCGCTCGCGTGCGGCACGGTGATCGGTGTTGTTTCCGGGTATATCAGACGGCTGGACGGAGTGCTGATGCGCGTCACAGACGCGCTGATGGCATTTCCCGATATTCTGCTGGCGATCGCGTTGATGGCGGCGCTGGGCGCGTCGGTCTACGACGTGGTGATCGCGCTGGGCACTGTCTATACGCCACGCGTGGCGCGCGTCGCGCGCGGTGGTACGCTCGTGCTGCGGGAGCTGCAGTTCGTCGAGGCGGCGGAGGCGCTCGGCGCCACCGACCAGCGCGTCATGCGCGTGCACCTGCTGCCGAACCTGGTGTCGCCGCTGCTGGTGCAGGGCACGTTCATCTTCGCCGCCTCCATCCTGACGGAGGCGGCGCTGTCGTTTCTGGGCGCCGGCGTGCCACCGACCATCCCATCCTGGGGCAACATGATCGCCGGCGCGCAGCAATACATGCAGCAGGCCACGTGGCTGATCCTGGCGCCGGGCTTCTGCATTCTGCTGACGGTGCTGTCATTGCAGATGGTGGGTGACGCGTTGCGCGATGCACTGGATCCCAGATTGCGCCGCCTGACATGACCGACGACGCCCTGCTCACCGTCACCAACCTGCACACCCGGTTCCGTTCCGGCGGCGATATCGCGCGCGCGGTCGATGGGGTCAGCTTCACCCTGCACCGGGGCGAGACACTGGCCATCGTCGGTGAATCTGGCAGCGGCAAGTCGGTCACCGCGTTGTCGATCATGCGGCTGGTGCCGATACCACCGGGCGAGATCACCCAAGGCAGCGTGATGTTCCGCGGCCGAGACCTGCTGCGGCTGCCGGAACGCGCCATGCGCAGGGTTCGCGGCAACGAGATCAGCATGATCTTCCAGGAGCCGATGAGCAGTCTCAATCCCCTGCTGAAGGTCGGCGAACAGATCGCGGAGGTTGCGCGGGCGCATCGTGGCCTCCGCACGGGGGAGGCGCGGCAACACGCGATCGACATGCTTGCGCGCGTCCGGATTCCTGATCCGGCGCTGCGCGCGTTGGAGTATCCGCACCGGCTGTCGGGAGGCATGCGCCAGCGGGTGATGATCGCGATGGCGTTAGCGTGCCATCCATCGCTGCTAATCGCGGACGAGCCGACCACGGCACTGGACGTGACGATTCAGTCGCAAATTCTGGATTTGATGCGAGGCCTGCAGGCGGAGCTGACGATGAGCGTGTTGTTCATCACGCACAATCTTGGCGTGGTAGCGGAAATCGCTGATCGGGTCGCGGTGATGTATGCCGGGCGCATCGTCGAGCAGGGTACGGTGGAGGCTGTGTTCGCGCGGCCGTTGCATCCGTACACGGTCGCGTTGCTGGCGAGCATTCCGCGCGTTGAAGGCAGCGGGCGAGACCCGGCGCGACGGCTCGCGGCAATTCCCGGCCAGGTACCGAGCGCGATTGCGCTGCCACAAGGATGCGCCTACGCGCCACGCTGCGCGCGCGCCACCGCGCTGTGCCGGCAAACCGCACCGCCGATCATTCCGGCGCTCCCGGGCCACGAGGTGCGCTGCCATCACTGGTCCGGCGCATGACGACACCGCTGGTGGAAACCGTTGCGTTGGCCGTGACGTTCCCGGTGCGGCGCGGCTTGTTCGACCGCGCCGGGCCTGGCGGGCTGCGCGCGGTCCAGGATGTCAGCCTGGCGATCATGCCCGGCGAGGTGCTGGGGCTGGTGGGCGAATCCGGCAGCGGCAAGACCACCACCGGGCGCGCCATTCTGCGTCTCCTGCACCCCAGCGCTGGACATGTGCGGTTCGATGGCACCGACATCACGCAGCTGGACCGCGCGGCGATGCGACCGTTGCGCCGGCGCATGCAGATGATCTTCCAGGACCCGTATTCCAGCCTGAACCCTCGGCTGAAAGTGCGCGATATCATCAAGGAGGCGTTTGTCATTCACGAGATCGGCAGTGCGCGGGATCGGGATGAGCGTGTGGCGGAGCTGCTGCACCGGGTCGCGCTGCCGCTTGATGCGATGGAACGCTACCCACACGAATTCTCCGGCGGTCAGCGGCAGCGCATCGGCATTGCACGAGCACTGGCGGTTGATCCCGTGTTCGTGGTGGCTGATGAGCCGGTATCGGCGCTGGATGTGTCCGTACAGGCGCAGGTGCTCAATCTGCTGTTGGATCTGCAACAATCGTTGGGCCTGGCGATGCTGTTCATCGCCCATGACCTGTCGGTGGTACAGTATGTGAGCGACCGCGTGGTGGTGATGTATCTCGGACGGGTGATGGAGATCGCACCGAGCGGAGAGCTGTACCGTCGCCCGCTTCATCCTTATACCGTTGCGCTGCTGGAAGCGGCACCGACGCCGGACCCGACGCGTCGCCATCGGCATGCGGGATTACTGGGGGAGATTCCGAGTCCGTTCGCGCCGCCATCGGGGTGCGTGTTCCGGACACGCTGCCCGCACGCGATCGAGGACTGTGCGGCCAATGTTCCCAGGTTGACCGAAGTTGCCCCTGGGCACAGCAAGGCGTGTATACGTGATGACATCCTATAACGCCGCTGCATGGTGCCGCCGTGTGTGGGCCCTCTGCCAGGTTCGGCGCAGGGCAAACTTCGCCCCGTGAGCGTCTCGCAACGAAACTAAGGTTCTGCCTCCGCACACCTGATGCCGGACCGGCTGGAAGGTATCACCAAAACCCAAGTCGGCCGGTTTGATCCTGCGTGGCTGCCCTTCGTGGATGACTAGCCCGCATATCTCACACACGGTAGGTGCATCGGGGCTCTGAATCGGCGAAAGTTCTTCTGCAACAAAGCCTCACGGCGACGCGGAGGAGTTCCCCGATGCTGACAGAGTGTAACCCGAGCGGATTTGAATTTGCACCTGTTG
>DATHNE010000148.1:0-9861 GCA_035486355.1 Acetobacteraceae bacterium
CTGGATTCAGTCGCCGGCAGCGCGCGCCTGACCGCGTTGACCAGCGAGTTTCCGGCACTGCCTGCCTTTGTGCGCCAGGCGGTGGCATCGGCAGGCGGCACGATCGGCATTCATCCGGTGCTGATGACCAACTCTGATCACGCGAATTTCGCGGCGAAAGGGATCCCCGCGCTGCGTCTGGTCGCCGGCTTTGATGAGCCGCAGTCGAATTTACGCTACGTGCTGACGGCCGCCGACACGCGAGACAAGGCGGCACCGGCGGAGCTGACCGCAGCCGCGTTGGCAGCCGCTTCGATCACTTGGGCGGCGCTGAATGCCGATGATGCAACGATGGCGGCGCTGCGCCGCTAGCAACACTCATCGATCAGACGCGCGCAGGAACGCCTCCAACACCGCGAGGAAGCCGGCGGGGTTGTCCGCATGCACCCAGTGCCCGGCATGCTTCACCGTGACGAAGCGTGCGACGGGGAACAAGGTGCGGATCAGTGGCCGATCTTCCGCACGAATATAGTGTGACTCCGCTCCTGCAACGATCAGACTGCGCCCAGCATAGGTGGTATCGGTCGGACCGTCCCAGCCTTCGAGATCGAACAAGGCGTCGGCAATCTCTTTCAGGCCGATCCGCCATTCAGGTGGTGTGCCGAAGCGCAGGTTCTGCAGCAGGAAGGCACGCACATTGGGCTCCGGCACCGCCTCGGCCAACGCCGCGTCCGCCTCGGTCCGGGTCAGTCCGTCATGCAGGGGTATGCCTGTCATGGCGGCGACGATCGGATGGTTGTGCGGTGGATACACCACCGGCGCGATGTCCAAGACCAACAGCCGCGCGACCGCGTCCGGCCGGCTCAGCGCGAGACGCATTGCCGTCTTGCCGCCCATCGAATGGCCCATCACTAACGCGGGCAGGGCGCCTAGCGCTTGCAGCGTTTCGTGTACATCGGCGGCCATGGTGCCATAACGCATATCCGGCGCATGCGGGCTGGCGCCGTGGTTGCGTAGGTCCAGCGCGATGATCCGCCAGCGCTGCGCCAGCGTGCGCTGGATCTGACCGAAGTTGCGCGCCTGGCCGAACAGCCCGTGCAGCAGCACCAGCGGTTTGCCGGGGTTACCCTCACCCATTTCGATTGCGTGTAGAATCATGACAGTCTCGCAGCGTTCAGGCAGGCCAGCACTGGCTGCCGCCATCGACCCGCAGCACCTGCCCGGTGATGAAGTCTCCGGTCGGCCCCGCGAACACCTCGACGACCCGTGCGACCTCATCGACCAAAGCGATACGCTCCAGCGTGTCACCTTCGGCAAGACGCGCGGGATCGACGCTGCGCGTGTTGAGGAAGCGGCCCGTCCGCGTGTCGCCCGGCGCGATCGAATTGGCGGTGATGTTGTAGGGGCGAAGCTCCGCCGCGAGGCAGCGCGTATAGTGAATGGCCCCGGCCTTGGCTGTGGCATAGATCGCGCCGTTCGCACGCCCGCCGTATCCGGCGATAGAGCTGATGGTAACGATGCGGCCAGTGCGGCGCGGCATCATCTCGCGCGCGACGCGTTGGCACACCACGATGGTGCTAAGCAGATTGCGGTCCAGCACGGCGCGGACGTCCGCTTCCTTCACCATGATGGCATCGTTCGGGTCCGGCTTGCCACCAGCCGCGGCGATGTCGCCACCGGCATTGTGCACCAGGATGTCGATCGGGCCGAGGCGTGTTGTGACGGTTGTCACCACACGATCCACGTCGGAGGACTGTGTGAGATCACCCAGGACGGGCATCGTGATCACGCCGTGCAGCTCGCCGACAATACGTGCGGTGTCGGTGAGCGTGGTACCCTCGCCGTATTCGGCGGGACCGTGCTCGCGCATGCCGTGCAGGGCGACGATGCAGCCAAGCCGGGCCAAGGTTTCAGCAAAGGCGCGACCAAGCCCACGGCCAGCACCAGTCACCAGCGCAACTTTGCCGTGGAGGGAGGAGGTCTGGTCGGTCATTACGTGGCACCCCGTCTCATGTCGGTTTTCAGGCACGTGGCGACGCGGATCGCGCGAAGCGCCAAACCCGCTTTCTCCATAGCCCTTCGTGCAGCTTGCGCAGTCACGCGTGCTATCCCTTGATCCGCTGCATCGCGCCGGCGAACCCGCTGCGCAGTATTTCCGCGTCGGACGCGTAGGCTAACAGCAGCGCGCCGGCCTGCTTCCATTGCTGAACCTGCTCGAAGTTGGAGGCCAGCATGGCGCAGGTCTTGCCGTGCTTCTTGGCCGCGGCCAGGATCAGGTCGCGCCGTTCATCCAGCATGCGCGCCTCGTCCTTGGTCCCGGCGACACCCAGGTCCTGCGCCAGATCGGCCGGCCCTAGCGTCAAGGCATCGATCCCATCCATCGCTGCGATCGCATCGAGATCGGCAAAGGCCGCGTCGGTCTCCAGCATCACCGTGACGAACACCTGCCGGTTGGCGAACGCCCGCCGTTCCGCGACCGTGCCGGTCATCTCGAATTCGGTGGCCGGGCTGATGCCGGCATTGCCACGCAGCCCCTGCGGTGCATAGCGCGATGCCGCGACGACCTCCGCCGCATGCGCCGCGGATTCGATCTGCGGGCAGTGCAGATTCCACACGCCGACATCCAGCAGCCGCGTAATCCATTCCCGGTTGGCCTTAGGTGGCCGCACCGCAATCGGGAACTGCAACGCGCGCGCCAACTGCGCCATGTCGGCCACCGTGTCGATGGTCAGCGCGGTGTGCTCCATGTCCACCCGCGCGAAGTCCAGACCGGCGGCCTTCAGTAGCGACAGAATGGCGGGGTTGCGCACCAGCGTCACCCAGGTGCCAAGTTGTACCTCGCCGCGCTCCACGCCGGCACGCATCGGATTTGGTTGCATTGGTCGTTCCCTCGCTTTCCCATCGTCGTTTCCGTCCGTGCGTCTGGCCGGGCGGTCGTCCAGCTTTCCGTGCCAGCACAGTGCCTAGATTGGTGGCGGGGGCAAGGCTGCGACTTTATTGTTTGTGAATCGTACTGAAGGGAGTCATCACGCACACGGCGAGCGGCCACCTCTACGGGGTATCGCGCGAGAAATATCCGTCGCTGAGTGTGCGGAGGAAACTCACGATCGCGTCCTCGTCCGCATCCGACAGGCCAAGCCTGCCGACATGGTTCTTATTCATGTTGGCGGTCGATTCCGGTGCGGGCCAGCAGGTCGTGCCTTCGCCGGGATCGTTGGGCCCGCAGTGCGGCAGGACGTCGCGCGTGTTGTAGAAGTGCACGATCTCCTTCAGGCTGCGGAAATATCCGTTGTGGCCATAGGCTTTCACGAATCCCGGATTAGGTCGCTTGTCGACGTTGCGCAGCGTTGGCACCTGGAAGCGTCCGACAAAGCCCGGCTCCAGCCTCCGCCATCGCGCATCCACCGTTGACGGATGACTGAGCAAATTGCTCCCGGCGAGGAAACCGGCGACACCAGGATCGACGTAGCCCGCCCCCGCCACGTTCGCGACATATGCGCGCGCGTCCGCCTGCTGTTCGGCATAGTACGGCAGGCGCTGATTGGCGGGGGTGCCGATATTGCTCGCGGTGAAGTCCGTGAACAGCGGATCCTCGCCAGGACCGCCGTCGCGGTGGCAGGTGTTGCAGAAGGCCTTGCCGCGGAACAGGTCGTAGCCGCGTTGTTCCTGCGGGGTGAATTTGGCCGTGCCCGCCTGCACCGCGTCGTATTTCGAGGTGAACGACGTCACCTCGGCGGACGCTTCATAGGTCGCGATGGACTGCGCCATCTGGTCGAACGTCGCGTTGGCCCGGCCGCGCGTGATCGGGTCGAGCTGCACCGGCAGCGTGCCATCCGGCGGCGGGCCCGGTGTGTCGCAGACCTGCTGGACATCCGCCGGCCAGGCGATGGCGAACGCCTGCGGCCCCCAGACATGTTCGAATAGGCTGCGATAGGGTCGTTGCGAGGCGCGATAGACCGCGCAGGCGGCATCTGGCAGGGCCATCTCCACCGGATTGATCGGCGGTCCCTCCGCCTGCTCGGCCGCCGGATTGCCAAGGCGGCGGCCGGTCGCACGCATGTCCCAGAAATTCCCGCCGACCAGATCGCCCTGTCCAGGATTGTAGTGCAGCACCGGCGACAGCGCCGCGTAGCTGTGCGTTTGCGGCTTGCGGTTGCTGAACCTGGTTCGCACCGAACCGGGATAGGCGCCGGTGGTCGCGTTCAGCTCGGACACCGGGCCGGTGAAGCCGGTCTCGGGCATGTGACAGAACGCGCACGCCTCGTTGCGGTTCACCGAAAGCTGCTTGTCGTACAGCATCGCCTTGCCGAGCAGTTCGAGCTGCTGCACCTGGTTGTCCGGGGGGGTGGACATCCGTGCGAGCGTGGCGGTTTCGATGCGGTCGATCTCTGCCTCGATCTGGGCGATCTCCTGCAAGGCCTTCGGGGAGAGGATCGTGCCGCGATCGGCGGTGCCTTCTTGGGCGGCCCCCGGCTGGGCGTTTCCTTGTGCGTACGCCGCAAGGCCGATGCTGATCAGCAGGGCCGTGACCAGCAGCCTGGGTACTGTTTTCACGCCGTCCCACCCACCAGCACAGTGTCCAGAGGCAGATATGTCCGCGTTGCCGAAAATCAATTCATCGGCCGAGCGCGCGGTCCCGCGAGATGTCCACACTTGATGGACGGAGCAAGCCCGGTCATGACGGAGGGAGAAAGGGCGCGATCGCCACGCGACAGCGGCGTATCCGCCCGCCAACAGGGGAAACGACCATGCAGGCTGACTACGTCATCATCGGCGCGGGATCGGCGGGTTGCGTGCTGGCCAATCGGCTCACCGAGGATCCTAGCACGCGCGTTGTGTTGTTGGAGGCGGGCGGCCGCGACCGGAACCCGCTGATCCATATCCCCGCCGGCTACATGAAGCTGTTGGACCACCCCACGCTCACCTGGGGCTTCAAGGCGGAGGCAGACCCCGGAACCAATGGGCGCGCGATCAACTATCCGCGCGGGCGTGTGTTGGGTGGCTCCAGCTCGATCAACGGCATGATCTATGTCCGCGGCCAACCAGAGGATTTCGACCATTGGGCCCAGCTCGGCAATCGCGGCTGGGGCTGGGACGATGTGCTGCCGTTCTTCCGCAAGGCCGAGAACTGGGAGGGGCAGGCGGACGCGGTGCATGGCAAAGGTGGGCCGCTGTACACGTCGCGCGGGCGTGACAGGCCGGAGCTGTGCCAGGCGGCGATCGACGCCGGGTTGCAGCTCGGTTTGGAGTATCGCGAGGACGTCAACGACCTCGTGCGTGGCACGCGGCAGGGCGTTGGCTGGGTGCAGCACACGCGCAACGGACGGCGGCGGGCCAGCGCGGCCTATAGCTATTTGCGTCCGGCGGAGAAACGATCGAATCTGCAAGTGGTAACCAACGCGCTGGTGCATCGTGTACTGTTGGACGGCACACGCGCCGTGGGTGTTGAGTTCTCGCGGCACGGCACGATGGAACGCGTTGAAGCAGCTGCGGAAGTGATCCTGGCGGCCGGTGCGATCGGGTCGCCGCATGTGTTGCAACTGTCCGGCATTGGCGATCCCGAGCATCTGGAGAGTGCCGGCATCGCGGTTACGCATGTGTTGCGCGGTGTCGGCCGCAATCTGCAGGATCATTATCTGGCCCGCATGTCGTGCGAGGTGCAGGGCGCGCCGAGCCTGAACCAGATGTCGCGTGGCCTGGGATTGGTCCAGCAGGTGTTGCGCTATGTCACGGCGGGCAGTGGCATCTTGACCTATGGTGTGTCGCTGGTGGCCGCGTCGGTGCAGGTGCTGCCCGAGTCAGCGACGCCGGACGTGCAGTGTCTGTTCGCCCATGGCAGCTACGCGCCAGGTGGTTCGCGACAGTTGGATAACAAGCCGGGGATCACCTGCGGCATGTGGCAGATGCGCCCGTTGAGCCAGGGCTATGTGCGGGCGCGCTCGTCACGGCCAGAGGATCAGCCGGCGATCAACCCGCGTTATTTCACCGACGAGACCGACAAACGCGCTGCGATCGGCGGGATGAACTGGATCCGCAAGTTATTCGCAGCGCCGGCGCTGGCGAAATATATCGTGACCGAGACGGTCCCCGGCAAGGATGTGCAGAGCGATGAGGAATTGTTGCATTATGTGCAGCAGACCGGCGGCACGGTGTTCCATGCGTCCGGCACCTGCAAGATGGGCCCGGATGTGAACGCCGTGGTCGATGACCGACTGCGGGCGCACGGGATCGAGCGGCTGCGCGTGGTGGATGCCTCGGTGATGCCCGCGGTAACCTCCACCAACACCAACGCCCCCACGATCATGATCGCGGAAAAGGGCGCCGCGATGATCCGTGAGGATGCCCGGGCGGGCGTAGCGAAAGCGGCATGAATGAACCGTGCACTTCTCCCGCTTGCGGGAGAGGTCGCGGAGCACAGCGGCGCGGGTGAGGGTGGTGCCGGCGCCACGACCGTCACCCGGCATCGCTTTGCGCGCGGGCCTCTCCCGCAAGCGGAAGAGGCGTACAGTCAGTCCGCCACGCGCAGCATGATCTTGCCGATATGCGCGCTCGACTCCATCAACGCGTGCGCCGCTGCCACCTCGGCCAGCGGGAACGTCTTGTAGATCACCGGCCCGCACTTTCCGTCATCAAGCAGCGGCCACACCTTCTCTCGCAACGCCGCTGCGATCGCGCCCTTCTGCGTCGTGGTCCGCGGCCGCATCGTCGACCCGGTAATCGTCAGCCGCTTGGTCATAACAGTAACGAAATCGAGCGTTTCGACCTTCGACCCCTCCAGGAACGCGATCAGCACCAGCCGCCCATCCATCCCCAACACACGCAGGTTCCGTTGCATGTATGGCGCGCCCACCATGTCCATAACCAGGTCGACCCCACGCTTGCCGGTGAGCTGCGCCACCTCCTCGACGAAATCCTGCGTGCGGTAATTGATCGCGCGGGCCCCCAACTTCACGCACGCCGCACATTTCTCCTCCGACCCGGCCGTCGCGTACACCGTCGCACCGAACGCCCGCGCGAGCTGAATGGCCGTGACGCCAATACCCGACGTCCCACCATGGATCAGCGTGCTTTCACCCGCCGCCAGCCGCCCGCCTTGGAACAGATTGGCCCACACCGTGAAGTAGGTTTCCGGCAGTGCGCCTGCGTGCACGGCGTCGTACCCCTTCGGCCATGGCAGACATTGCGGCGCTGGCGCCACGCAGTAGCCCGCATACCCGCCACCATTGGTCAGCGCACAGACCTGATCCCTGACCCGATAGGCCGTGACCTCTGCGCCCACCGCCACGACCTCACCCGAGACCTCCAGCCCCAGCAGCGGACTGGCGCCCGGCGGCGGCGGATACGACCCGCTGCGCTGCGCCACATCCGGTCGGTTCACTCCGGCCACGATCACCCGGATAAGCACCTCATCCGGCTTCGGCGTCGGCACCGGCCCGGTGGTCAGCCGCAGCACCTCCGGCCCACCCGGTGCGGATATTTCGATACGCGACATGGTCTGCGGCACAGGCATCGTCATCCTCCCGGTGTTGGGCCGTCACCGGATGCCATGCCACGATCGCGCCCAACATCCAAGGAGGCGCCACCATGTCCGACCCTCTCGTGCTGTCCGCCGATCCGCCACCCGGCACGCGGCTGTTGGTCAGCGGAGGGGCACGCGGCATCGGCCGCGCAGTGGCTGATGCCTATGCTGCGCGTGGTGGGCGCATCTGCATTCTCGATCGCGATCCCGTGCCCGATGCGCCCGCGGCCTGGATCTGCCGCCAGGGCTCGGCCGCGAATGCCGCGGACATCGAGGCCGCCTTCGCCGCCATGGACCGCGCCTGGGGTGGCGTCGACGTCGCGCACGCCAACGCCGGCATGTCCGCCAACAAGCCGAGCCTGGAGCTGACCGAAGCCGAATGGCGCAGCGTGCTGGACCTTAACTTGACCGGCGTGTTCCTGACCGCACAGGCAGCGGCGCGACGCATGGTGCCGGCTGGCGCGGGGGTGATCATCGCGACCAGCTCCATCTACGGCGTGACCGCAGGCGCCAACCGCGCTGCCTACACGGCGACCAAGGGCGCGGTATCGAACCTGGTGCGCACACTGGCCAGCGAATGGGGACCGCACGGCGTGCGGGTCAATGCGATTGCGCCCGGCTATGTCGAAACCGACATGATGCGGACGCTGGTGCAGCAGGGGTTGCTGGATCGCGCGGCCCTGCTGGCCCGCACCACGCTGCGCAAGCTGGGGCGCCCGGCCGATATCGGCGCAATGGCCTGTTTCCTCGGATCGCCAGCGGCGGAGTGGATCAACGGCGCGATCATGTCGGTGGATGGCGGTTGGCTCGCCAATGGCGGCCCTTAGCTGGAATTAGTTCGCCACCGGCCGGCGGCCGACCCACCCTGGATGAAACTGTCCCTGCGGCGGTGTTGGCGCTATCGTTTCTGATCCGTCGGCACCGAGGTCGGTTTTTCTATGGTGCGGAAGAGCCGGTGAATTAGTTGGACCCGGGGTATCTCGATCACCCCCACTGGAGCCAAGGAGTGGCAGCACTCCCGGAGCACGCTTCCTAGAGTTCATCTTCGTGAGATCCCCACGCCGGCGGTCCTGGTATGGAGCGGAGGGATGAATGGAAGTGATGCATGAGAGGGTTGCCGGCCTGGACGTCCACAAGGCGATGATCGTTGCCTGTGTGCGGATCATGTCGGCGGGAAAGATCAAGCGCGAGTGTCGGACGTTCGAGACATCGACGGCCGGCCTGGAGGCGTTGCTGGACTGGCTGACGGCATCGGGCTGTACGCATGTGGCAATGGAGGCGACCGGGATCTACTGGAAGCCGGTCTGGAAGATCCTGAGCGACGGCGCATTCGAGCTGATCGTGGCCAATGCGGCGCACATCAAGAACGTGCCCGGGCGCAAGACCGACGTGAACGACGCGACATGGATCGCCGACCTCGTGGCCTGCGGGCTGATCAAGGCGAGCTTCGTTCCGGACGAGGCGATCCAGCAACTGCGTTCGTTGCTGCGCGCACGCAAGCAACTGAGCCGCGAGCAGACCAGCCATATCCAGCGGATCCAGAAGACGCTGGAAGAGGCCAACATCAAGTTGGACTCGGTGATCAGCGACATTATGGGCGTCAGCGGCCGGCGAATGATCGAGGCGATGATCGCCGGCGTCAGGAATCCGCACAAGCTGGCGGCGATGGCCGACCGGCGGATCAAGGCGTCACCCAAGGTCTTGTACGATGCGTTGCATGGACGGCTGACGGACCACCATCGCTTCATGCTCGAGCTGTATCTGGGGCAGCACGATACGCTGAGCCAGGCGATCGCCAAGATCGACGACGCGGTCGATGCGGCCACCGCGCGGATGGATGAGGAGGTGGAGGCCGGTCAGGCCACCTTTCGATCCCTGATCCTTCTTCTATGTTCCGTGCCGGGCATCAACGTTTTGGGTGCGACGATCATTCTGGCGGAAATCGGCCGCGATATGAGCCGCTTTCCAACCGCGGGACATCTGCTGGCGTGGAGTGGCATGTGTCCGGGCCAGAACGAGAGCGCCGGCAAACGGAAATCCTCGCGCCTGCGCAAAGGGGCTCCCTGGCTCAAGACCATCCTCGTGCAATGCGCCTGGGCAGCCACGCGGAAGAAGGACAGCTACTACGGGGCACAATTCAAACGCCTGCGCGCCAAACGGGGACCAAAGAAAGCCATCTGCGCCGTCGCCGCCTCGATGCTCACCGCGATCTACCACATGCTGAACGACGGCACCCAGCATCAGGACCTCGGCGCCGATCACTTCGACCGCCGCTCGAACGCGGTCAAAGCCAGCCACCACGTCGCCCAACTGGCCAGGCTCGGCTTCCGCGTCGAACTACAGCCCGTGGCGCAGGCAGCTTG
>DATHNE010000149.1:0-3775 GCA_035486355.1 Acetobacteraceae bacterium
CGATCGCGGCATCGCGAGCCTCGCCGAGTAGCGGCACGGCGGCACCATCCGGCGTGGCCGGGATCGCAAGCGCGGCGCGTCCAACATCGTCGCGCAGGTTGTCCGCGATCCAGGCTTCGGCGCGCGCATCCCCGGCGGCGATCACGCCCGCATCGACCGCCGCGCTGAGGATGGCGTTGAACGTAATGCCCGGGGTCAGCAGCTCCGCAACGCCGGCGTACAAGTCCCGGTAGTAAGTGTTGCACAAAACCAGCCGATGGTCCGAATCGTACAGCGAAAAGCCTTCGTTTATCGATTCGATTGCCTGATGCAGCATCTGCCGCTGGCGCTCGTTTTCTTGCTCCAGATGCGCCTGGGCCAGCAATCCATCCCGCAGCAGCAGGACAGCTTTGGCCATTTCCCCCAGCTCGCCGCGCCCCGGTGCCGGCGGTTCGGTTTCGACATCGCCCGCACTGATGCGGCGTACCGCGGTCACCAGCGCCGAAAGCGGACGCAGGATGGACCGCAGGATCAGCACCGTCAGCGCGATGCCGAACAATACGGAAGTGCCGATGAGAACCAGCGACACCTGCCGCGCGGTCGCCTCGCTCTGCACCACGGCATCCCGTGCGGCGCGTTCCTGGGCTGCCAGCACCGCTTCCAGCCGATCCAATTGCTCTGTCGCGTGCAGACTGTGCACCCGCGCCTGCGCGAACAGCGTGTTGCCGATCACGCGGCGATCGGCCGTGTAGGCATCCACCGCCTGTGCCGCGTCGTGGTCGAACGCGGTCGTCTCGGTTTCCAGGCTCGCGGCGGAAGCGGGATCGAACGCCGCCAGGTCGGCGAGCTGGTGCTCAAGCCGCTGGCGTGCTTCGAGGGCATTCCGCTCCGACAGCATCAACAGCGACACCGCGAGGTCGGCGCGCCAGTAGCGCAGCGAATCGAAGGCGGCGCGCACGCCTTGCACGATTTCGATCTGGCTGACGGTACGGTCCGCGTACAGCGCCTTGGCCGCTGCCTGTTGCAGGGCGCGGGTGAGGTACAGATTGCTGCCGGCGATCACCAGAATCAGGCTGACGGACAGCAGCTGCAGCCGCGCGGCGATGGACAAACGGTCCAGCACGCGCGGCGTCACTTGGCCAGAATGATGCTGATCACGCCGCCCAGATCGCCGGCACTCGCGCCCTCGCGCGGATATCCTGTGATGTCGAGGGAACCTTTCGGCGATCCGTGGCAGGTGAGACAGGAGGTCGCATAGTATTCGGGCACCAGCATGCGGAATTCGTGATGATCGCCATCGGCGACCACCGCCTCAAAGGCCTGGCCTTTCGGCCAGGCCGGCGCAAGGAACTTCCCGGTAATCACCGAGTTTTCGAAAGTGTCAGGCAGGGACTTGCGATTACGCACCAGATCCTGCGGGGCCGTCACCTTCACGCTGGCCTCCGCGCCGGCACGGCGGGCAAATGCTTCGTCCACCAGGCGCGCGAACACCGCGGGAATGAACGCCTTGAAACCGACTCCCTTGGCGTTGATGGTGTCCTGGTTGGCATCGACAACCTCGACGATGCTATCCATCTCATCGTGCAGCAGCCGCGCCGCGCGCGAAGTCTGGTCGCCGGCCAGGGGGTCCGTGCCGGTATTGGTGCGATACACCTCCAGAGTGCGCGCCAGCACGACCTTGCCGCTCAGCCCCTTGTCCCCGATCGACGGATCGTTGATCAGCGGCTGGTTGTTCGAAATCACCGATCGCGCGGCTTGCAGCATCTTCGCCAGGCTGGCGGCAATCGCCTGGTCGTCAGCCGGCGCCGCCTCGTCGGCGCAGAGCAATGGCGCCGACGCCAGGACAATGCCGAGGGCAAGAAGCAATAACCACCGGGCCCTGACTCCAGTCATTGCTTTCTCCTTATGAACTGGCGGCCGGGCGGATTCTCATGTGGCGCCGCACGCCAACCGCGAGCTTAGCAATGAGTCCGCGGTGTTAACAACACGAACCCGCAATCGACACCGATCGTTCGCCCGAATGCGGCAGCAGCGGCGCTCCCGCCGCGTTTCCCGTTGTCAACCGCGAACGTGCGGGACAATATCGCGGCCAATAAGGCCCACCGGGAGAGAGCATGTCCATGACCCAGGCGCTCAGCTACGCGCACGGCGCATCCGTGGTGCCGTTGCTCGGGGAGACGATCGGCGCGCATTTCGACCGTACTGTCGCCCGGTGGGGCGACCGGCCCGGCCTGATCGCGCGCCAGCAAGGCATACGCTGGAGCTATCGCGAACTGGCCGAGCGCGTGGACGCGTTTGCGGCCGGACTGTTGGCGCTCGGCCTGAAGCCAGGCGAGCGCATCGGCATCTGGTCGCCGAACAACGCCGAATGGGTGGTGACGCAGTTCGCCACCGCCAAGGCCGGGCTGATCCTGGTGAACATCAACCCCGCCTATCGGCTGGCGGAACTGGAATACGCGCTGAACAAGGTGGGCTGCCGCGCGTTGGTCACCGCAACGTCTTTCAAGACCAGCGACTATGTCGGCATGATCAACACATTGGCGCCGGAACTGCGCCACGCGCGTCCGGGCCATCTGGGCGCGGCGAAGCTGCCGTCGCTGCGCACGGTCATCCAGATCGGCGACACGCCGGCCCCCGGCGCCATCGCGTTCGACAGCGTCTACCGCATGGGCGAGGCCCCACACCGAGCGCAACTCGTCGAACTGGCGGGCAAGCTGCAATTCGACGAGCCGATCAACATTCAGTTCACCTCCGGCACCACCGGCCTGCCGAAGGGCGCCACGCTGACGCACCACAACATCCTCAACAATGGCTACTTCCTCGGCCAGGCGATGCACTACACAGAACATGACAAGGTGTGCATCCCGGTGCCGCTGTATCATTGCTTCGGCATGGTGATCGGCAACCTGGCCTGCATCACGCACGGCGCGGCGATGGTGTATCCCGGCGAGGGCTTCGATCCGCTCGCGACGTTGCAGACGGTGGCAGAGGAACGCTGCACTTCGCTGTACGGCGTGCCGACCATGTTCATCGCCGAACTCGACCACCCGGAGTTCGCAAAATTCGACCTGAACAGCCTGCGCACCGGGATGATGGCCGGCGCGCCCTGTCCGATCGAGGTGATGCGCCGCTGCATCCGCGACATGCACCTGACCGAGATGACGATCGGCTATGGCATGACGGAAACCAGCCCGGTCAGCACGCAGACCGCCTTGGACGATACGGTGGAGCGTCGCGTTTCCACGGTCGGCCGCGTGCATCCCCATGTCGAGGTGAAGATCGTCGATACCGAGGGCCGGATCGTGCCGGCTGGCACGCCGGGCGAATTCTGTACGCGCGGCTATTCGGTGATGCTCGGCTACTGGGATGATGCCGAGCGCACCGCGCAGGCGATCGATCCCACCGGCTGGATGCATACCGGCGACCTGGCGACGATGGATGCGGACGGATATTGCAACATCGTCGGCCGCATCAAGGACATGGTGATCCGCGGCGGCGAGAACGTGTATCCTCGCGAGATCGAGGAATTCCTGTATCGCCATCCGAAGATCCAGGACGTGCAGGTGTTCGGTGTGCCGGACGCGCGCTACGGCGAGGAGTTGTGCGCCTGGGTGAAGCTGCGCGCCGGCGAAACCCTGACAGCGGAGGAGCTTCGGAATTTCTGCCGCGACCAGATCGCGCACTACAAGGTGCCGCGGCATATCCGTTTCGTCGATGAATTTCCCATGACGGTGACGGGGAAAATCCAGAAATTCATCATGCGGGATCGGATGACGGCGGAGCTTGGTGTAAAGGA
>DATHNE010000150.1:0-2686 GCA_035486355.1 Acetobacteraceae bacterium
GAACTGTGCATGAGGCTCTCACCTCACACAGCTCCCATCAGGCAAACCCGGCCGTCACACCGACGCGCCAGTGCACGAAAGGGCCTGCCCTCTCTCGAGCGATCCTCTTCAAGAGCGCCCGAGCCCGAGCCGTCCGGCCCCTATAGCGTCTGAACTTCCGCATGACCCACCCCCGCACCGTCTCGTTGAGATAGTGATAGAGGGGAAGCATCGCCGTCGGTGTGTATCGACCGTAGTAGCTGATCCATCCCCGTAGGAGCGGATTGACCACTTCGGCGATATCGTCCAGCGACCGATGCGTCTGCCGTCGAACCCTCAGTTCCTTGATTGTCGCTCTCATGGCTTTCAGCGCGGAGGAACTGACCGCTGGTGTGTAACCACAAAACAGCTTCCCATTTTGTGAATTTCTCACCGCTCTCGGCCGGAAGCAGTATCCAAGAAAGTCGAAGCTGACGCTCGGATACCGTCCTCTGCGTTTCGAGTCCCTGCAATAGACGATCCTGGTTTTCGTAGGGTGCAGCTCCAGTCCTTTTGGCGTAAGAACCCGTCATGCACGGAATCGATCTCACCTGGCTGCCGAGGGCGCCCACCTGGGTGGAGAACTTTGCCGCGCTGACGGCGGAACCGGCGAAGCGCTTGCGATAACGCACCACACCGTGCTGCCTTCCGCTCCGCAGAGCGCGTCGGCATTCCGGACTGAATTTGTTACGTGGCTCAATACCTGACCCACAAACACCCCTGTCAACGCTTCGCCCCACATCTCACGATGTGACACGCATGACTCGGGACCGACGGGGTTCGCTCTTCCGTTCATCGTAAGGGATTCTCACCCTCTCCTTTTGCCGGTTTCACCGGCGCACCCGCGGTGAAATTCTCTTGCGGTGGTGCCAAACCCCAGCCGTCGACCAGAGGCGCCCAACCAGCCGCACGCCGTTCAGCGCCGCGCAATCATAAACAACCGCCGGAACGGCAACAGCGTGGTGCCGTCCGCCCGTCGCGGGTAGTGCGGCCGCAACGCATCGGCATACGCACGCCGGAACGCAACCCGCAGCGCCGAATCCAACGGCGCCAGGAATGGACGCAGGCTCGAGCCGGCGGCCCATTCCACGACCGCATCCTCGCCGGTCAGTGGATGCAGATAGGTGGTCTCCCATGAATCCAGCGCCGCCGCGCACGGGCGTAGCAGGTCCCAATACTGAGCGACCTCCAGGATCGGCGGCGCCGATGCCTGCGCGGCCAGACGCTCCGCCCACGGACCGTGCGCCGCCACCTCGTATTGCAGCCGGCGCAACGGTGCGTCGTGCATCGCCGGCATCTGCACCGCCAAGACGCCATCCGGCGCCAGCAACGACAGCAGGCGCGGGAACAGGGTTTCGTGCCCGCCAACCCATTGCAGCGCGGCGTTCGAGTAGATCAGCGCCGGCGGCACCGCCGGCGTCCAGTGTGTGAAGTCGGCCTGCTCGAACCGACACTCCGGCGCTTTGCCGCGCGCGGTTTGCACCATGGCCGTATCGCCATCGATGCCCAGCACGTCGGCGGCGGGGAAGCGCTGCTTCAGGATGGCGGAGATGTTGCCGGCACCGCAGCCAAGATCGACGACATGCGCCGGGGCCTCCAGCGGCACCTGGGCCAACAGATCCAGCGCTGGGCGCAAGCGATGGTCGGCGAAACGCAGATACTGCGCTGGGTCCCAGGCGGTGCGGGGACGGGCGGATGCCTCGGTCATGGCGGACCTCGAATGGAGCGACTACGCCGACTCGGCGGTCTGCGGGATCCGGTCAACCCGCTCCGAGTGCGGCAGCAACAACCGGAACGTGGTGCCACCTGGCCCGGTCGTGACCAACGCGATGTCGCCGCCATGCGCCAGCATCAGGTCGCGGGCAATCGCCAGGCCCAGTCCGGCGCCACCGCGCTGGCTGGTGGAGGTAAAGGGGCGGAACAGGCTGGTGCGCACCTGGTCCGGCAATCCGGGCCCGTCGTCCGACAGGTCGATCCCCAGCATCCCGTCGCTTGCGCGCACACGCACGCGCATCCGTGATGCGCCGGCCTCGGCCGCGTTGCGCATCAGATTGACCAGCACGCGATACAGGTGATTGCGATCGGCCGCGACCTGCAGGTCGACCGGGACTAGGTTGTCGAGTTCGAACAGCGTGGCCACCGTGCGCGCACTGTCGGCGGCCTCGACCGCCAGCGAGTGCAGGCGGAGCGCTGTCAGCGATGGCGGCGGCGGCCCGTCGCGGGCGAAATCCAGCGTGCGATGCACCAGATCGATCACCCGATCCACGGCCTGGACGATCGTTTCGCCGGCGCGCCGCACCGCGGGGTCGGATTGCCGTTGCAAGCGGTCGGCCTGCAGCAGGGCCGGCGTCAGGACGCCGCGCACATCGTGGCTGACCTTGGCCACCACCGTGCCCAGCGCCGCCAGCCGGCTGTTGCGCCACAGCGCGGCCCGCAGCTCGCGCTGCATCGCCGCCAGCTCGCGCCCGGCTACAGAGATCTCGTCATCGCGCATCAAGCTGTTGGCGCGCGCGTCAAGCGGCACGCCATGCTCCGGGTCGGCCCGGAAAGCGACGATCGAGGACGTCAGCCGTCGTATCGGACGGATCACCAGGGCCATTAGCGCCAGGTACAGCAGCAGCCCGACCACGCTGGCGACCGCCAGAGTTAAGAAAGCGTCCGGCAGATC
>DATHNE010000151.1:0-11448 GCA_035486355.1 Acetobacteraceae bacterium
CCGCAGTGCTGCCGTTCCAGCACGTGCGTCCGGGCGTGCGCATGCGCCCCGGCCAGAACGCCGTGCGTCCGTAGGACCTGCCCTCGAACGGCTTCGGCACCTCTGTCGTTGCGAGGAGCTCGTAGACCACGTACTGCGACACGAAAACCGTCGCGATCAGCACCAGCAGAACAGCCACAACAACGCCGTACTCCATCCTCGTCATCACTCGTCTCTCCTCAATTGCACTCCCTGGCGCGCGGAAACCGCAAGCCAAGGGCCAGCGAGGATAATCCAACCATACAACGGCTTGTAGAATTGTTGCTCTATCGGGGCGATTTGATGCATTCACCTGGCACGCGCGCACGCAAAGTCGTGGGCGTCGGGGCCAAGCCCCGGCATGACGGGCTTCACACCAGATGCACCTGTCCGGTCGCGAGATCGTAAACGCCGCTCGCAACCTTGAGCTGCCCGCTTGCGGCGGCCTCTGACAGGATCGGCGTTTCCGAGGCGATATGCCGTGCCGCCGTGCGTGCATTCTCGGTGATCGCCGCGCTCAGCAGATCCTTCGGATGGGTTGCCTCCGCCGCCACCACCGCCGGCTTGATCAGGTCGATCAGGCCAGGCAGATGCCCGGGCAACGCGGCACCCTTCTGCACCACATCGATCGCGGCTTTCACTGCGCCGCAATTGCCATGGCCGAGCACGATCACCAGCCGCACGCCCAGGAACTTCACCGCATATTCCAGGCTGGCGGTGCCATCATCATTCAGCACGTTACCGGCGACGCGCACCACGAAGAGCTGTCCCGGGCCCTGATCGAACACGTATTCCGGCGCCACCCGTGAGTCCGCGCAGCTCAGCACCGCGGCGATCGGCTTCTGCGTCGCCACGCGGTCTTCCCGTCCCGCGTGCACGTTGCGATGTGTGGGATTGTTCGCCACATAGCGCGCATTGCCGGCCATCAGTTCCCGCAGTGCGACATCCCCGGGAACGCCGTCGCCCGTCGCGGCGGGTGCCGCGGCCGCAAACCGCGTGGAAACGAATGTCGCCACGGCGCCGCCCAGCAGGCCGCGGCGCGACACACCTACATGACCTTTGAACCCACACACCTGGCACATGGACCTGATCCCCCCGCGTTACATGTTTCGTAAGGCTGCACGTACGTCGTTGGCGAACGGGATCGGTGCCACCGCGCCATAGCCAGTGCACTTCAACGCCGCGGCCACCACCGCGTAGCGTGCGGCCTGCTCGGCGGTGTCACCCGTCAGCACGCGCGCCAAGTAGCTGCCGCAGAATGCGTCGCCCGCACCAGTTGCATCCACCGAACGGACCTCCAGCGACTCGATCCGCATGCGGCCGTCCGGCGTGCCAATATACGCGCCCTCTTCCCCCATCTTCAAGACAACGATCTTTGGTCCCAGCCGCAGATAGAAATCCAGGATCGCGTTGGGATCGGCGAGGCCGGTCAGCACGGCCGCATCCTCCATGCCTGGAAGCACGATGTCGCACCGCGCGATTGCCGCGTGCATCACCGCGGCCGCGCGCGTCGGCGGCCACAAGCGGGGCCGGTAGTTGGTGTCATACGCAACCGTCACGCCATTGCCGCGCGCGATATCGATCGCGGCGAACACGGCATCCGACGCGCTGGTGGAGATCCCCTGGCTGATGCCGGAGGCAAAGAAGATCTTCGCGTTGGCAATAGCCGCGCGCGGCAGATCGCGTGGTCCATACAGCGCCGCTGGTGAATCCTTCCGGTAGTGCAGGAACTGATGCCCCTTGGCGTCGTGCGTGACGAAATACACGGCCGTCAACGCGCGATCGGTGCGGATCACCGTCTCGGTATCCACGCCCTCTCGCTCCCACAGCGCCATCAGCGAATCACCCGGCGCGTCCTGGCCGATCGCGGTGATGTAGCCAACGCGCGCCCCTTGCCGTGCCGCCGCAATCGCGGCGTTCGACGTGTCGCCACCATGCCCTTCCAAATACAGCACGCGGCCGTCCTCGGCTTGCGGGAGCTGATTGAACTCGAGCATCGGCTCGCCCATGCACAGCAGGTCGACGGCCATCACGCCGGCTCCAGCACGGCGCGCGCGGCGGCCGTGATCGCAGCCCGGTCTCCGGCGGCGATGCGCCTCTCGTCGACCAGTGCGCCGCCCATGCCGACAAAGGCCGCACCGGCCGCCAGATAGGTGGCGACATTGCCCGGCTCGACGCCGCCGGTCGGGCAGAACGGCACGGTCGGCAACACGCTGCACAAGGCGCGGATATGCGCCGGCCCGCCTGCGGAGGACGCCGGAAATATCTTCACCACATCGGCGCCGGCCGTCAGCGCCGCCCGCACCTCGGTCGGCGTCAGCGCGCCCAGCATCAGCACCGCCCCGGCGGCGTGGCAGGGTGGTCCCAGCGCGGCATCGATCCAGGGCGCCACGATGAACTGCGCCCCCGCCGCCAGGCACGCCTCGGCCGTGGCGGCATCCGGCACCGTGCCCGCCCCCACCAGCAGCGACTTATCGCCCGACAGCTCCCGGATCAGCGCCGGCGCGTCCGGGATCGTCATGGTGATCTCGAAGATCCGCAGCCCGGCGTCGCGCAGCCAGCTCACCGCCGTGGCCGCGTGCCGCACGGACGACGCGCGCACCACCGGCACCACGCGCGCCGCCCGCAGCCGCTCGATCAAGGGGTGCTCCGCCATGCCGCCCGTCCTCCGTCGCTGCGGGCGTCATTGCCCGCGCTTGACAGCGCAACCCTGTATCCGGCCCGATGGGTGCGGGACAAGAACAGGACGGAGGATCGGACCATGCCGGATGGGATCACCAAGGCCACCGCGCGCACCGTGAAGCGCCTGTTGGCCGACGAGCTGTCGCCGCCATCCTATTACGTCGACGTGCTGAACGCGCCGTGGGAGACCTCGAAGTTCCCCGGCATTCAGCACAAGGTGCTGTATGACGACAAAGCCAGCGGCATGTCGGCACTGCTGTTCAAGCTGGCGCCGGGCGCGGTGGTCCCGCTGCATGAGCATACCGGCGTCGAGATGACTTATGTACTGGAAGGCTCGCTGGAGGATGACGAGGGCGTCTGCACCGCCGGCAACTTCGTCTGGCGTCCGGCCGGCAACACGCACGAGGCGGTGGCGCCCAACGGCGCGCTAATCCTGGGCATCTTCATGAAGCCCAACCATTTCGCCGCCGGGCAGAAGTTCTTCACCCAGCAAGGGTAAGGCAGAGCGCGGAACGGAACACCTCTCCCGCCGCGCGGGAGAGGTGGCGGAGCGTCGCGACGCCGGTGAGGGTGCTGCCCGCGTCGTCGCCGCATCTTAGCCTGCGGCCTCGGCGATCACCGTATCCGCCGAACGCTTCAGCCCGCAGGCCTGGGCGTTCAACCCATCCAGCTGTGCCCTCAGCGACTCCGGGCTGGAGCCGTATTGCGTCAAACGCGCCCACAGCCGACCGGTCGAATTCTGCAGGGTCACCAACGAGCCGCGCCATGCCGCCACCACCGCCCGTTGCTCGGCCAGCACGGCAGGCAGCGTCGCCATGGCGCGGTCCAGCCGCGCAAGGTCCGGCGTCGGAGCAGTTGAACGCCGGGCGGCAGGCATCGGAAACGGGATGATCTCGGCCACATACTGTTCCGCGCGGCGCCTGTCCAAAATCCAGCATCTCCTGACAAATCATGAATTATGGCATAAATCTACTGAAATCAACTACATACACTCGTATGCTACAGTCGTGCTGACCACCATCGCCGATCCGTCCTCAGACCGGTATGCTTCCTCGCACCCCATGTCAGTCGCCCCATGACCCTCGCCATCGAAATCCTCATCGTCCTGCTGTTGATCCTGCTCAACGGCCTGTTCTCGATGAGCGAGCTCGCCCTGGTCTCCGCCCGCCGCGCCCGCCTGATGGTGCTGGAGCGCAAGGCCGTCCCCGGCGCCACCATTGCCCGCCAGCTCGCCGAGGATCCCCAGCTCTTCCTGCCCACCGTGCAGGTCGGCATCACCCTGGTCAGCGTGCTGACCGGGGTCGTCGGCGGTGCCCGCATCGCCGACCACATCGAGGCCTGGCTTGCCACGTTCCCCGTGCTTGCCCCCGCGGCGGGCCCCCTCGCGCTCGCTCTCGTGGTGATTGTCACCACCTACCTCACCCTCGTCCTGGGCGAACTCGTCCCCAAGCAGCTCGCGCTGCGCCGGCCGGAGCTGGTGGCGATCCGCGTCGCCCGCGCGACGATCTGGACCACGCGTCTGACCGCCCCCGCCGTCTGGCTGCTGGCCCGCTCCACCAACCTGGTGCTGCGCGCGCTGCGTCTGCATCGCAAGCCGCAGCAAGCGGTGGCGGAGGAGGAGCTGAAGGCCCTGCTCGCCGAGGGCACTCAGACGGGCGAGCTGGAGCTGGAAGAGCGCGACATGATTGAGCGCGTGCTGCGGCTGGCCGACAAGCCGGTGCGTGCCATCATGACGCCCCGCACCGAGCTCGCCTGGGTCGACCGTACCGACCCGCCGCGCGACATCGTCGCTGCGCTAAAATCTGCCCCGCATTCGCGTTTCGTGGTGTGCGACGGGTCGATCGACAACGTGGTGGGCGTGGTGCAGGCGAAGGACATCCTGGACCGCCTGCTGGACGGCGGCGACCTGTCGATCGGCGCGGCGCTGCGTCAGCCGATCGTGGTGCCCGACACGGTCAGCGCGCTGGATGCGCTGGAGCGGCTGAAGTCGGAGCCGCTGGGCCTCGCGCTGGTGATGGACGAATACGGCAGCTTCGAAGGCCTGGTGACCGCGTCCGATGTGCTGGAGGCGATCGTCGGCGACCCGACCGACACCGAAGCGCCCGCTGGGAGCACGCCCGGCGCGGTGGACAGCGTGCTGGTGATGGACGGGCTGATGCCGGTCGATGAGGTGAAATCGCGGCTGGAGCTGCCCGACCTGCCGGACGAGGGTGGCTATCACACCCTGGCCGGTCTGCTGCTGGCCCTGCTGCGCCGCGTGCCGCGGGGGGGTGACCGCATCGTCTTCGCCGGTTGGCGGTTCGAGGTGCTGGAGATGGATGGGCGGAGGGTAGCCCGGGTACGGGCCGAACGGGAACCAGCGGCGGAGGGGTAAGCCGGGGGTCTGCGCCCAGTGTCCGCTCCCCCACCGTCGTTGCGAGAAGCGAGAGCAATCTCGTGCCAGAGAGGCGCTGGCGAACGCGCGTCCTGCCCGCACAGACCGGCAAAAGCGGAATGACCAGGCTCTGGTTCAAGGCAAAGCGCTTCGGTTGGGGCTGGACCCCCGCCTCGGTCGCGGGCTGGATCGTCCTCGCGATCTATGTCGCCCTGATCGTCGCCGGCGCCGTGGTCTTCGCCATCCAGCTTCGCACCGGGGCCAATCCGCGCCGCGCCGGCCTTCTGCTGGCGCTATGGATCGCGGTCCTCGCCGGCGCGCTGATCGCCATCTGCTACGCCAAGGGCGAGAAGCCGCGTTGGCGCTGGGGTCGATAGACGCGAGGCGCACGACCCCGGCCACACGGTCATGACCGCGCGCATCAACCCATCGCCCCGCAGTCCGGCACCGGTGGTGCATCGCGGCGACTGCCGGATCGATTGCACCCACGCCGCCGCCACGCCGCGGAGAAGGCGCATCATTCAATCGCACCCACCGCCGTCAGGCTGCCTCCGCCGCCCGGAGCCGATTGCGTTCTTTGCGGTTAAATTGCTTTCGCGCCCCACGCAAACCCATCCGCTATCGCACCCCACGCTGCAAAACCGTGCGTACCCGGATCGAGATTGCCGCGTCGCTCCGCTCCTCGCGATGACGGTGGGATCGCGGCCTCGCTTCCGCCTGCGTCCGGGCCGTGCCAGCCTCTCTGCCACCTCTCTTCCCGCCCAAGGAAATGCCATGCACGAACAAACCCTCGACATCGCCACCAAAGACGGCGCGATGGAAACCTTCATCTGCCATCCCGACCGCGGCCCGCACCCAGCCGTCTTGCTTCTCATGGACGCCCCCGGCATCCGCGAGGAACTCCGCGACATGGCCCGTCGCCTCGGCACCGTCGGCTACACCGTGCTGCTCCCCAACCTCTACTACCGTGCCGGACGCGATACGATCTACGGCCCCGACGTCCTCACCCAAGGCAGCGCCGAGCGCGACCGCATGCGCGCCGTCCGCACCAAGATGACCATCCCCCCGGTCATGCACGACATCGCCACTCTCCTCGCCTTCGTCGCACAACACGCAGCGGTAAAACCCGGCCCCATCGGCGTGCACGGCTACTGCATGAGCGGCCCCTACGCACTCGCCGCCGCCGCGCGCTATCCCGACCGCGTTGCCGCCGCCGCGTCCTTTTACGGCACCCGGCTGGTTAGCGACGCCGTCGAAAGCCCGCACCTCACGCTCGGCCAGGCGAACGGCGAACTCTATATCGCTTGCGCCGAACACGATGAACTGGCCCCGTTGCCAATGGTCGAAGAACTGCGCGGTCTGTTCGAAAAATCCGGCAACCCGGGCGCGCTTGAACTCTACCCCACCGTCCATCACGGTTTCGCCTTCCCACAGCGCTGGTGCTACGACAAACCGGCAGCGGAACGACACTGGGAACGCCTGATCGCCCTCTACCGTCGCCGTCTGGGCTAGAGACAAAAGGCATTCACCAGGACCCGATGCGATCGCCCTCCTCATACCGGCGGCACGCTTGATCCATCCTTGTAACTGTGATTCAGCATCACCCTCGGGATCGAGGCATCGATCGCAGGGAGGATGTCATGCCGGTACCGAGACGCAACGTTCGTCTGATCCTGCTTGCCATCACGACGTCCGTTGTGGCCGCATGCGCGGCAACGCTCGTCGCCCGCTATAGTGCCGCCTAGCAGCAGCAAGCCTCGGCCATGCAGGCGGAAGTCGGCACCTGGGATCTGGCGATGCGCGGCGCCGCCGGCACGGTGACTGCCGATCCACGCTATCCGGACGTGGTCACGATGCTGAACAAATGGCACGGCGAGGCCGACGCGATGCTCACCCTGGCCGTCAACAACGATCCCGGATGGGGCCAATGCGGTGCGGCAGTGACGGCGATCCACGACGCGACCGTCGCCGGTCTGCCTGCCGATCTCCTTGCGGCCGCCCAGGCGAATGCGCCTGCCGCCAGTGACAGTCCGGCGCCTGTCGCGGGGTGCGAGGCGGCGCTCGTCGCCAATCTCGGGCCGGAGATCGACGAAATCGGCCAGATCCTCGACGCGGGCTGCAAGCTCAATTGGATCGACAACAGCTGTTTCGCCGCCGTGACCCAGAACCGCGCCAGCGAGCTGAAGCCGCCGGCCGCGCTGCACGCCGCAGATCAGGATGCGGCGACCGCTTCGTGTGGGTTCGAGTTCAAGGCCCAGACCCAAACCCCGGCGAACGCGGCGGACGCGGGGCATGGGGTGGCTGTGTCGAGATTGCTGGGCACGCTGCAGGCGATCGTCTACGTCGAGAACCGCAAGAAAGCCGCCGTCGCATCGAACTGAGCGATCGCTCGCAGGCCGGCGGCTGGAACAAGACATGCACGCTGTAGCGGAGGTGTGCGATGGCTCTGTTGGATGGTTTGACGCAAGCGGCGGAAAGCACCCTGACGGCTGGCGCGACCACGGCGCGCGCAGGGCGTCGCTCTGGCTGCCGACTATGAAAATCTCCTGAGACCGAACCTTCAGGCCATCGTGGTGCAGCTCGCCTCCATCGCCGAGGCTTGCGTTACCGGAACGATAAGCAAGGACCTGGCAGAACTCAACCTGAACCAGCAGTTTGAACAAATCAGCGACCTGGCCGTGGTGGAGAGCGAACTGGTCCTGCGCGCCGTGCAGAACATCATCAACGTGGTCATCAATGCGCTGAAGGGCGTGATCAGTACCGCTACCACACAGGCCATCTGTGTCGGCCTAGTCTAAGCACGCACGCTAACCGGAGGGCAGGCGCTTTGTCATTCCCAGGCGCCTCGTCATTCCTGCTTGCGCAGGAATGACGAGAGGAGATGTTGCCGGTTGTGGCGAACACGCCCGAGGTCACCAGCGCCCGACGTTCGCCATTGCTCCAGGTCAAGGCGCCTCCCGCCTCACAATGATCCATTGCCCCCACGGTGGGCGCGGCACGCCCGCTCCGGCCGAGAATTTTTGGGGCAGAGACCAAGGTCAGAAGCAGTGCAAATGAGCCGTTCCCGGCGCCGTGCGCTGGAGCGGCTGTGGAGCGTCGTGGCCGATGGTGGCACCGCCCGCGTGCTGGGCGTTGCCGGTGATCGCCGGGGCCTGACCGTGCTGCGTGAGATGGCCTCGGTCGATGCGCGTCGGCGCACGCAGGACCTGGTGTCCGACCAGCAAGGCCGCAGCTTCGAAAGCGGCTCCACGACGTGCCACGCCATCGCATCCGGTCACGACCCACACGATGTCGCCCGCGACCGCTTCGTTGCCCAGCTCGCCACGATGCGGAATGAAGACAACCGCGCCCGGCAGTTCGACGACCTGATCCTGATCGTCGCGCACGGCTACAGTGGCAAGCTGCGCGACGCGCTCGACAGCGGCGCCCGCGACCGCGGGCGCAAGATCATCGTCAGGGACCTCACCAAGCAGCCACGGCCCGAGATCCACGCCCGCCTGGTTGAGGTTGGCCTGATTCCGCCGCGTCCCTGAGCGTCTTTCGTCCCCACCTCCATCCGGTCTATCCCGGGGCAGGGGACGCTGATGCAGTTTCTGACCGACTTCGCCGATCAGGCGGTGATGCTACCGCTGATCGCCACTGTGGCGCTGTGCCTGGCCGCACTCGGCTGGCGTCGCGGGGCGCTGGCGTGGTTGATGGCGGTCGGTGTCAGCTTCGCCCTGGTTGTGCTGCTGAAACTGGCCTTCGCCACCTGCGGTCCCGAGATCGGGCTTCCATCGCTGCGCAGCCCCAGCGGCCACACCGCCGCGGCGGCCGTGGTTGCCGGCGGGTTGGCCGCCCTGTTGCACCACCGACGCGGCGTGGTGTTGCTCACCGCGTGCCTTGCCGCGGCCTTGATCGGCGCGACGCGCTTGGTGCTCGGCTATCACACACCGCCGGAAGTCCTGCTGGGCGGCGCGATCGGTGTCGCCGGTGCGCTTGGTTTCGCCGCGCTGGCCGGACTGGCCCCGTCACTGCGCCTGCGCTGGCTGTTCGCCGCCGTGGTGATCGTCGCCGTGCTGCTGCACGGCCAGCATCTGGACGCCGAACCCCGCATCCGGGCAATGGCGTTCTCGCTCCCGTTCTGCGTAAACAACTAAACCAGGCGCCCGAGATCCGTTCAAGCCCGGCCATGACGGCAGTAGGATGGTGTCGAAACCCGCCCTAAGTCCGCCCGTACGTATCCTCGAACCGCACGATATCATCCTCACCCAGATATGACCCCGACTGCACCTCGATCAGCGTCAGCGGAATCTTCCCTGGGTTTTCCAGCCGGTGCACCGCGCCCAGCGGCACGTAAATGCTCTCATTCTCATGCAGCAACGTCTGCTCGCCATCGCGCGTCGCGATCGCACTGCCGCTCACCACCACCCAGTGCTCGGCCCGATGGAAATGCTTCTGTAACGATAGCTTCTGCCCCGGCATCACCACAATCCGCTTCACCTGAAACCGGTCGCCCTGGATCAAGCTCTCATAGAACCCCCAAGGCCGGTACACACGATTATGCGCCACCGCCTCGTGCCGTCGCGCTGCCTTCAGCCGATCCACCAACTGCTTCACGTCCTGCGCCGCGTCGCGATGCATCGCCAGCGCCGCGTCCTCGGTCACCACCACCACGGCGTCCTTCAGCCCGATCACTCCGGTCAGCACGCCATCACTGCGGACGTAGCAGTTCTCCGCCCCCACCAACTGCACATCCCCCACCGCGACATTCCCCGCCGCATCCTTCGCCCCCAGCTCCCACAACGCGCTCCACGACCCGACATCCGACCAGCCGAGATCCGCCGGCACCACGGCCGCGCGCGTCGTTCGTTCCGCGACCGCATAGTCCAGGCTGATCGACTTGCTCGCCGAGAACGCCGCACTGTCCAGCCGGATGAAATCGAGATCCACCTTCCGCGCCGTCACCGCCTGGCGCACCGCGTCCAGCACCGCCGGCTCGTACCGTCCCAGCTCCTCGATCAGCGTCCGCGCCGCGAACACGAACATTCCCGAGTTCCACAGATGCCGTCCATCAGCCACCAGCGCCACTGCCGCCGCCGCATCCGGTTTCTCGACAAACCGCGCCACCTGAAACGTCCCCGGCGCATCCGCCAATGGCTCACCACGCTCGATATAGCCGTAGCCCGTCTCCGGCGCTGTCGGCTTCATCCCGAACGTCACCACGTGCCCCGCACGCGCCGCGCCCACAGCAAGTGCCAACGCCGTCCGCAATGCCGGCACATCGGCGATCGCCGCATCTGCCGCCATCATCCACAGCACTGCGTCGGGATCGTCCTCGGCCACCAGGCAGGCAGCTGCGGCGATCGCCGGTGCCGAGTTGCGCCCCACCGGCTCCAGCACGATCCGTGCCCCGAAGATCTCCGCTGCCCGCAACTGCTCGGCGATCAGGAACCGGTGTTCCTCGTTGCACACCACAACAGGCGGGGTGAACCCAGGCCCTTGCGCCCGCCGCGCCGTCTCCTGGATCATCGACCGCTCCGACAGCAGCGGCCAGAGCTGCTTGGGGAAGCTCTCGCGCGACACCGGCCACAGCCGCGTGCCGGAGCCGCCAGACAAAATCACGGGGACAATACGTTGGTCGCTCATTCGTACCCTATTGGCAGCGATCTTAGCCGCTGTCCATGAAGGCCACCGGGGTGCGGACATCACCCGAGTCGCACCGCGCCACCCGCCGCCCGACCAGAACATGACCGGAATGTAATACACGCGGTTGCGTACGCTTGGTTGCAATCGACCCCCTGCCCCATCCCCGGCCAATCGTCCAGACTCCCATCACGAACACAGCCGAACCGGGCGGGATGCATCCGCCCCAGCGGTTCTCCCGCGAGCTCCCCACAGGGCCCGGGACATGAACGATCGCCTGACCGCGCCGCACGAGACGGTGGCCGATATGTTCCGTTACCAGATCTTTTTCATCGGCGCGGCCGCGCGCTCGGGCACCACCTGGCTTCAGCTCACGCTGAACGCCCACCCCGGGATCAGTTGCTGCGGCGAAGGCCATTTCTGCGATAGCCTGCTGCCACTGCTGGATCAGGCGCTGACCCGCCACAACGCCCTGGCGCACACGAAGAACGCGACGCTGTTCCAAGACCTCGAGCCGTTCCCGCGCATCGTCTCCACGCACGGCCAGTACCTGCTGGCCGCCACGATCGCCCTGATGCTGGCCGAAGCCGCCGGCGACGCCGCCATCGTCGGCGAGAAGCCTCCCGACAGCGTCCTCGCGGTGCCGCAGCTCCGCACCCCGTTCCCCGCCGCGCGTTTCATCTTCGTCCTGCGCGACGGCCGCAACTGCGCCACCTCCGCCTGGTTCCACAACCAGCGCGTCGAAGCCA
>DATHNE010000152.1:0-8561 GCA_035486355.1 Acetobacteraceae bacterium
CTGCCGGCGTGGCCGGTGCTGCAGCCGCTGCGGGACCTGGCGAAGAGCGAACGCGGATCCGATACGGCGCATGCGCTGACGGTCAGTGCGACGCGGGCGCGCAACCGGATGCTGCACGCATTGAACGAGGCGACCGCTTACCTCTCCCGCGCTGCGCGCGGGTAACCTCGCCCGCGAGAGCGGGAGAGGCCGAGACGCGTAAGCGTCGAGGGTGAGGGTGATCGGGTCGGCACACTGCTGACCTCCCTGCCTCACGCAGCAAAGGATGCAGCGGGGCGACCCGATCACCCTCACCCTCGGTGCTGCGCACCATCGACCTCTCCCGCGCGCAGCGCGGGAGAGGTTTTCTTACCCCTTCACCGCACCGGCCGTCAGACCGCTGATCAGGAACCTGCGGACCGCCAGCGAAAACACCAGCACGGGCAGCATCACCAGCGTGCCGCCGGCGGCAATGCGCCCCCATTCCCAGCCGACATAGTTCATGAAGTTCACCACCGCGACCGGCGCGGTCATCGCCTGCGATCGTGTCAGGATCAGCGCAAAGAAAAAATCATTCCACGAAAATACGAAACACAGGATCGCCGTCGCCGCCAGTCCCGGCGCCGCGGTCGGCAGCACCACGCGCAGCATCGCCTGGTAGTAGCTGGCGCCGTCGATCCACGCCGCTTCCTCCAGCGCGCGCGGCGTGTTCTCGAAGAACGAGCGCATCAACCAGATCACCAGCGACAGATTGAACGTGAGATAGATGATGATCAGCCCAAGCCGCGTATCCAACAGATGCAGGTCGCGATACGCCAAAAAATACGGAATCGCGAAGGCGGTCGGCGGCGCCAGGCGGCTGGCGATCACCCACAGGCTGAGCATGTCTGACCGCGTGTGCATCCTCGCCAGCGCATAGGCAGCCGGCACCCCCACCACCATCGACACGGACGTGGACGTGATGCTGACCACCGCGCTGTTGGCAAAGGAATGCGGAAAATCCCCGTGCCAGAGCGCGGCATAATTCGCGACCGTCGGCGCAAACCACAGCTTCGGCGGAAACGCGAAGATGTCCGCGTTGGTTTCGAACGACATGCGCAGCAGCCAGAGGAACGGTGCCAGCACCAGAGCCACCAGGACCAGCACCACGACGTGGATAATCAGGCGATTGGCCTTCATTCCGCGCCACCCCATCCGGTGAGGCGCACGATCACCCAGCTCAACACCAAGGTCGCCGCCACCAGCACCACGGTGATCGCACTCGAATACCCCAAATATGAAAAGTTGAACGCTTGTTCGAACGCGTAATAGTTGGTCACCTCGGTCACCGATCCCGGTCCGCCGTCGGTCAGCAGATAGATCAGCGGGAACGCCTTGATACTGTCGATCAACCGGAACAACCCGGCGACCATCAGCGTGCCTCGGATATACGGCAGCACGACATACAGCGTAGTCTGCCAGTGCCGAGCGCCATCGACCTTCGCGGCATCCAGCAACTCGTCAGGCAGGGTCTGCAACGCCGCCAGCACCATCAGCATGGTCAGCGGGAACCACTCCCAGGTGTCGGCGGCGATGATCGCCGGCAGCGCCCAGTTCGGGTCGGTGATCAGCGCCGGCACGTTAAACCCGAGCCCCTGCAACGCCCAGTAGAGCGGGCTGATGTCGGGCGTGTAGAGCACCTTCCAGATGATCGCGACAACGATCGGCGGTAGCACCATGGGGATCAGGAACACCGTCCGCAGCGCGCGCAGCAACCCCGACCGCATGTTCAGCAGCAGCGCGAAGCCGACGCCGATCAGCAGTTGCAGCCCCACCGTCCAGAACGACAGCTTCGCCTGCACCCATAGCGAATTGTGAAACCGCGTGTCGCTGAGCAAGAGCGCGTAGTTCTGCAGCGGCTGGCGAAAGTTCCAGGCGGTGGCGGGGTTGGTCAGGTTCAGCGGGGTGAAGCTGGTGACGACCAGGTAGACCATCGGCACCAGCGTCACCAGCATCAGCACCGCCAGCGACGGCGCGAGGCACAGCGTCAGGAACCGCCCGCGCTGGCGGTGCAGGCTGGCGATGCGGGTCGTGGCGACGTGCTGCCCGGCGGCGGCGGCAACACTCATAGGTCGATCTTGTAGCCGCCCATCTTGATCGCCTCGATCGCCTGCGCCTGCGCCTGCTTCAAGGCGGTCGGCGCATCCATCTGCTTCGTCGCGATCGCCTCGATGGCGCGGTTGATCTTGTCACCGACCTGCGGAAACACCGGCACCGTGCGATATTTCATGTAGCCTTTCTCGCCACCCAGCTCGAGCACTTTCAAGTACAGCGAGGCGACGTCCTGGCCATTCAACGTCAGCGCCTGCTTGAACGCCTCGCTCTCGATCACCGAGCGGCGGCAGATGCTGGGATAGCCGTGATCCTTGACCAGCCGCGACAGCGTCTCCTTCGACAGCGCCCACTTGATGAATTCCCACGCCGCACCCTTGTTGCGCGAGCCCGCGGGAATGCCGAAGCCGTGGCAGTTGGAGCCGGGGAAGGCGCCCGCCGGGCCGCCCGGCAGCATGCCGTAGCGCACTGTTTCCTTCACCGTGCTGGCGGGATCCTTCGCCAGCGGCAGGCCCCAGGTCAGCGCCTGGCCGCGCATGTTGGCACGGCCCGACATCTGCGACTGCAAGGCCTGGTCGTCGGTGAAGGAGAGAATGCCAGACGGCCCGTATTTCATGATGAGGTTGGTGTACCACACCGCCGATTGCGCGGCCTGCGGCGTGTCCAGCGTCGGCGTCAGGTTCGTGGGTGGGTCCTTGAAGATGCCGCCGCCGAGCGCCATCAGCCATGGCGGCCAGTTCCAGTGATGCAGCTTGTCGCCGGTCCATGCGGCGACGCCGCCCTTGCCGTGCACCGCGTCGCAGACCTTCATCAACTCGTCCATCGTCGTCGGCATCGCCAGGCCGGCTTTCTCGATCAGGTCGCCTCGGCCGGCGTAGAGCAACATGGCGCCGCCCTCGACGCCGTAGCCGTAGGTGTGGCCTTTGGCGTCGCGCATGTTGGCCTGCGCTCCGGAGACGAAATCCGCCGGGTCCCAGTCGGGCGGCGTGGCGTTTTTGTCATTGGTGAATTCGTCGAGGTCCGTCACCCAGCCAGCGCCGATCCAGCGGCCCTGGTAGATGAACGTGACGATGATGACGTCATAGCTGGAGCCGCCGGTGGACAGTTCCAGGTCCATGCGCTGGTTGTAAACCGGAAACGCCTGGATATCGAAATCGACCTTGATGCCGGTGCGGTCCTCGAATTCCGGAAAGTAGTCGCGCAGGTAGGTGTGGAATGGGATCGAGAACGCGGCGCCTCGGATCGTCGTGCCGGCATATTTCGATTTCGCCTGGCCGAGCACCGCCGGCGCGGACAGGGTGAGTGCGGCGCCGGCCAATGCGGCGCGGCGGGTCAGGACGGTTTTTACCATGGAACGTTTTCTCCCCAGACCGCACCACGCTACCGGGCGGCGGCGGCGAGTTCAACCGTCCCGTCTATGCCACATTCGGAACGAACGGCTTGCTGGTGAAGTGCTCTGTGCCGCTGGCGAAGCGCAGGCCGGCCTGTTTCACCGCAGCGTCCGGCACGCGGTCCAACGGCACGTAGTAGCGGTCGTGCTCCCTGGTGACGGTGTCGTTGTCGATGCGGTTATAGCAACAGATCAGCGTCCAGCGGCGGTGCGGCGAGCGATTCGCGTCCGACCGATGCAGCGTGTTGCTGTGGAAGAACACGGCGTCACCGGGTTCCAGTTCGCACGGCACCACTTCCAGCCGCGCGAGGATGTCCTTCATGCGATCCGGGTCGGCGACGTTCTGGCCCTCGCCGGGGACCGGCACGTGGTCGATGCGGCCGAGCAAATGCGAACCCGCAACCATGTTGAGGCAGCCGTTGACCGAGGTCGAGCGGTCGAGCGCGATCTGGCAACTGGCGAGATGCGGGAACAGACAGCCGTTGTGATACCAGTAGCCGTAGTCCTGGTGCCATTCCCATGCGCCGCCGACGAACGGTTCCTTGGCGGTGAGCTTGGACTGGAAATGGTAGACGGGGCCTTGCAGGATTTGCTCCATGGTATCGACCATGCGGGCGCAGCGCGCGGCCATGCCATAGACGCTGTCGCCGGCACGGTTCCATAGCGCGATGCGCGTTGCGGCGCCCTCCGCATCCAGCCGATCCAGCATATGCCCCGTCACCTCCTTGTCCTGCTCCATGGCACACCGGAGCAGATGGGTCTCGTCGGGATCGAACATGGCGCGGACGATGACGAAGCCCTGCGTGTGGAAGGCAGCGAGCTGGGTTGGGGTGAGGATGGAGGGCATGGGTTGCTGGTCCGGGATTGGGATGGCCGGTTTGTGGGCGGACGGTGCCACGGGCGCGGGCGGGTGCCAACCGGGTCGGGGAATCGCGTCGCCCCGCTTTGTCATGAGGGCGACGACCCGCCATCCACGACTAATGTCGCGTCAAGGTCCACACAACTGATGACACATCACACGACCGGGCCAGCGTCCTGCACGATTTCTTAACCGTTCGACAGGCAAATCGCTTCCGAGACAGCACCGACGACGCCCCGCATCGGTCGACGCTTGCGCGAATAACGCATTTTTGGTATATTTCCGATGCCTTGGACCGTCATCGTGCCTAGCCCAGCCGTGGAAGCGGAGCTTGAGGCACTGCCGGCCGACGTCCGGGCGCGGTTCAGCCGATATGTCGTGCTGATCGAGTCCCAGGGGCTCGAGAAGATGCGGGAACCGCACGTGAAACATCTGGAGGGTCGGCTTTGAGAAATGCGCATGACCGGCCGCGACGGAATCGCGAGAGCCATTTACGTGACAGCCAGCGGAATGCGTGTCGTGGTGTTGCGAGCGTTCGCCAAGAAGACACAGCGGACTCCGCGCCACGAACCGGAACTCGCACGACAGCGGGCCAGGGAGGTGCGGTGACGGACATCCGCGCGCGCGAACTGCACGACCGGTGGATGCAGACCGATCCTGCCTACCGCCGCGAATACCTGGCGCTGGAGCCGGAGTTCGCATTGATCGAGGCGATGATCAAGGCCCGCGCCCACGCTCGCTTGACCCAAGCCGAGCTTGCCCACCGCATGGGCACTACGCAGGCCGTGATCGCGCGGCTGGAGAGCGGGCGCACGAAACCCTCGACCCGCACGCTGGAACGGCTCGCCGAGGCAACGGGAATGCGGCTGCGGATTTTGTTCGAACCGATTGGAATGGGGTAGCGTCCCGGATCGATCAACGTCAGGCGAACGGCCGCGGTCAACATCGCCCGCCGTCGTCGTGAAGTTACGGTGGTACGCGGCCCGTAGCTTGCCCAGACCTACGAACCGCCGCCAGGTCCCTGTGCCTCGATCTGATCGGCAACCCTCAGCGGCAGCTCGATTTTG
Organism: Acetobacteraceae bacterium; assembly: GCA_035486355.1. GTDB lineage: Bacteria > Pseudomonadota > Alphaproteobacteria > Acetobacterales > Acetobacteraceae > Palsa-883. Next base: position 5,387 of record DATHNE010000152.1, read on the forward strand.
CAACGGTCGCCCGGTGGCCTCCCACCGACCCGCCCCTCACCCCTCCAGCTCATCGCCGGCCCGCGGCGCCTCGTCGCCGCCAAGACCATCAAGCAGCGCCAACGCCCCGGGCACATCCGCACGCCGCGCCCGCTCGCGGAAGAAATCCGCAGTCCGCAACGCGGCGACCTTCTCTGCCACCGCGACGTTGATGAATTGGTTCAGAGTGGTGCCCTCGGCCTTGGCCAGCCGCTCGGCTTCGGCCTTCAACGAGGCCGGCAGCCGCCGGGCATAGTTCGCTTGCGTCATCCTTGCCTCCATGCGCGCCATGCCGGACCCGGGCGCATCACCTGCACACCCAACGCTCGCGGCCGGCCAGGTCCCGCTCGTTGCCAGCTACTCTACACGCATGACTGAACAGCAACGGCGCCGTCCCGCCATGTTTCGGCCCAGATTGGCGTGCCCTTGCAACGACATGCGCACCAACTGGACGACCGTCCTTCTATTGCTTGCCCTGGGTGCCTGTGCCGCGCCGCAAGGGCAGCCCGTCGCGTCCAACCCGCCACCCTGTTTCCAGGAAGGCGAGGCGTCCTGGTACCGCCCGCAGGCCAGCAACAGGCCAACGGCTGACGGCGAAACCCACATCGGCGGCGCACTGACCGCCGCCCATCCCTCGCTCCCGTTCGGCACCCAGGTGCGCGTCACCAATCTGGACACCGGCCGCTCGGTGGTTGTGCGGATCAACGATCGTGGGCCGGTCGCGCGCGGCCGTATCATCGATCTGTCACCATCGGCGGCCAAGGCCCTGGACATGCGGCAAGACGGCCTCGCCCGGGTACGGCTGGAGATCACCCACGCCGGCAGCGCGACGGCCTCGCCCGCGATTGCGACGACGGACGCGGCGTGCCCACTGCCGCGCACCACCGAATCGCAAGCCTCGCCTGGCGGCGGCGGGAACCGCTCCGCCCTGACAAGCGCAGGTTGAGACGCGCCGGCGCCGTGGCGATGGCGGAGGCATCCCGAGCGATCTGACCGGGACCAGGATTGCAGCGGTACACGAACACGATGAACAGGTAGCGCCGGATGGCGCGCGCAAGTTCGGATCGGTCTCGGATGCCGGTCCGAAATGCCCGTGCAGTGCGTCCACTGCTCTGCAGGCTTGCGGATGTCGAGGCGATGGCGTTGCAGCATGCGCATGCTCGAAATCCACCAACCCTTCAGGCTGTCCTGTGGCTGCTTCGGGTGCGGGGCCGCGCTGATCGGGTCATGCCGGCGCGCACATCGCAGCATCGCGTCCCATGCGCTGGACCATGCATGATGTTGCATCATGCGAATCCTGACAAAACATCCTTTGCGGGATCCGGACCTGACGGCCATTTCTCGGCCAGTTGGGGAGATGGAGCATGGCGCAGGCAGCGCATCAGCAACTGACAAATTCTCACTTGTGGCACTTCCCACCACGGTCGCGGTCAGCGCGACGTGGGGGGTTGCTTGCGCGTCTGACCGCCAGCCTCGCCGCGACGCTGCGGCGGATCGAAGCAAGACATGCTCTGGTCCGGCACAGGGAGCGCGAACTGATCGATCATGCCGCCTTGACGGCCGACCTCCATCGCAAGCTTGCCGCGTTCTGGCCCATTCCGCCGTGCTAATATCGTGCTCGAATCGATGGCCATGGCGAGCCTGATTGCGATGCCTTGCCCATGGCGTACGGCAACGCCCGGGCAAACCATCGCCTGCGCGCGGGAAGAATCACTGCGCGCGGCCGAATTCAGCGAGCCTGGATGGACAGAAGCACGAGTTTGGGAAGGGTGAAGCGGATCGGCCAGGCCTGTTCTCGTACTGGCGGCCGTTGGTCAATTCTAACGGACGGGAGGCCGGCTTGATTACTCATATCGCGATCCGTCCATTCGCTGACAATGACGCTGCGCAGGTGCGGCAACTATTCATTACCGTCAACCGGCTCCTCAGCCCGCCCGATCTCCGCGTTGCCTTTGAAGCATACATCGAACGTGCGCTGGCCGACGAAATCGATTGTATCCCGGACTATTACGGCAACAGGAACGGCGGCTTCTGGGTGGCGATCCTGGGCGAGGCGGTCGTCGGTACCTTTGGTTTGGAGTCCGCTCCGAACCAGGCAATGGAGTTGCGGCGCATGTACGTTGAACCGTCCGCCCGGCGTCAAGGCATTGCGAGACAGATGCTGCAGTTCGCGGAAGACGAGTGCCGCCGCCGCAACATGCTTCGTCTCGAGCTCAGCACGGCCGAAATCCAACGTGCCGCGCTGGCGCTTTACCGGACTGCCGGCTACCACCTTGTGCGAGAAGAGATCGCGGATGTGTCGAGCAACAAAACCGTGGGGTCCGGGCTCCGCCGCTATTTCTACGAGAAGGCTCTTCGTTAGGCAGCCACAAGGCGCGTCTGCCATCATTTTCGGACGTACCGCCAATGACGGACCGTCAGTGTGGCACGCGCGTTCCGTGTCATGGCCGGCCGGAGCTTGTCCCGGGCGCTTGACCCGGGGTCCGGCCATGACACGAGGGCGCGTGGCACGTCGCCGAACCTGCCCTGACGACAGCCCCCAACGTGGCCGTTATCGGCCCTCCGCGTCGCCGCCACGGTCCCCGGGATGATGATTATCCGTCGCGAGATCGTCGCGTGTCGGGCAACATCACCCCTGGCATGACTAACACACACTAACCACATGCCGGCTTCATGAGCGATGCACCACGCCACAACCAGCCCGATCCCCCACGACTCCCGCAGCACCTTCACCGCACGGCTCTCCGTGAGATTCAGGCAGACCCAGCCAGTCTCACCCCACGTGTCAGCATCTCAGGTACTACGAAACGAGACGTCTCTGAGACTCCACCCGTCCGAGCCCATCTCACCCCACGCGTCACCATCTCAGCCACCACGAAACGAGACGTCTGTGAGACTCCGCCTGCCCCAGCCCATCCTCACCCCACGCGTCATCATCTCAGCCACCACGAAACGAGACGCCGGTGAGACTCCACGACCGCCGCCTGTTCTCACCCCACGCGTCAACGTCTCGTGCACCACCAAACGAGACGTTCGTGAGACGCCACGTGCGGCGCCCCCACCGCTCCGCCATCCACCGCGCGCCCCGCGACCCGGCCAGCCGCCAGGCGAGAAGCGTCCCGGCTCCGCCACATCCGTCACATAACCGTGCTTGCAG
>DATHNE010000153.1:0-3265 GCA_035486355.1 Acetobacteraceae bacterium
GACCGGTGGGGTGAAGGGGCGCGCCCGGACCAAGCTGTTGCGCGAGCTGGCCGACGGCACCGTGCAAATGGTGGTCGGCACGCATGCGCTGTTTCAGGAGTCGGTGGCGTATCGTGATCTCGCGGTTGCGGTGATCGACGAACAGCATCGGTTCGGCGTAGACCAGCGGCTGTTGCTCGGCGGCAAGGGAGAAAAAACCGACGTCCTGGTGATGACCGCCACACCGATCCCCCGCACGCTGCTGCTCACCCAGTGGGGCGAAATGGACGTGTCGCGCCTAACGGAAAAGCCGCGCGGCCGGCTGCCGATCCGCACCACGCTGCACTCACTGGGCACCATGCCGGACGTGCTGGATGCGATTGCCCGCAAGCTGGACGAGGGCGCGCAGGTCTACTGGGTGTGCCCGCTGGTGGCCGAGAGCGAGGAACTCGACGTTGCCGCGGCCGAGGAACGGTTCGCGGCGCTGACCGGGCGCTTCGGTGCCCGCGTCGGCCTGGCGCACGGCCAGCAGACCAGCGAGGTGCGCGAGGCGGCGCTGGCGGATTTCGCCGCCGGCCGGGTGCGGCTGCTGGTGGCGACGACGGTGGTGGAGGTGGGCGTCGATGTGCCCGAGGCGTCCGTCATGGTGATCGAGCACGCGGAACGCTTCGGCCTGGCGCAGCTGCACCAGTTGCGTGGCCGGGTCGGCCGTGGCGCGGAGGCCAGCTTCTGCCTGCTGCTGCACGAGGACTGGGTGAACGAGACCGCCCGCCGCCGGCTGACCCTGCTGCGCGACACCGAAGACGGCTTCGTCATCGCCGACGAGGATTTCCGCTTGCGCGGCGGCGGCGATCTGCTGGGCACGCGGCAGGCCGGCGCTCCCGGCTTCCGGCTGGCCGATCCGGTGGTGCATGAGGGACTGCTGCACATGGCGGATCGCGACGCGACGGTGCTGCTGTCGCGCGATCCGAAACTGGAGAGCGAGCGTGGCCGTGCCGTGCGTGTGCTGCTGCGGCTATTCGAACGGACGGTGGCGATGCGGACGCTGCTGGCGGGGTAACACGCAAGCAGAACCACTGTCTCGAAGGCTGGATGGAGACACACGAGGCACATCATGATCCAATTCGGTGCAGTTCCCCCGGTTCCGATCGACTATCCGCGTCTGACGGCGCTTACTCTAAGAGAGATCGATGAAGCGCGCATTTCCGGTTATGTTGCCGAGGTGGTGGATCCGCAAGAACCTGTCCGGCGTCCTGGACTAAACAATTACAACGACCCGTTTCCCTTAGACGATTTTCATGACTGGCGCACCCGGATGTATGTTGTCTGGTTTTGCTACGTATATGAGAATTTCTGTATCGTTAACAAACCGCTTCACGCGATCTAGGAACTTATATTGGAATTCAAAGGCTTGGACATGATCGATGTTAGGCTTGCAAGTTTATACGCTGGCGCGGGCGGTGCGGAGCCCACGTCACCAGCCCAACGGGAAAGACACCTCGAACTCCTCAAACCGCATTATACCAAGGCAGTTGCCCAGCTTGAAGCGTGGATGCAACCCATGCAAACGCACCCCTACATAGGCCGTAACCTCACATTTCTAGCCCCGCGCCGATTTGCGCGGACGCCCCCCCTTCGCGCCGTTTGTGCGCGCCGCAGCGGCCTTGGCTGGCGACGTCGCTCGGCCCGCGTGTCGGGCCATATAGGAACTGGTACCGAACAGCCCCGCGAGCAGACCAGGCACGGACAGATCGGCGTCCAGCGCTTCCCAATGCAGGCCGTAGCCGCGGCCCAGGATTTCGACCTGGGAAAGTTGATCTTCGGTTGCCCTCTCCAACCCCTGGGCCAGACGCGCCGGAAAGCTGAAGGTGCAGCCGTTCGTCAGCTCAACGACTATTCTGCCAAGCTTCCGATCATAGTGCGCAGACATAGCGCGCGGCTCCGTAAGGGCTGCGGCCTTACCACGTTGCAGGGCCGCGTCGACGTCGGCGTCACTCAATTCGACCATGGATGCTCTCCCATCGGGCCAACAGCGCCATTTGCGCCTCGGCAACAACCCGCATGGCGCGGCGAACTTCACCGCGGGTCATGCCCTCAGCCCAGACCAGTTCCGGCGTTTCGCCCGCGCCGGCCAGGTTGATCTGGCCTGACCGTCACCGAACACGTGGACATGAGCCGGATGGTGATCATCAACGAAAATCACCACGCGCAAGCCTTCGGCACGTAGGACGGTGGCCATCGTGCAGATTAACCCATCGCGCTGGGTTAGGCAAGCGGCGCTAGCGGATTTGACAGAATGCCTGCGGGGTGGACGTGGACTTGCGGCCGTTCAAACTCGATGCGGCAATAAGAATGACGTTGCCAGCACGATACCACAGCTGCGATTGCGTGCGGCACCGTGGCAAGGCAATGGCTGTGATCGATGAGCAGCATCGGCTCGGCGTGGACCAGCGGCTGTTGCTCGCCGGAAAGGGAAAAACTGACGTGCTGGTGATAACCGCCAACCCGCAATGACAATGAGGCTCTGCGCGACCGGCGCGCCAGTAGTAGTCAGTGGTAGTCGTGCTGCGACAGCCCGAGGTTGTTGCTGGATCCCCCGCAGCAACAACCTCGCATTATCGGTTATCGGAAGCCGCCCATCTCCTGCACCGCGGCGGTGGTGAGTCCCTGGCCACCGACGCCCCAGTCGCCGCTCTTGACCTCGTCGACAACGACCCACGTGACCGGCCGCAGCTTCTCGCCTTCAATGGCGACCATGGTGTCGGTCACCTTCTGAATCATCTCGCGCTTCTGGGCAGGCGAGAACACACCCTCGATCAGGCTGATACGGACTAGCGGCATGAGACTCTCCCTTGGTTCGTGGCATCGGCTGCTGCCGGATGATGTCGTTGCGGCTGGCCTGCTGGCTGTCCGCCGACGAGCACAACAATGCCAAGGTTCTGTTGCGTCATGATCGCGCCGGCGGCGAATTTGTGTCGCGTTTGTCGCGTCACGGGGCCAGCGCCCATGCTTGACTTGCCGCAGATACCAGCCGCCGCGCGCGACAGACGCGACAAAACCATGGGCAATTCGCCATGCAAACGCGACCATCCTGTGGCATGACGGATGCCGGCTGCGGGTGACGCGCCAACCGCCTGCGCCGAGGTCACGGGACGCATCAACAGTGACGGATATTCGCAGTTTCGCCGGCAATCACGACACGCCGTCTGCGTCAGTGGACGCGGCAACCCTCTTGCGTGAACTTCAGGAGGCGCGCGACTACCAGACGGCAACAAGCGATATCCTG
>DATHNE010000154.1:0-13098 GCA_035486355.1 Acetobacteraceae bacterium
TGGCTCGGCGTTCGGCATTTTCCTGCTGCGACAGACCTTTCGCACCATTCCGCAGGAGCTGGATGATGCCGCGCGGCTGGAGGGGCTGGGGCTGCTGGCGCGTATCTGGCGACTGTATGTGCCGCTGGCACGACCAACCTATATCGCCTATGGGTTGGTGCTGGTGAGTTTTCACTGGAACAACTTCCTGTGGCCGCTGGTGATTACCAATTCGGTGGGCGTGCGGCCGATCACCGTGGGGCTGGCGATCTTCTCGACCAACGATCAGGGGATCAACTGGTCGATCATTACGGCAGCGACGCTGATTTCCACGGCGCCGCTGGTGGTGGCGTTCCTGCTGTTCCAGCGACAGTTCGTGCAAAGCTTCATGCGCGCGGGGATCAAATAGGCACTGCGATAACACGATTCACATCGCCTGGCTCATGCCACGGATACAGCGGGCCATCACACCCAGGATGTAGTGCGCGAAGTTCGGCACCTCATCAACCATGAAGCGGAATTTCTGCTGATCCAACAGCGACAGTTCGGCGTCTTCCTTGACCAGCGCAGTTGACGAACGTGGCGAGTCGTCGATCATCGACATGAAGCCGATCGCCTCGTTGGGACCGCAGACCTCGACCACCGTGTTCCCAATCATCATCTCGATCACGCCAGACTACACGATATACATGCAGGTTCCCGGATCACCCTTGCTGAAGACGGTGCCGCCAGCCTTGCAGGTGGCGCTGACCCCAGTGCCTCTGGCGAAGACCCGCATGCGATGTCATTCATGGCTATCCCCCGGTCACCGTCTATTTCTTCACGCCCAACCCCCGCATGAACTGATCGCGGATGCGGGCGGGATCGCGTTCGGTGGTGTCCACCGGCTTGGCGGTGTCGATACGACAGCCGATCAGCCAGGGACCGTCTTCGCGCAGCGCGACATCTATCAACTCCTCGAAGGCGCTTTCATCAGCCGCCCAGGCGCTTTGTGCCAGCCCCGCGCCACGTGCGATCGCGACAATATCGGCACCCATTTCAGTGGCGGCCTTCTGTCCTCCGGTGATCTGGTAGGTGCCATTGTCCATGATGACGATCGTCAGGTTGGCCAGTCTGCGATTCGCCACCGTCGACAGACACCCGAGCTGCATCAGGATCGAACCGTCGCCTTCCAGCGCGATCACGTTGCGCTTCGGTTGCGCGATCGCGACACCCATTGCGATCGGCACGGCGAGGCCCATCGAGCCCAGCATGTAGAAATTCTGCGGCCGCCGCCCCGCAGCCCAGAGGTCAAAATTGGTGTAACCGATGCCGCCGATGACCGCCTCGTCGCGGTGCAGCCTTGCCACCATCCGCTTCGTAATGTCGAAGCGGTTCATGATCGTCGCCTGCTCGCGGCGGAGCGGCTGGTTTGCTGTGAGTGCCATGCGCCGCTCCTACTTCGCGAAGACTTTGCCGCCGGTGAGCAAGGGCGACAGGATGAAGGTCACCGGCGCCTGCGTGGCGACAGCTTGGGTGATGGCACGGTCGAGGATGAACTCGGCTTCGTCGAGGCGGGTCATGGTGTGATACTCGCACGCAAGGCACTCGAGCACCGGGCGCATGGTGCGCGCGACCAGCGACTGCCCGATGTTGAACTCGCCCAGCGTGCCACGTTCGGAGACCATCATCAGCACAGGGATCTGGAACGGCATCGCGAGCGAGGCGATCGCATTCGGCAGGGTAGCGAAACCCGAGGTCTGCATCAGCACAATGCCATGCACACCGCCCATCCACGCCCCGACAACGATACCGAGGGCTTCCTCCTCGCGGGTGCAGACGAAGCAGGTAAAGAAGGGGTCGGATTCGAGGAGGGTGATCAGCGGGCGTAGCACATTGTCCGGCACGTAGGTGACCAGGCTGACCTTGTGCTGCTTCAACACATCACGGGTAATTTCGAACCAGGTCCGATCGGGACCAGCGGTATCCAATGGCATGCATCAGCTCCTTCGGGCGGCTGCCCAGTCTGCGTCAGAATGCCTGGCCGCGATAGGTCTGGGCCCCGTCTTGCGCCTGTCTGTCGCCTGTCTTGCGCCCTTGGGCCGCCATCCGTAGACAGAACGACCGACGAAGAGAGGACTCGGGGGGCGATGCCTGACCTGACCAAGACCTACGATGTGCTGGTGGCCGGCGGCGGCAACGCCGCGCTGTGTGCCGCCATCACCGCACGCCAAGCCGGTGCCTCGGTGCTGCTGCTGGAGCATGCGCCGCGCGCTTTTCGTGGTGGGAACAGCCGGCACACCCGCAACCTGCGGGCGATGCACTCGCAGCCAACCGACGTGCTGACCGAGGCCTACGAGGAAGACGAATACTGGGACGACCTGCGGCGCGTCACCGGCGGCATCACCGACGAATCCCTGGCGCGGATGACGATCCGTGCGTCGTCGGGCGTATTCGGCTGGATGCGGGATTGCGGCGTACGGTTCCAGCCGTCGCTGACCGGCACGCTGAATCTGTCGCGCACCAACGCCTTCTTCCTGGGCGGCGGCAAGGCGCTGGTGAATGCCTATTACCTGACCGCAGAAAGCCTGGGCGTGGCGATCGCGTACGACAGTGAGGTGCTAGCGATCGAGTTACAGGATGGCGCCGCGCGGTCGGTCAATATCACCTATCGCGGCTATCCCTACACCGTGCAGGCAAGGTGCGTGATCGCGTCGTCGGGCGGCTTCCAGGCGAATCTGGATTGGATGCGGCATTACTGGGGTGACGCGGTGGACAATTTCGTGATCCGCGGCACGCCGTACAACCGCGGAAAGGTGCTGAAGAACCTGCTGGACCAGGGCGTGGCCATGGTAGGCGATCCGACGCAATTCCACGCCGTGGCTTTGGATGCCCGCGCTCCGCAGTTCGATGGCGGAATTACGACTCGCCTCGACAGCGTTCCATTCAGCGTGGTGGTGAACCAGCACGGCAAGCGGTTCTATGACGAGGGCGAGGATGTCTGGCCGAAGCGCTACGCGATCTGGGGCAGGCTGATCGCGCAGCAGCCGGGGCAGATCGCCTACTCGCTGTTCGATGCAAAGGCGCTGCCGCTCTTCATGCCGTCTGTCTATCCGGCGGTGAAGGCGGACAGCATCGGCGCGCTGGCGGAAAAGCTGGGGCTCGCTCCAACGAAGGTACAGGAGACGATTGCGAAGTACAACGCGGCCACCGGCACGGGGAAGTTCGATAACTCCCAGCTGGATGGATGCACCACGGTGGGGCTGGATCCACCGAAGACCAACTGGGCGCGGGCAATCGATACGGGACCGTTCTATGGCTATCCGCTGCGGCCGGGGATCACCTTTACCTATCTCGGCGTGCGCGTGAACGAGCGGGCGCAGGTGCTGATGGAGAATGGGCACCCGGCCGGAAACCTGTACGCCTCGGGTGAGATCATGGCGGGGAATATTCTGGGCCGCGGATATCTCGCGGGATTCGGCATGACGATCGGGACGGTGTTCGGCCGGATCGCGGGACAGGAGGCGGCACGCCATGCACGCAACTGAGGCGACGACAACGCTGCGGCGCGAGGTCGAGATCTGCAACGCGTGCCGTTATTGCGAGGGGTTCTGCGCGGTGTTCCCCGCGTTGGAGCTGAAGCGGGAATTTGGCGAGGCGGATCTGAGCTATCTGGCGAATCTCTGCCACAACTGCCGCGGCTGCTATTACGCGTGCCAATACGCGCCGCCGCACCATTGGGGGATCAACCTGCCGCGGAGCTTCGCCGAGGTGCGGGCGGAGAGTTATCAGGATTACGCTTGGCCGCCGTCGCTGGCCAAGCTGTTCCAGCGCAACGGTACGGTGGTGGCGTTGGCGCTCGCGACTGGGATCGCGCTGGTGCTGCTGCTGACCATGGCGATCCAGGCGCCGGGCATGATCTTCGCCAAGCGCGCCGTGGCGCCGGGTGAATTCTACGATGTGATCCCGCTATGGGCCATGCAGATCGTCGCCATCACGACGTTCGGCTTCTCGCTGGTCGCGCTGGGAATGAGCGTGCGCAATTTCTGGCTCGACGCGGGATCAGAACGAAAGCTCACGATCGGCGGCGTGTTGTACGCGCTGCATGATATCGCGACGCTGCGCAACCTCGGCGGCGGTGGCCATGGCTGCAACGACAATTCCGAACGCTTTTCCATGACGCGCCGGCGGCTGCACCATGCGATGGCCTATGGATTCCTGCTGTGTTTTGCCGCGACCTGCGTGGGTTTCATCTATCACACGTTCTTCGGCTGGGCCGCGCCGTATGAGTTCTTCAGCGCGCCGGTGCTGCTGGGAACGGTGGGCGGCATAGCGTTGATTATCGGCACGGTCGGGTTGTTCGCGATGAAGCTGGTGGACGACCCAATGCCCGCGGCGCGCAAGCTGCTGGGTGGCGACGTGGCGATGCTGGTGCTGCTGGCAGCGGCAGCAAAGACCGGGCTGCTGCTGCTGCTGTTGCGTGCGACCAGCCTGATGCCGATCGTGTTGGCACTGCATCTGGGAGTGATTCTGACGCTGTTCGTCACGCTGCCGTACAGCAAGATGGTGCACGGGTTGTACCGCGGGGCGGCGTTGTTGCGGAATGCGCTGGAGAGGGATCAGGCGCCACTGGGGAGCGGGGGTGGGTGAGGCGCATTGCCCGCGGCCTCTCCACGTGATGTCGGGCCGAGGCCCGGCATCCACGACCTGCAGTGCATCAATCAAGCAAGGCGTCGATGCCGTGGCCAAGTCACGGCATGACGATTGATGTTACGCCTCGGGGCTGAATCCGATAATCCCGGCAAACCGTTCACGATAAGCCGGCCATACCTCCGGGTTGATCAGCCGCGGCGGCCTCTTGCCGTCGAGGATATCCAGCACCTGCTCGGCCGCGATGCGCGCCATGTTTTCGCGTGACTCGACCGTTGCCCCCGCGGTGTGCGGGCTGATCAGCACGTTGTCGAACGCCATTAGCTTGTGGTCGTGTGGGGGTGGCTCTTCCTCCCACACGTCCAATCCCGCGCCGGCAATCTTCTTCGCCGCCAACGCCTCGGCCAGAGCGTTCTCATCATGGATGAATCCGCGCGCCGTGGTGATGAAGTACGCCTCGGGCCGCATCAGACCAAACGCCCGCTCATTCAACATATAGCGGCTGTCCTTCGTCAGCGGGCAGTTCACCGAGACAAAATCCGCCTGCCGCAGCAACGCGTCCAGTTCGACCTTCTCCGCGCCTTTAGCCTTGATCTGCTCGGCCGTCAGATACGGGTCGTAGGCCAGCACCCGCATCTGGAACAATCCGCGGCACAGCTCCGCCAGCCGTCCGCCAACATTGCCGATGCCGATGATGCCCACCGTGCGATTAAGCAGTTCGCGCCCGATATACTGATTGCGTGGGATATTAGGGCCTGCCCGCATGCGGCGATCTGTTTCGATGATCCGTTTCGACAGCGTCAGCATCATCGCCAGAGCGTGCTCAGCCACGCCTTCCTTGTTACCACCTGACTGGTTGACCACGATGATGCCACGCGCCGTGCAGGCATCGACGTCCACCGGATCGTAGCCTGCCCCGTTGGACGATACCGCAAGCAGGCTCGGCGTTTGGTCCAGCAGCGTCGGCGTTACGTGATAGTGCTTCGCCAGCACCTGCCGGGAGGCACCCGCCTGATAGACGTGCGCGGCCGACAAGATCGGCGCAGCGGCAGCGTAGTCCTGTTTGTTCTCGATTTTGTCGAGCTGCACGTCGGGACGCCTGCCAAGCGTCTGCGCGTACAGCGACGACGACAGATACTCCACATAGAACACGCGTTTCGCGTTGGGTGCCATGCCGCTTGCCTCCCCCGGATTGACAGCGGCACCTTACGGGCGCCGCGCGCAACCTGCCAATCCCCGCGCGGAAGGGGATGCCATGCCACTGTCCGGGATCAAGGTCATCGATCTGACGCGCGTGCTGTCGGGTCCATTCTGCACCGCGCTCCTCGCCGATCTGGGCGCGGACGTGATCAAGGTGGAAGCGCCGGAGGGCGATTCAGTACGTGGCCAGGGCGCCATCCGCGATGGGCTGTCGTGGTATTTTGCCAACTTCAATCGTAACAAGCGTTCGATCGTATTGGACCTGAAGTCGGCCCAGGGTCGTGAGGCGCTCGAACGACTGATCGCAAGGGCCGACGTGCTCGTGGAGAATTTTCGTCCCGGCGTGCTGGCACGCATGGGGTTCGATACGGCGAAGCTCAACGCGCTGCGGCCCAGCCTGATCACGTGCAGCATCAGCGGATTCGGCGGCAGCGGACCGTATCGCGATCGTCCCGCTTTCGATTTCATCGCCCAGGCGATGAGCGGGTTCATGAGTGTGAACGGGGCGGCGGAGGATCTGCCGCTGCGCTCGGGCCTGCCGATCAGCGACCTCGTGGCCGGGCTGTACGCGGCACTCGCAATCACTGCGGCGCTGCGACGGGCGCAGGCGACCGGCGAAGGGCAAGCAGTGGAGGTCAGTCTGACCAATGGACTGATCAGCCTGCTCTCGTACATCGCGACCAACTATTTTGCCACCGGCGTAATCCCGCCGCGCGCGGGGAACGACCATCCGATCGCCGCACCCTACGGGCTGTTCGCGACCCGCGACGGACATGTCGCGCTGGCACCCGCCGACGACGCCTTCTTTCGCCGCCTGATGGACGGGCTGGCGCTGTCGGAGCTGAAGGACGACCCGCTGTATCGCACGCAGGCGGCACGGGTAGCGAACCGTGAGCGGATCAACGCCATCGTGGGTGGCAAGCTGGCACTGCGGTCGACCGACCACTGGGTCACGACACTGAATGCCGCAGGCGTGCCATGCGGACCGGTTTACGGTGTCGACCAGGTGTTTCAGGACCCGCAGGTCTTGGCGCAGCAGATGGTGATGGAGGTCGAGCAGCCGGGCTACGGCCTCGTGCAAATGCTCGGCTTCCCGATGAAGTTCGACGCCACCCCATGCCGGGTGCGGCGTCCCGCGCCAAAATTGGGCGAACACACCGCTGAAGTTCTGGCGGAGTTGGAGCTCGTGAACAAGGCGCGAACATCGGACGCGTGATTCGGGGGTTTCAGGGGCACCGCCGCCCCCACGCCCTTGCCATCGGACGCGTGCTGCGCGACCCTGCTGGCAAGTGGGACAATCAGACTCAGCGAGGGCACCGTGAACGATTCAACGATCGTTACCGATTCGGTTAAGCGCTTCAAATATGTGGGCACGCGGCCGATCCGACCGGATGGGGTGCCGAAGGTCACGGGCCGCGCGGAATACGGTGCCGATCACGTTCTACCGGGGATGCTGGTCGGCAAGGTTCTCCGGTCGCCGCATGCGCATGCGCGGATCACGTCGATCGACACCTCGAAGGCCGCGGCGCTGCCGGGGGTGAAGGCCGTGATCACCGCGGCTGACATGCCGGATCACAAGTTCGAGTATGTTGGCCCGGAACGCGTGGCACAGAACTTCTGGCACATCACCCGCAACGTCATGGCGCGGGAGAAGGCACTGTATGAAGGTCACGCTGTCGCGGCGGTAGCGGCGATCAGTGAGTCGATCGCGCAGCAGGCGCTCGAGCTGATCAAGGTCGATTATGAGGTGCTGGCGCACGTCATCGACGTGGATGCGGCGATGGCTGAAGACGCACCGCTGCTGTTTGAGGACATGATCCCGCGCGGCGTCGAGGGCGCGACCAAGCCATCGAACATCTCCAAGCGGCTTGAATTTACGATGGGCGACCTCGAGGCCGGGTTCAAAATGGCCGACATCGTCATCGAGAAAGAGTTCAAGACCGCCGCGGTGCACCAAGCCTATATCGAGCCGCACGCTTGCGTGGCGCGTTGTGAGGCCGATGGCCAGGCGGAGATCTGGAGCGCCAGCCAGGGCCATTTCCAGATGCGGGCGCTTACCGCGAAGCTGCTGGGTCTTTCGATCAGCAACATCCGCGTGCACGCGGCCGAGATCGGGGGCGGGTTCGGCGGCAAGACCGTGACGTACCTGGAACCGCTGGCGACGTTGCTGGCGAAGAAGTCCAGTTTCCCAGTGCGCATGCAGATGACGCGCGAGGAAGTGTTCAAGGGCACTGGCCCGACTTCAGGTTCGTCGATGTGGGCGAAGGTCGGGGTGACGAAGGACGGCAAGATCGTCGCCGCCGACTCGATCTTCAAGTTCCAGGCAGGTGCCTTCCCCGGCTCGCCGGTGATGAATGCCTGCCTGTGCGCGTACTCGCCGTACGACATCGCGAATGCCCGCACCGTCGGGTACGACGTCGTGAGCAACCGGCCGAAAGCGGCAGCCTATCGTGCGCCTGGGTCGCCGATCGGGCACTTCGCGGTCGAGAGCGTGATCGATATGTGCGCCAAGGCGATCGGCATGGACCCGCTGGAGCTGCGCATCAAGAACGTGGCGAAGATCGGCACGCCGACCATCGCGGGGCCGAAGCATGCGCATGCCGGCTTCGCCGAGACGCTGAAGGCGCTGTACGACCATCCCGGCTACAAGACGAAGCTGGGCAAGAACCAGGGACGCGGCGTGGCATGCGGCTACTGGTTCAACGGCGGCGGCGAATCCAGCGCGACGATCCAAGTGAATGCCGACGGCACCGTGCTGGTGGCAACCGGCAGTCCGGACATCGGTGGGTCGCGGGCGTCGATGGCGCTGATGGCGGCCGAGACGCTCGGCGTGGACTACAGCGACGTGCGCGCAATCGTCGCCGATACCGGCTCGGTTGGCTACACGCACGTGACCGGTGGGTCGCGCGTGACCTATGCCACCGGCACCGCCGTGGTGACGGCGACGAAGAACGTGGTCACCGACCTTTGCAAACGCGCGGCGATGATCTGGGACGTCGATCCGGAAGGGGTGATCTGGGACGACGGCTTCGCCAAGCCGGCGGGATCCAACGTCGGCAACTTCAAGCCGCTGTCGTTGAAGGAGCTGGCGGCAAAGGCGGGGGCAACCGGCGGGCCGATCACCGGCTCGGCGGGCGTGAACCCCGGTGCACAGGCGCCGGGCTTCTCCGCCCAGTTCTTCGACGTTGAGGTCGATCCCGAGACCGGGCAGGTGACGATCCTGCGTGCCGTAGCGGCACAGGATGTGGGACGGGCGATCCATCCGTCCTATGTCGAGGGCCAGATCCAGGGCGGCGTCGTGCAGGGCATCGGCTGGGCGTTGAACGAGGAATACATCTACAACGCCAAAGGACAGCTCGATAACGCAGGGTTCCTGGACTATCGCTGCCCAGTTGCCTCCGATCTGCCCATGATCGAAACGATCATGGTGGAGGTACCGAACCCATCTCACCCGTACGGCGCGAAGGGCGTGGGTGAGGCGAATATCTGCCCGCCGATGGCAGCGATCGCAGCGGCGATCGAACAAGCAGCAGGCGTGCGGATGACCGAGTTGCCGATGTCGCCACCGAAAGTGGTGGAGGCACTGGAGGCGAAGGCCTGAGCATGTCCGATACCCCCGCGCGGGTTGTCTTCACCACGGGCTTCAGCCGCCGCTATACCGGCGGGGTGAAGGAGTTCGAGGTGCGGGCGAAGAATCTGCGCGGGGTCATCAAGGCGATGGATGAGATGTTCCCCGGACTTGGGGAACATCTCGAGGAGGAGACCACTGTCGCGATAGACGGTGAGATGCACGAAGTCGGCTACTTCCAGACGGTGAAGCCGGGATCGGAGGTTTTCTTCATCCCGAAGATTGAGGGCGGCTAGCGCCGACGATGGCCCGGCTGCGTGTTCTGCGGCAAGCGGACTCAATCGATACGCTTGATCTGCGACTTGAGCCCGACGACACAGTGTCGCTCCGGACCGACGATCTGGTGGTCGAGATTCACTACGCCGCGGTTAATCCCAGCGATGTGAAGGCGGCGCTGGGAGCGATGCCACACGCGGTGTGGCCGCGCACACCCGGACGCGATTGGGCCGGTGTTGTGCGTAACGGGCCGGCGGAGATGATCGGCCGGACGGTGTTCGGGTCGGGTGGCGATCTGGGGATTACGCGTGATGGCTCGCATGCAACACATCTGCTGCTGCCCAGCAAGGCCGCAGTCGAGGTGCCCGCGGGAATGACATTGGCCGAGGCGGGCGCGGTCGGCGTGCCATTCATCACGGCGCAGGAGGGGTTTCGCCGCGCTGGAAGCCCTCGATACGGCGAGGTCGTCCTGGTGATGGGTGCCAACGGCAAGGTTGGCGAAGCCGCTGTGCAGATTGCCTCGGCACAGGGCGCGACTGTCTTTGCGGTGACACGACGCAACGAAGCATACGCTGGGCATGCGAATGGGCCGGTGCGCACGATCGACGCGGCGGAAGATGTCGCGGCCGCGGTACGGGCGGCGACTGGCGGGCACGGCGCAGATATCGTGTTCAACACGGTGGGCAGTCCGTATTTCGCGGTGGCAAACCAGGCGATGGCCCTCGAAGGACGGCAGGTTCTGATCTCGACGATCGACCGGGCGGCGCCCTTCGATATCCGCGCCTTCTATCGCGGCCGACATACCTATGTTGGCGTTGACTCACTGGCACTAGACAGTTGTGCGAGTGCAGCGGCGTTGCGCGAGCTGCTGCCGGACTTCGCCGCGGGGCGCCTAAGGGCGTTTCCGGTGAATACCGCGAACGCTTACGCGCTGGACCGTGCGATCGTGGCGTACCGCGCGGTGTTAGATGGTGTGCGGGAGCGAGTGGTGTTGCGGGTCTGAGTGAGGGCGTCAAGGTCGGGGCCGTAATGATTAGGCGCAGCGCGGCGCCACCAGGTCGTGCCAGAGATAGCGGCGGCCGGTCGATCTCGATGAAGCGGGGCAGCGGCATGCGTGCTCTCCCGGAGGGGGCTGCCTATGCGGCAGCCATATCCTCCTCGGCTTGCCGGGTTTGCAGGCCGTGCAGGTACTCCGCCGCGCATTGTGCCTGCGCCACAACGGTGAAGATGAAACGCTTCTCCAGCTTCAGCACGGTCGGACGGCGCACAAGGACAGGTGCTTCACCGCCGCGCCTCACGCAACCATGATCGCCATGCACACGACGATTCGGATGGGACACACAGAGATCACCATGGCCGCCACAAAATCGATCACTCCTGAAACTCTGGTGGCGCTGGGCGCACCGGCGTTGGCTGTTGCCCTGATCGAGCACGCCGAAAGTGATTCGATCCTGCGCAAGAAGCTGCGCATGTTGCTAGCGGGTACGAAAGGACCGGGCAAGCTTGCCGCTGAACTCGGTAAACGCATCCAGACCATCGGCCGGTCTCGCTCCTTCGTCGACTGGGACAAGCGCAAGGCGCTTGTCCAGGAACTGGCCCACATCAGGATGACGATCGGCA
The DNA here is from genome assembly GCA_035486355.1 of Acetobacteraceae bacterium. Lineage (GTDB taxonomy): Bacteria > Pseudomonadota > Alphaproteobacteria > Acetobacterales > Acetobacteraceae > Palsa-883. Next base: position 11,273 of record DATHNE010000154.1, read on the forward strand.
CCACCTTGGCGGCACAGAGCCCAGGCGTCGCGATCGAACGCCTTTGGGAGTTCGTCGGTATTGCTGATCGGGTTCTCGAGCGGGTAGGCGATGGCGTGGGTGGTGTCGAGGAGATTTTCGGGGAGGCGATGGTCGATCTCGGCCGACTGATCGCTGCCGATCCGGATCGAGACACAGCGTCACTCGCCCGCCGCGTGCTGGCCATGTGTGACGGCAACGGTTTCGGCAGCTATGCGGATACCATTCAGCATTTCGGCGATGCGCTCGGCGCCGGCGGCCGCGCGGTGCTGCGTCGGGCCACCGAGAAGGCGATGACTGCTCTGCCTCCAGCGAGGCCGGATGACGGCTGGCGCGACGCCAACCAACGCTGGCCCTTGGTCCATCGGCTCATGACCTTGGCCGATCTGGAGCACGATCCTGATGCCTATATCGCCGCCGTGCGTGCCGGCGGGTTCGAGGATCGACATGCGTCCGACATCGCGAAACGCTTGATTGACGCGAGGCGCCCCGCCGAGGCACTGCAATGGCTCGACAAACCGCGACGGCGGAGCGAGGACGAGGGTGGAGCAGACGTCGATCTGCGGATCGCAGCTCTGGCGGGGCTCGGGCGGAAGGACGAGGTTCAGGCGTTACGCTGGGCCACGTTCGAACAGATACTGAGCATCGCGCATCTGCGCGCCTATCTCAAAGGGCTCCCCGACTTCGATGATTTCGACGCCGAGCAGAAAGCACTAGCGATCGCTTCTGGCCACAAGCTTGCGGGCCTGGCGCTTGCGTTTCTGGTTGGCTGGCCAGCGCTGGATCGTGCCGCAGCACTCGTGCGTGACAGGGTCACCGCCCTCGACGGCCGCGCCTACGAGACTCTGCGACCGGCCGCGCAGTCCTTGGAGGAAAAATATCCTGACGCAGCGACGCTTCTCTACCGGCACCTGGTCGAGAGCGTTCTCGATCGCGCCTCGTCCAAGCAGTATCCCTATGCGGCGCGCGACCTGGTTTCTGCCATGCGCGTGGCCACGCGTTTGCCGCCGGGTGCCGCGATCGAGAGCGACGCTATATATCTCGCGAAGCTCCGCAAACAACACGGCCGGAAACATGGATTTTGGACGTTGATCGATCAGACGGGACATTGACGCGGCCATGCCGAAACCGCTGCGTGCCGCAACCGACGAAGAAGTGTGCGCCTTGTTGCGGCGCTACCAATGTCTGGTGCCGTTCCACGCGGTGCGGACCCGCTTCCTCGGCAACATCGCCACGCCCGCCATTCAGTCGGCCCCCATCGAGACGGTGTCAGCGTTGTGGGGCGGCAAGCTGCCGGTGTTCGAGACGCTGGACGCCGCGAACGAGCTGATTGGCGTGCTGGTGATGGGCCTCTGGAACCGGCTCAGCCGGCACCAGGAACGCTCGGCGCCATTCCGCCTCACGCGCATTGCGGTCCCGGTTTCGCGAGAGGGGCTGGCGACGATCGCGCTCATGCGCCGGGAGGAACTTGACGGCTTCATCGAGGGCTTGTTTGGCGCGCACGAAAGCCTCGATTTTCCGGAGCGCGCCCACCGGGCGCTCGGCGTGCTGGCTGAGATCCGCCCCATGCTGGAAGGTGTCCACGAAGTCGCCGACAATCCCACCAAACCCGGCACCCCGGCCGACATCACCGACACACTCAGCCATCTTCGCGAGTTCACCCGAATAGCGGAGCATGAAATGCACGAACTTGTCCTGTCCTGCACCCGCGCGCGGCGGCAGATGCTGCGAACGATGCCGGCGGCAAGACCCATTGTGCACTGACGTCCGCAGAAGGCTGCCGCTCGTTCGCACACGGAACAGTGGGA
>DATHNE010000155.1:0-6654 GCA_035486355.1 Acetobacteraceae bacterium
CCCGCAGCTCAGCACCAGCCCCGCGCCCACGCCCTGCAGGCAGCGGGCCACCAGCAGCCACGCGTAGCTCGGCGCCGCCCCGCAGGCGACGAACGCCGCGCCGCTCCAGAACGTCCCCAGCAGGAAGATCCGCCGGTGGCCCACCATGTCGCTGATCCGGCCGAATACCAGCAGCAGGCTCGCGTGGGTCAGCGTGTAGCTGATCACCACCCATTGGATGTCCGGAATGCCCAGCGCGAAGTGTTGCAGGATCGACGGGAAGTCCAGGTTCACCATCGAATCCAATGGCACTACCAGCGTGCCCACGCACACCAGCAGCACCCGCAAGAAGGCGGCTGTTCCCCCTGAATCGGTCATGCGCGCCAGCGTCGCACGCGGCACGCCGAAACGAAAACGGGCCAGGCCGCGCCGGCGCGCGCCCTGACCCGAAACCAGCCGAAATGAAGACCTAGACGGCCTTCTTCAGCGACGGCGACGCCTTGAACCGCACCGTTTTGCCAGCCTTCACCTTGATCGACTCGCCCGTGCGCGGGTTCAGCCCCTTGCGCGCCTTGGTCTTGCGCACGGTGAAGGTGCCGAAGCTGGGCAGGGTGAACTTGCCGTCCTTCTTCAGGGACTTGACGATCGCGTCCATCAGATCGCCGGCCGCCCGGTTCGCCGCGGCGCCGGTCAATGAGGCCGATCCTTGCAGAACCTCGGCGATGAAGGCTTTGGACATGCTCTACTCCTGGTTTGGTCGAGTGGTTGTCACGGTCTTCCGACGACGGGACCATGCATGCCGCTGTGGTGTGGAAAAATCACCGGGTCAAGCGAATCGCCGCGTCGTGACAGCAGGTTTAGACAGAGGCAGCGGATTCGCACCAGGGGGACAAGGCAGCGGTGTTGCCCCCCTTGGAACTGGCGCCGCGGCGCCTACATCACTGCGATGTTGTGGCGTGACAACCACACCCCCGAGCCGTCTGCCCGGCCGCGCCACGTCCTGGCGGGGATGGCTGCGATGCTCGCCTTGCTCACCCCGCCGCAGGAGACGGGGGAGCTGGTCCCGTCTATCCCGATTGCTGGCCTGCCGCCGGCGCACGACTGCGCCGCCGCGCTACCGATCTTCGGCCATATGGGTCAGGACTACACGGCGCCGCACGGGTCAATGGAACTGAGCAACGACGGCGGCTGGTGTCTGCTGCAGTTCACCCAGACCTTCCGCCAGATCTACATCGTGCCGAGCGTGAGCGTTGTCGACCCACCGGCGCACGGTGAGGTCGTTGCCCAACGCCTGTCCGGTCGCATCGCCTTGGCCTATCGCCCGGCCACAGGCTTCACCGGCGCCGACCACTTCGCCGTCCGCACCAACGGCCCGATGCCGCACACGATCCCGGTCGATGTGACAGTGCGATAGCGTCGTCACGTGGCGACGCTGGACGGGCTGCTGACGCAAGACGCCGCCCGGCCCAGGCTCATCATCCCTTGCGCGCCGGCCGCTCCGGTGCCTGTGCGTGCGACCCGCCGTGCTCCGGCCATTCCCATGCATCCCGATCCGGACTGTCCACGTCGATCCCCTTGGCGCGCAGCATCTCGCGATAATCCTCGGCATTGTCACGCGGCTGATACCCCAGCACCTCCCAGTTTGGATCGAACGTCTTCAGCCGCGTATTGCCGGAGTAGCCGTTCACCACCAGGCAGCCCGGATCCGGATGCCGCAGCGACAGATCGACCAGTTGCGCCACGTCACGCGGGCTGAGCCAGGTCGCCAGTGACCGCTGGTCGATCGGTTCCGTCCGATAAGTCCCAATGCGCAACGACACTGCGCGTATCCCGTGCCGATCATAATAGTTTCGTAACATCGTCTCACCCAGCACCTTGAACACGCCGTACAGGCTGTCCGGCCGCGGCGGCAGAGCAGGGGAGACAGGCTCGGTGATCGGATAGCAGCCGAAGGCGTGGTTGCTGCTGGCGAACACGATCCGCTCCACACCCGCCAGCCGCGCGGCCTCGAACACGTCGAACAGCCCGCGCGCGTTGACGCGGAACAGGTCCTCCAGATCGTAATTCCCCAGCACGCCCGCCAGGTGCACCACCGCGCGCACGCCCTGCATCATGCGCTCCAGCGCGGCGCGATCGCTGATATCGGCGACGACCGCTTCCTCGTTGTTCGCCAGGTCCGGCACCGGCCGCACATCGCTCAGCCGCAGATGGTGCCAGTCCGCCCGCAGCCCGTGCCGCAGAGCGGTGCCGATCGCCCGGCCGCGCCGGTGATCAGCACACGATCCGATTGTGGATCGATCATCTCCATTTCCCCCGATTTCGTCGCCGCGAGGGATCGTAGCCTAATCGGCCATTTTCAGCACCACGCGAAACCGCGCCTTGCCGCTGATCATCCTGTCATACGCCGCCTGGGCTTGCTCCAGCCGATAGATTTCGTTCATCGACGCGATACCGTTACGCTGGCTGAACAGCAGCGTGTCTTCCGAATCCGACGCGATGCCCGAATACCAGCCTTTCACCGAAGCCCGCTTGCCCAACAGCGCCAGCGAATCCACCGTCAGATTGCCGACCGCGCCGATCACCATCATCGTGCCGTTCACGCCCAGACCTCCCGATACCGCCTGCATCGCGCCGGCATGCGTGACGGTGGCGATGATCGCCTTCGCGCCACCCATCGCCATCAGCGCCTGGGCGGGATCGCCGTCGTCGCTGTCGATATAGTCCTGGGCCCCCAGCGATCGCGCCAGCGCTTCCTTGTCGCGCCCGCGATTGATCGCCACGGTGCGGAACCCCTGCCGGGCAGCGAACTGGATGGCCAGATGGCCCAGCCCGCCCACGCCATGGACCGCCACCACGTCGCCCGGCCCCGCCCCGCAGTTGCGCAGCGCATTGAACGTCGTGATCCCGGCACACAGCAGCGGCGCCGATTCCACCGGATCGAGATCCGTCGGCACATGCGCGACCGCCGAGGCGTCGGCCAGCATATGCGTGGCATAGCCGCCGTCGCGCGATACCCCCGTGGCGCCCTGAATGGTTTCGCAGGCGAACGAGTTGCCGCGCCGGCAGTTGTGGCAGTGCTCGCAGGCGCCGCTGAACCAGCCCACACCGGCCCGCTCGCCCAGCGTCCATCCGTCCACGTCCGGACCGATCGCATCGATCACGCCAATCACCTCGTGCCCGGGCGTGCGGGGATAGGATATGCCGGGAAACAGCCCCTGCACGGTGAGGGAATCGCTGTGGCACACGCCGCAGGCCAGCACGCGGATGCGCACCTCGTGCCGTCCCGGCGCGGGCAGGTCGCGCTCCACCCGCTGGAAGCCGGCGCCGGCCTCGGGGATGGTCATGGCAATCATCTTTGGCATGGCAAGCCTCCTGTACGGATCAGGGCATCCGCATCGCCTGGTTACGCCGTTCCGTCATCGTATCCTCCATGCTGCGCGGATAGCGTCGCGGCGATGCCGAGGCCTTGTCCAGTTGCGCCCGCGCATCCCGTGGCAATGTCCAGCCGGTGGCCGCCAGCGTGCCCGCGAGTTGCTCGGCGCTGCGTGCACCGACGATCGCGCTGCTCACCATCGGCTGCTCCAGCACCCACCGTATCGCCACCTGCGCGGGCTCGCGCCCAAGCTCCCGCGAGACCGACAGCAGTTCTGTCAGGATCGTCTCATGGTTTGGATGGAAGAACCGCGACGGCAATCCCCAGTTCTCCGCCGAGCGTGTTCCCGCAACGCGCAACTGGCCCGGCTGGTACTTGCCCGACAGATAGCCGCCAGCAAGCGGCGACCACACCACCATTCCCAGCCCTTTCAGCTCGCAGGCGGGCACCAGCTCTTCCTCGATGTCGCGAACCACCAGGCTGTATTGCGGCTGATAGGCCTCGAACCGCGCGAGGCCCTTGCTATCGCTGATCCACAGCGCCTCCATCAGCCGCCAGGCTTCGTAATTGCTGCAGCCGGTGTAGCGAACCTTCCCCTGCCGAACCAGATCGTCGAACGCGCGCAGCATCTCCTCCAGCGGCGTCTGCGTATCGACATGATGGATGTAATACAGGTCGACATAATCCGTCCCCATGCGGCGCAGACTGTCTTCCACCGCCTGCATGATGTGACCGCGCGACATGCCGGACGCGTTCGGGCCCGGCCCCATGGGGTTGAACACTTTTGTCGCGATGACCACATCACGCCGGCGCGATTTCAGTGCCTCGCCCAGCATCACCTCGGCGTCCCCGTTGTTGTAGCCGTCGGCGGTATCGAAGAACACCACGCCGGCGTCCAGCGCGGATTGGACGATGCGGTCCACCGCGGCTGTGTCACTGCCGCGACCGAATGTCATGGTGCCCAGGCAAATCTCGGAAACCTTGAGGCCACTACGCCCCAGACGACGATATTCCATGCTCTGCTCCTTTGCCCTGGCAAGCCCGTTCGTATGTCGGAACGGAAGCGTCTGCGTTGGGTCGGTGCGAGGGGCACACCCCACCGAGATGATCGACCGGATGGCCGCCCGTGATCCCGCGATCATCCACCATGTTGCGTCGATCGCCAACCGGCAGGACCCACACCGGCAGGACCCGCGGCACGATGTGTGCCCCCGACGCGATCGGGGCGGAGCCATGGTCCGCGAATACCGTCAGGCGACGTCCGCGATCGCGTCGCCCGCAAGGCGCAAGAGGCCATCCGCGCCAACCTCAACCTCGACGTCCTGCGGTGGCAAGTCCCCGGGTGGGCGCCGCTCCTGTAACGCCTGCAGCAATGCCAGGGGATCGCAGGTGAAGCGCACCCGCCGTGTCTCGCACGTGCCGTCCAGCGCGAGTAATGCCTCCGCGAACGCCAGAACCTCATCCAGATATCGGACGTCCAATGCCTGCTGCCGCACATAGACGAGGAAGTGCCGCGCTTCGTCGGCACCGAACTGCTCCGGTGGCAGCGCGGCATGGAAGGCGGTGATCAGTTGCATCGTCGCGGGTGGCCCGATCGACAGCAGCAGCAGGCGCACCAGGAAGGGCAGCGCCTCGTACAGCACGCCCTCACGCATGCTGGCGACGAGGTCGGCATAGAGCGCCACCGCAGGGTCATCGGTCAGCGCCGGATCCGGATCCCGCGGCGCGCGGCCAACAGCCAAGGCGCCAAGTGTGTTGGCACGGCGCAGCGCGGTGCCTGGATCAGGTGCCTCGGTCTGTCGTTCCGGTAGCGCACGCAGATTGATCCGCGTCGGACGCCCGCGTTCCGTCCACAGCGTGCGCATGCGGCGTACGTCGCCCTGCAATGCCTCGCGCGCCGGCTCGCCAACATACTGGTCCATGATCTCGAAGATGATCGCCCGCAGGTTCGGGCAGGCATCGACAATCTCGCGTGTCATCGTATGCAGCGCATCATCGATATGACTGCTGTGCGAGTCCAGCCAGTAGCCGCGATACGGCATGCCGCCGCCAAGATGGATCTCCCACACCCGGTCGGCGGGAATTTCCGCGAACACCGCGCGCGCGGACGCGCGGCCGTTCCGCTCATTGGTCAGCAGGTTGTGCAGGTCCAGCAGAATGCCGCAATCCGCTGCCTCCGCCACCTGCCGGATGAACGCCCCATCGGACAGCTCATCGGGCCGCGGCCGCAGGTAATTCACGCCGGTCTCGAATGCCACCGGCACACCTACCGCACCGCGCATCTCGTCGATCCGCGTCGCGGCGATCGCCACAGCTTGCCGGTCCTGCAGCGGTGGCAGGAAGAAACCGGCCCATAACCGTTCCGAACCATGGTCGAACGCATTGAAACTCAGATGCTCACTGACATAAGGCGCATCCAGCACGTCGATGTTCCGCCGCAGACAGGCCAACGCGCGCGGGTCGTGCGGCTGACTGTTGCCCACCGGTAGCGTGACGCTGTGCACCAGCTTGTGCTGCGGCAATGCCCGCAGCGTCGAGAACTGCGCATCATCGATCGCGATCGGATCATCGGGATCACCGGTCGCCCGCCAGAACATCTGCGGCTCGACCTCCAGCACATCGACCAGATCAAGATCGAGAACCCGCGCCAACCGGGGTGAATAGACAACGCCGATCCCAAGTTCGCGCGGGTCCCTCATCATCATATCAGTCCACAGCCGTGACGTTCAGCTCATCACGGCCTTTGCCTGTATCGCAGTGCTCATCGGCAGTTCGACTTCCTCGCGCAGGGTGAAGAAGCCACCCGACGTGCAGCGAGGGCAGCTTGTCGCGCCGAACACCGACCGAACGAGTTCGACAATCTCGTCGGTGTTCATGCTTTTCCGCGTCGTGACGGCGATGGTCTTTCCAGCAAGTTCAGCAGACATGGCCCACTCTCCTTGGTGTCATGGAAGCATGAGGACACGTCGGAACATTCCTGTACCGTGCCCATTCGACGGCGGAGAACCAGGCCACAGGGCCGCGGCCTCCGTCCGTCAGGTCACAGCTTCGGAAATAATCGGGAAAACGTCAGTGAGCTAGGTCACAGGAGGGGCGCACCCCTCCTGGCTGCTCCTGCGTATGCGGGCATCGATATACGAACGCGACGCTCAGACCGGCTCCGTATCCAGCGCGTACCCCGCCGCCCGCACCGTGCGCACCACGTCCAGCTCCTCTGGCCCGTTGATCGCCTTGCGCAGCCGGCGGATATGCACGTCCACCGTGCGCGGCTCGACATGGATGTCCGGCCCCCACACGGCGTC
>DATHNE010000156.1:0-22227 GCA_035486355.1 Acetobacteraceae bacterium
GGGCAAAACCCCGGGCGAACCGCCGATCGGACACGGATTGATCCATGCCTGAACGGCGAGGAATGGCGGACTTCTCAGGGCGCGGTTGCATCGTCGTGCCAATGCTGCACCTGCGTGCCCGGGGTTTTGCCCCTCTTACTCTGCGGAGGAGATCCCCGATGCTCACAGACTGTAGCGCAACACTGTTCGAGTTTGCACCTGTTGAAGGCCGCAAAGTGGTGGCCAACTTCGATGGCGGGGTTATCACCTCCGATGCCGGCGCGCTGCTGCTGGGCGCCACCGACCAGCGGCTTGGCCTGACACGCAAGCTCGCCGGCTGTTTCACGGACCATCGCGATCCGGAGCTGATCGAGCACCGCGTCGAGACGCTGCTGAACAAAAGTAAGAACGTCCGGCATTGGGCCCAGCGGGTCCGCACTGGCCGCCTTGGCCAGCGCGCGCTTGGGCCCTGAGATGTGCACCTCTCGGCGACTGACCACGATCAGATGTGCAACGCCAAATTCGATGTCCGGGCGGTGACAAGTGAGATGTCCGATTCAGTTGTCATGGCGGAAGCGGTAGCTGCCCTTCGATCGTCGGATTGCGCGTACGATAGCTTTGTTGTTGTCATCAAGATCGAAGCGCTCGGGATCGAACTTTCGTCCGACCCATCGGCGCATGTGCTGGTGTTCTTCGTGGAGCGGATCGCTCCAAGCGTCCAGGAAGTCGGTGTAGCCGGATGTGCCGCCTACGTCTTCGGGCGGTCCGGCGCGAGAGCCGGCGATGCAGCGCGGGTATTTGACGCCAGCTTCGCGCGGTGTGGCGGTCATTTCGATGACGTGAGTCCAGCTGTCGCCGAAGTCGTATTCGTAGACGATGATGAGCGGTGCGTCATAGGGAATGGCGAAGTCGGCGAGGCGCACGCCGCTTGCCTCGAAGGTCTGGCGGTCGGTCCCTCCGTCCTGGTCGAACTCAGGCGCGCCGTAGGTCAGGCCGCCGACGTCGAACTGGTGAAGGTGGCTATCAGTCCAGCCGAACGTCGCCTGCAGCACTTCATGAAGCTGGGCGAGATTGAGGTCCATGGGAAGTTCGAGCGTGCGGGTGACCGGCGGCTGGATGCCAGCGATGTGGATTTCAGCGCGGACAACGAGGGCGTCGGGTTCGAGCACAATGCCGAGAATGTCGCAGGGCTCCGGCGACGACAACCATCGACGACAATCAGGCGGCGATCTCGGCTGCTGCGGTGGCGGTACGGCGCCGGAAGCTCTCGACGTTGAACTCGAAGATCGTGGCGTGATGGACGAGGCGATTGTCGGCGGCGATGGTCGTTGCGGCGTCGGGGAAAATCCGACGCCTTTCTTTAAGGGGTCCCGTTTCGGTGTTGATTCACAGGGACATGCTCTACAGGTTGATGACTCAGTCGCGAGCCACAATATTCATACCGACTTGTTTGACATCTTGCGGCTGTGCGAGGATTTCTGAGCGTCCATCGTCATCCACTACACGCCCGTAGTCATTCCGCGGCGGGTGCGGCCAATCCTGAGACGGCGGAATGCAGCGGCTCGCGCGGCTCGCCGGGGCCGAACACCGGTAACACCCAGTGTGTGTATTCAGGCACTAAACCCTGCGCGACTTCGAAATACCGTGCGCGGATGCGACGGGTGAGCGGACCCACCTCACCATCTCCGACAGGGTAGTGATCAATCGAGCGGACCGGCAGGACCTCGGCACCGCTGCCGCAGAAGAACAGCTCATCCGCGATATACAGTTCGGTCCGATCGACGTCGCGCTCGACCACCGGCACACCCATCTCGCGGAACAGCCGGATCAGGGTGTCCCGCGTGATGCTCTCCAGGATATCGGCGCTGGAGCCGGGCGTAATGACCACACCGTCGCGAACCAACATCAGACAACTGGACGGTCCCTCGGAGACCTTGCCGTGCTCGTTGAGCATCACCGGCATGCCGAACCCGTTGATGCGTGCCTCCACATGCGCCAGGCGAGAATTGTGGTAGTTGCCGGCAGCCTTGATTCGCGAGGGGCTGGATACGTCGCTGTTACGCCGCCAGGTGCTGGTGCAGCTCTGTATGCCCTCCATCGATGCACGGCTCGTCGGCCGGCTATAGGCGAGGACGAACACGCCGGTTCGTATCTCATCCGGTAGCCAGGCGTTGGCTTCACCATGATCGAAATAGACCACCGGCCGGAAATGCACGTTGTCCCGGAACCGGTTGCGCTGGATCAGTTCGATGAAGGCGGCAGTCAGCTCGGCGTCGGAGTAGGGGATCGTCATGCGCATGATCTTGGCGGATTGGCGTAGCCGTCGCAGATGATCCTCGATGCGAAAGATGTACAATTGGTCGCGGTCCGGCCGCCAATAGGCACGCATCCCCTCAAAGACATTGGCCCCACGCAAGACGGTCTCGGCGGATACATGGATGGTCGCCCGTTCCCAGGGTACGATCTCGCCGTCCATCCAGACAAAATCGGCGCTGTTTGCCATTCTACTGCCTGTCCCGTCGCTGCTCGCGCGGCTTGCAATTCATTATACTAGTATCTTTATATAGTGTCAGGGCGCCGCGGCAAGGCCACGCCGCGGCGCACTGGTGAACTGGTCTGTATCATGCGACAGCTTCGTGTCGGCTGCGGCAAGGCTTTGGACGGGGATGAGGTGAGGCCTGGATGATAGCGTTTCCAAACGTCAAGAATCTGAAGGCTGCGGTCATCATTGCTCAGCAGGTGCGCGACGCGGTCCTGTCAGGCAAGCTTGCTGTCGGCGACCGTTTGCCGCCGGAGAAGGACCTGATCACCCAATTCGGCTACAGCCGCGCCGTGGTGCGGGAGGGATTGAGGTTGCTGGAGGCCGAAGGGCTGGTCGTACTCCAGGCCGGCCGCAATGGAGGCGCCGTTGTGCACAACCCGGATCCGGAACGTCTCGGCGCGAACCTGGATCTGATCCTGCGCCTGCAGCGAACCACCGTTCGCGACGTACACGAGGCGCAGCGGCTGATCGAGCCGTTGATCATCCAGCGGGCGATCGCTTATGCAACACAGGAAGATTTGGCCCGGGTGCGCGAGACGATTACGCTGATCGAGCGGCACCCGGACGATACGGAACTGGTGCGCGAGCAGAGCAATCGATTTCACTCGCTGCTTGGCGAATGCACGCACAACAATGTCCTGGCGATCATTGGCGGTCTGATCCGACAGGTCGTTCTGGGCCTGCGCTATACGGGCACGCGGGAAGAGGCGCTCGTCATAGCCCGTGCGCATCGGCGGATTCTCCAGGCGGTCGAAGCACGTGACGAAGTCGCCGCGGTGCGACGTGTGATGCGCCACATCCATGCGACGGAGTGTGTGCTTGGCGCGGGACCAAATCCCGGTTCGTGCTGTTGAGCCACGTCGCCTATTTTCAGGTTGACGCGTTTGCCGAGCGGCCGCTGACGGGCAACCCGGCAGGGGTCTGCGTCTTGCCGCATCCCATACCTGAGCAGCTGATGCAGGCAATAGCCGCCGAGATCGGTTTGGTGACGGCGTTCCTGGTGCCACACGCGGAATACGCGCTGCGATGGTTCACCCCGGTGGTGGAAGAATCGATGTGCGGCCACGCGACGCTGGCGACGGCATGGGTGGTGTTCAATCGTTTGGAGCCGGAACGCACGTCAGTTGAGTTTACGACACAAGCTGGTTTGCTTACAGTGGCTCGCCAGGATGGTGGCTACGCAATGCGATTGCCGGCGCGTGTCCCGGAAACCTGTTCGACGCCACCTGCGCTGCAAGCCGCCCTCGGCGCGACGCCGCTGATAACGTTGCGTGGGGCGTCGTACGTCGCGGTGTTTGATGATCCGACGAAAATTGTTCAATTGGCGCCTGATCTGGTTCGGACAGCCGCTCTCGATTTGCCCGGTGTCATCGCCACCGCCCCAGGGGGCGGCTTTGGATGTGATTTCGTTTCGCGCTATTTCGCTCCTGCAAAGGGAATCCCGGAAGATCCGGTCACCGGCTCGGCGCACGCGCAACTGGTCCCGTACTGGTCGGCCACGCTGGGGAAGACAGCATTGCTCGCGCGTCAGCTATCGGGTCGCGGGGGGGCAATTCACTGTATCGATCAAGGGGCATTTATCCAGCTCTCAGCGGCAGCCACGCTGTTCCTTGAAGGCCGTATCGATTTGGAGACGATCACTCCTTGAGAAACTGCAGAATCTGGGCGTGGACCCGGTCACTGATCTCGATGCCATGTTGCCGGGCCCTTTCGCGTTTGGCGTAGCGGATATCGCTTGGCAGCCGTTCCGATCCAGCGCCGCGCAACTGCGCGATCAGCGCTTCGATCCGATCACCAAAGGCCGAACCGGCAGTTCGTGCGGGATCAGCAAGCAACAGGAATTGCCCTGCGTTGCTGGTCTGCGCCCCAGGAAATGCAGACGACCGATCCTCGAAACCAAACCGGCCACCCGTGAAAGCTGCGGCCAGCACCTCGATCATCAAGGCAATGCTGGCGCCCTTGTGCTCACCGAACGGCAGGACAGCACCGCCATCAAGTATGGCGGCAGGATCGGTCGTGGGCTGCCCGTCTGCATCAAGCCCAATCCCGGCGGGAACCGCGTTGCCGGTCCGCCGGGCAAGCAACACTTCGCCCTGGGCCCAACGGCTGGAGGCCTGATCCCAGATCATGGGCGGCCCGTCACGCCGAGGAATCGCGAACGCCATCGGATTGGTACCCAGGACCTTGCGTTGCGCGCCCCAAACGACGAGACGGCTGCGTGCATTCACCATGGTCAGCGCGATGAAACCGGAGGCGGCGAACGGCTCGATATCTGGCCACAGCGCGGCGAAATGGTGCGAGTCATGGATGCATACAGCAGCCAGTCCCGTCGCTTGCACCTTCTGGCGCAGCAGTGCGTCTGAGGCTGCAAGCGCAACCTGTGCGAACCCGTTGGCAGCGTCAGTGCGGACCAGGCTGGGCGCGGCATCCGTGACTAGCGGGATTGCGCCGCCATCAGCCCACCCGCTGCGCAGTGTACTGATATAGCCTTCCAGGCGAAGCAGGCCGTGGCTGTGCGCGCCGTCACGCTCGGCGGCCATGACCGATGCGGCGACGATGCGGGCGTTGTGCTCGCTCATGCCCTGCCGCGTCAGCACCCGAGCGATGAGCGCTGTGAGTGCGTCCTCGGTAAAGATCATCGCCGCTTCCTGCTGCGTTCGGCAAAACGGGATACCTCAAATGGCACCAGATCGATCGGCGGCGTTGTTCCACTGAACAGGCTGGCGACCAGCCGACCCGTCGTCGCGGACCAACTGAGACCCATGTGACCATGGCCGAACGCGTAGACAACATTGCCGACGTTGGTGGCACGGCTGATCACCGGTAAGGAGTCCGGCATCGATGGCCGGTGGCCCATCCAGAATTCGGCGTCGTCCGTGCACAAGCCCGGCAGCAGCGTGCGGGCACTTTCGATCAGCCGTCGTGCACGCTCCCACCTGGGTGCGGCTGCCAGACCCGCAAATTCCACCGTGCCGGCAAGGCGAAGGCCGTGGCGCATCGGCATCATGGCGAAGCCTCGCCGAACGTGTGACAGCGGGTGGCGCAGCGCAACGCCAGGCCGCGGCAGGGCGACGTGATAGCCACGCTCTGTCTCAAGCGGAACCTGATCGCCGAGACCCGCGGCGAGCGATCCGGACCAGGCACCTGTTGCGATCACCGCGGCGTTTGCCGGAACCCGGGTGCCATCTGCCAGGACAACTCCGGTGATCGTATCGGCGTGGCGATCGAATGACTGAACCTTGCCGTTGATGAAGCGGACACCGTCCTCGACCAGGCGTGCTTTCAGCGCAAGCATGAGATCGCCGGGATCCGCAATGAACGAGCGATCGGTGTATGCCACGGCAAAGCCAACGGCATCCGACAGTGCGGGCTCGGCCGCGTGTAGCGCCGCGCGGTCGAGCAACGTGTGGCGGGTACCGGCGTCGACGCGGAGTTGCCAGCGCCATCCCTGGCTCTCCCAGTGAGGCCGCGAATCGTAGAGCTGAAGTAGCGGTCCGGGACGCAACAAATCAGTCGCGTTGATTGCCGCCAGGACGGGCTGGAAGTCGTCGTGCATGCGGGCACATAGCGCCGCCATGTTGCGTGAAATCGCCGCGACGATGTCCGGCCGACCGGCGCGCAGGAATCGGATCAGCCATGGGCTCATCCGCGGCAGGTATCGCCATCGAATGGCCAGAGGCCCGAGCGGGTCCATCAGCCAGCTTGGCAGCGCGCGCAGCACCCCCGGGCCCGAGATCGGTACGACCTCACCGGACGCGAGCTGACCGGCATTGCCGTACGATGCGGCGTCACGCAGGTTTCCCGGATCGACGACGACAAGCTGCGCGCCAAGGCCTCGCAGTTGGAACGCGCAGTTCAGGCCGATCAGCCCGCCGCCGACGACCACGATCTGAGTGGCGCTGCCGCGCCCATCGGTGATCAAGGCATCCGTTGTCGGTCGCACTGCCACTCCGCTGGCGGGTGTTCGTTGCCCGTAGATTTCGTATACTATTTCCCTATTTGGTGTCGCAAGGATGCGCAGAACCGATGGCCGCAGCAGGACCTGTCGAAGACGTCACGCCGTTATCCCTCGCTTACGCGCAGGCCGCGCCGCCGCCGCTCAACGCACCGACATTGAACGAGCGACTGAAGGCTGATGTCGCGATCGTTGGTGCTGGCTACACCGGTTTGTCCAGTGCGCTTCGCCTGGCGGAAAGCGGCAGCCGGGTTGTCGTGCTCGAAGCGCGAGAAGTGGGTTGGGGTGGGTCCGGACGCGCCTTTGGCCAGGTTGTCCCGTACGCGAAACATGACGACGTCTCGGTGCTGCGGCATTTCGGCCCCGACTGGGGCGAGCGGCTGGTGACCGGGCTGGGCGGTGGCCCTGATCTCGTGTTCGAGCTGATTGCGCGCCACGGCATCGCATGTGAGGCAAATCGCACTGGTTTGATCTTTGCCGCACATCATGCATCGGCAATTGCCGGTCTGGATCGCCTGGCAAACTTCTGGCGCGACCGCGCCGCCGATGTCGAGCGCATTGACGGAGAGGCGGTTATGACAATGACCGGAAGTCGCTATTATCAGGCAGCGCTGCTAGATCGGCGCGGCGGCACGCTCAATCCGCTCGGCTATGCGCGCGGATTGGCGCGAGCGGCCGTGAATGCCGGTGCCGTGCTGTTCGAAAGCAGCCGCGTCCTGGGGCTGCAGCGAACCGGCGGGACATGGACGCTCAGAACAGCGGGGGGCGAAATCGAAGCCCCAGACGTGGTACTTGCCACTGACGCGTACACGGATGACCTCTGGCCAGGCTTGCGGCAATCGCTGATCCCCTTACGGGCCTACCAACTGGTCAGCGCGCCATTGAGTGACAATTTGCGCCGCTCCGTGCTGCCTGGTGGACAATCGTTGAGCGATACGCGCCGCCTCTATTCCGGAATTCGTCCCCGTCCGGACGGGCGCCTGCACATGAGTGTCGACGGCCCGGCATTCAGCAACGGCGGCGCCCCGTTCACCGCCAAGAGCAGCCGGCGGCTCCGCGACGTTTTTCCCCAGGTTGGGGATCTGGCATGGGATTACGCGGTTGCGGGGTGGGTTGGCATGACAGAGGAACAATATCCCCATATCCATCGGCTGGCTCCCGGCGTGTTGGCGGCGATCGGATTGAGCGGCCGGGGAATCGCGTTCGGCACGCTGCTCGGTCGTGAGGTTTTCAGGCGATTGAGCGGGGTCGCCGAGCAAGACTGGATGCTGCCTGATACGCCTTTGCGGCCGATCCGGGTGAAGCCCTTCGCGCGTCCGCTGGTTGGCGCGCTGCTGAACACGTACCGTTTGCTGGACCGGTGGGACCTTCGGAAACGATCAACTGGTTAGCACGCGGCTGCACGCGCGCGGCCACCAGACCGTTGTGTCTTCGCCGGCATGCAATCGCTCGACCAGACCGGATGCGCGCAGGAGTACGGTGATTTCCTGGCCGGACGCCAGCACCGCGAAGACGCGCCAACCTTGCCCGACAAAGCTGACGTCGCGCACCCGCGCGCTAAGCCGTGCCGTATCGGAGTCCGATTGCGGGATGCCGATCTCGATATGCTCCGGCCTCACCATCAAGGTAATCGGGCCAGGTTGCGGCGAGCTGAAGGGCAGCATCTCATCGGACGCTTCGAGGCGCATCCTGCCGTCCGGTCCTGCGTCACAACGAATCAGGTTTGCCTCGCCGATGAAATCGGCGACGTAGCACGACACCGGATCGCGATAGAGTTCCGCACCGCTGCTTAGCTGCACGATCTGACCATGGTTCATGACCGCGATGCGGTCCGACATCACGAGCGCCTCCTCCTGATCGTGCGTGACATAGATGAAGGTCATGCCGAGCGATTCATGGAGTCGTTTCAGCTCTATCTGCATGCGCTTGCGAAGCTTGAGATCAAGCGCACCCAACGGCTCATCGAGGAGCAGGACCTGTGGCTGATTGACCAAGGCGCGCGCCAGCGCAACACGCTGCTGCTGCCCGCCGGACAGCTCGTGCGGATAGCGGCCGCCGTACGATTCCATACCGACAGCTGCAAGCATGCGTTCCACTCGTCGCGCGGTCTCCGCCTTGCCGATGCGATGGCGTCTCGGACCGAACGCGACGTTGTCGGCGACCGTCATATGCGGAAACAGCGCGTAGTGCTGGAACACCGTGTTGACCGGGCGCAAATGTGGGGGCACCGGAAGCATGCTGTGGCCATCGATGAGGATGTCGCCCGAGGTTGGCACGACGAAACCGGCAATCGCGCGCAGCAGCGTGGTCTTGCCGCAGCCACTGGGCCCGAGCATGGACAGAAACTCGCCACGCTGCACCGTCAGTGACACGCCGGCCAGCGCCTGCACCGACCCGTAGGACTTCGTCACACGCTCGACCACCACGAGGTTCGCCCGCGGATTGGCGCCATCGCCGGGCGGTACGGCAGTCAGGACTTGCGAGATGGGTGACCCCTATCAAAGACGCCTGGACACGGAGGTTGCCGCTTTGCCGTGATCGCTTCAATCCTGCTTCACAGTGCCAGCGGAGATATCTATCACCACGCTCAGGAAGCGATCGATCGTGATGCGGCCATCCGGTCCCACGATAATTGTCGACTCGCGCTCCTCGATGACCGCCGGCCCGTCGAGATGGTCGCCAACGCGCAAGCCGTAACGGTCGTACACGGGGCAATCGACAAAGCCGATACCTGCAAAATGTACCTGGCGGCGGCCCTTCAACGGTGCGCGGCTGCCGGACTCGCCGGGCCGGACGAAATTCAACGCAACCTCGCCCATCGGCGCTGTCGCCGTCAGCCGCCAGCTCAGCGCTTCGATCGGAACGCTCTCGACCCGACGATCGAACAGGCGATTATAGGTCGTCAGGAAGCTTTCTCGGATAGAACCAAGCGCATCCGGCCCTAGCGCCACATTCGGCAGCGGCACGTCGATTTCGAAACCCTGCCCGACATGTCGCATATCCGCTCTGCGTTCGAACGTCACCTCTTGCGCTCCGGCATCCGTCAGCAGACGGCGTGCCTCCCGTTCCATGCCATCAAACAGCTGGTTGACATGTCTCCAGTCGATATCGTTGAGCCGGGTGACATAGCTGCGGACATAGTCGATCGCCGGAGGTGCCACCAAAAGCCCGAGCGCCGACATGACACCGGCACCAAGCGGGCACACGATGCGGCGCAATTTCAGCAGCTTCGCCAGCCCGTAGGCATGCACTGGGCCGGCGCCACCAAACGCGATCATGCTGTATTGCCGCGGGTCGCGGCCCTTCTCCGCCACGTACATGCGGGTGGCGGCGGCCATGTTCTCGTTGACGATGCTGTGGATGCCCGCGGCGGTCGCCGTGACATCCAGCTTGAGCGGCGCACCAAGCGCTGCAACGCTCTCTCGCACAGAGGCCAGATCGAGCTGCATCTCGCCACCGAGGAAGTAGTCAGGGGAGAGATAGCCAAGCACCAGATCGGCGTCGGTCACCGTCGGTTGCGTGCCGCCACGCTGGTAACAAATCGGCCCCGGATCTGCGCCGGCGCTTTCCGGTCCCACTTTGAGCAGACCCATGCCATCGATCCGCGCCATCGAACCTCCGCCGGCACCGATCTCGATCAGGTCGATCACGGGAACCTTCAGTGGAAGGCCGGACCCTTTGCGAAAGCGGCGGACGCGTGCCGCTTCGAACTCATGCGCGTGCTGCGGACGGCAATCGTCTATCAGGCACATCTTCGCGGTGGTGCCACCCATATCGAACGAAATGACGTGGTCGAGGCCCATCAACCTGGCGTAGAAACTCGCTGCCATTGCCCCCGCGGCTGGCCCCGATTCAATAAGCCGAATGGGAAACGCCTGCGCCGCACGGATCGTGGTGGCGCCACCGCCGGACAGCATGACGTGCACGTGGCCGACCAGGCCTTGAGCCTTCAGACGCTCTTCCAACCGCGCCAGGTAACCTTGCATCAATGGCTGAACGTAGGCGTTGGCAGTGGTCGTGCTACTGCGTTCGAATTCGCGTATTTCCGGCGCGACTTCGGATGAGATGCTCACGGGCACATCGAGCGCCATCGCCTGAACAATCGCGCGCGCACGTTTCTCGTGGATGTCGTTGCGATAGGCGTGCAGGAAGCAGATCGCGATTGCCTCCACCTTTTCCGTGGTCAGTTGCGTAACGGCATCGCGCAACTGGGCTTCGTCCAATGGGCGAAGGACTGTTCCCAATGCGTCCAGGCGCTCATCCACTTCCAGCCGCAGGTGACGCGGGACGAGGGGCTGCGGCTGTTCCATGAGCAGGTCGTAGAGGTCGTATCGTAACTCTCGGCCGATCGCGATCGAATCGCGGAACCCACGCGTGGTGATCAGCCCTACCTTGGCGCCGCTCCGCTCGATGATGGTATTAGCGACCAGTGTGGTTCCGTGGATCACGCCGGCTATCTGGCCAATCGTGATGGACGCTTCGTCCACCAAGCGCTGCGCGCCGTCCAGGATGGCCTGGCTGGGATCGCCTTCGGTGGTGAGGCGCTTGCCTGTGTAGATACGGTCGCGCAACCCATCGACCAGGACGAAATCGGTGAACGTGCCGCCGACATCGACACCCATGCGGATCAAGCTGCTCATTGGGCGTAGTTCCGCGCGCCGACGTCAGAGATCAGACCTTCGCGCAGGTCGTCAGCGACGGCGGCTTTGCCGCGCTTCGCAGGATCGCCGTAACCGCCGCCGCCACTGTAGCGCATGATCAACCGGTCTCCCGGTTTCAATGTGGTACGCGACTTCGGATGCGGACGCGTGCCGTCGGCGAACAGGATCTCCACCAAAGCGCCCGGCGATCCACCAAGCGATCCCTGAGCGGCGTGTTTCTGACGATCGGACAACAACGAGAGGTGCACCGGTTCCGGCGAAACCACCTCAACCTCGATTTCCTGTCCGAGCCCACCGCGGAACTCGCCAGCGCCGCCGGAGTCGGGACGCAGTTGCTTGCACCAGACGATCAACGGCGAAATGCTTTCGAACGACTCGATGCTTCCGGCCCCGGTATTGGTCGGGAAGGCGGTGCAGGAAAGTCCGTCCTGTCCAGGGCCTGCGCCCATGCCGCCGCTGGCGAACAGGATCTGGGAAAATCGATGCCCCTGGCGATCGACGCCGCTGAACACCGCGCGTGCTGTCGGCGCGCTGCCGCATTCCGCAATCACCTTGTCCGGCACGGCCTGTGCGAGCGCGCCGTATATGGCACCCGCCAGCAAATGCCCGGTCAACTGCCTCGCACCCACCGGCGCCGGATAGCGTGGATTGAGTAGACAGCCCAACGGTGCATCGACGCTGACGGAACGATACGAGCCGGCATTGCGCGGGGTGAGCGGATCGAGCGCGCATTTGATCGGATAGACCGAGTAGGCATAGGTGTAGTTCATCACGGAATTCAGGCCGCGGCCGATCTGCGGCGAGGTTCCCGCATAGTCGACGTGCAGATTCGAGCCGTCGACGGTCAGAGTGCAGTGGATGCGAGTCTCGTCGGCGTCGAAGCCGTCGGCTTTGAGTTCGTGGCGGTAGACGCCGTCCGGCACAGTGGCGATTGCCGCCCGCATTGCGCGTTCAGCGTGTCCCTGCAAAGTCTCTGAGAGCGCGGCAAGGTCAACCATGTTGGCATCGTCGAGGAATTCTGCCAGGCGTCGCGCACAGACGCGGTGAGCCGTGATCTGGGCATTGAGATCGCCCAGCACCTGATCTGGTACCCTTACATTGCCAAGGATGAATTCCATGACGTTTTCAACCGGCCGGTCCTCGACCAGCATTCTGATCGGCGGGATGCGCAGACCTTCCTCAAAAAGTTCCCGACAGTCGGCCGACCACAGCGCGCCGCTGATGTCGGGCAGGTGCGCGATGGTCCCAGAGAATGCGACCAGCGTGCCGCGATGGAAGACGGGTGCCACCATTGTCACGTCCGGCAGGTGCCCCGTTGCCATCCAGGGGTCGTTGGTGATGACACAGTCGCCAGGTCGCCAATCCTCCTTCGGGAATCGTTTCAGGAAGTGCACGAGGGTTCGCGGCAATGTACCGACAAAGGACGGGATCCCCGCTGAATTTTCCGCAAGCGAATTGCCGTTAGCATCCATCAGCGAAACGGCGAAGTCGTTGGACTCCCGCACGATCGTCGAGAACGAGGTACGAAGCAGTGCCGCGGCGGATTCGTCGGTGATGGAGATCAGCCGGCTCCACAGGATTTCGAGCGAGACAGGATCGAAGGCCATGTCTTCCATGTCATCTTCCGCGCGGATAATTAGGTATCTGGTACACTATATAAACCTGCCGCAACTGTCGAGTGATGTGCCTTTGGGCCGGGTCAGCGACCGCTTAACGCCTTGTCTATGCCGACAGCGAGATCCAGCAGAATGATTGCCGCAATCGCAAACAGTACCGTGATCGCCGAAGCTGCCGCGAGCAATGGGTCCAGACTGTATTGCACATAGTCGAACAGTTTGACCGGGAAGGTGATCAGGGCATCCCGGGACTGAAAGATGCTGATCTCGACGTTGCTGTAAGAAAATATGAAGGCAAACAGGCCGCCTGCAATGATGCCGGATTTTATCTGCGGCAATGTGACCAGCATGAAGGTGGTGAACGGCCGCGCGCCTAGATCCAGCGCCGCCTCCTCCGTGGTCGTATCGAACCGTGCGAGCGTGGCCAGCGTGGTACGGACGACGTAGGGAAGCACCACGACGATGTGGCCAATGACGAGCGATATGAACGAGTGGGCGAATCCGAGTATCGTCGCGAACTGGAGCATCGCCACGCCAAAGACGACGGTTGGCAGCACGAGCGGCGACAGGAATGCCGCGGAGATCGCGTTCTTGCCGCGGAAATCGCCTCGCGACAACACGAAGCCAGCCGTCACGCCCAGCAGAAGAGCGATGATCGTCACGACCACCGCCAGGCGGATGCTAAGCCAGAATGCATCCATGTAGTTGGCGTCGCTAAAGAACTGGACGTACCAATTGAACGTGAAGCCGATGGGCGGAAACTTCAGAAAGCGTGTTGTGGTGATCGATACGGCAAAAATGACGACCAGGGGCGCGGCAAGATAACACAGCATGAGCCCGGCGAAGCTGCCGAGCAGGACCCGGCGAATCATGTCGGCTCCCAGGCCGTGGAGCTGCTTCGCTCCAGTACCACACTGTAGATGCCTATGATGATGAAGGTGACGATCAGCAGGACGATCGACAGGGCGGCGCCGAAACCGAAGTCGAACACGACCATATATTGCTGATAGATCAGCATCGAGATGACCAGATGGCGGCCGCCGCTCATGATGCTCGGCACGACATACGCGCTGACGCTGAGCGCAAAGACGATGAGTGAACCGGTCGCCACACCCGGCAGGCTGAGTGGAAATGTCACAGCCACGAATGTTGCGAACGGTCCGCCACCGAGGTCCGCGGAGGCGGCGAGCAACACCCGATCGATATTTTGCAGAACGCTGCTGATAGTCAGCACCATCAACGGCAGCATGGTGTATGTCAGCGCGATAGCTATCCCGGTCCAGCTATAGAGAAGATCAAGCGGTCGGTCGATAATACCCAGCGCACGCAGCCAATGGTTGATCGCACCGGCTGGTCCGAGCATCAGGATCCAGCCGAAGGACAATACGATGGCGCTGGTAAAGAGCGGTGTAATGAGGATCGCGTAGACCACGCGGCGCGCGATGCCATTATGCAAATGAAACACGATATAATAGGCCAGCGTGTAGCCGAGGATTAAGGTCGAGGCGGTGACGATCGCGGCGAGCCGCAAGGTCGAAATCAGCACGCCCCAGAAATATGCACTGCCGATGATCCGGCCGTAATTGGCCAGTGTCCACCCTGCCTCATCGGAATGCAGACTGGAGAGCGCCATCATTCCGAGCGGAATGCCGAAGCATGTCAGCATGACCAGGCAGGGTGTCCCCAAGAGAAGGACGGCCCTGCCTCTGGTCAACATCATCGCGCGAGGTCAGCTCGACCGGATCGTAATGTCACTTGTTGACGACGCGTCGGTTCCACTGATCGATGATCTCCGCGCGATGATCGTTGATCTCGTTCCAATTCGGCACTGCCAGATTCTCGATCGAACCGGTTGGTCCCCACGGCATCCGCTCGCGCGCATGGTCGGACAGTTGCGGGTGCTTGAGCGGTGGCCCAAGATAGAGTTTCTCGGCGAGACAGTTGAGCGCCTCGGGGCTGACCGCGAAATTGATCAGCTTCTCCGCCTCCAGCTTGTGCGGTGCGCCCTTTACCAGCTCGACACGAATGTCTCCGGCCGGCACGCCTTCCTTCGGCGTGAACGGACGAACCGGAAGGCCGGTATCAGCCAAGGCCCATGCCACATTGACATAGTAGGATCCGATCAGGATATCGCCGCTCGCCAGCGCAGCCTGCACGACGCCGGTGGCCTCGTAGTACTGCGACACTTTCAGGCTCGCGAACTTATCCATCACAGGGTTCAGGTTTGTGATGCTGCCGCCCAACACCTTGTTCAGAAAAACAATCGTCGGCACGAACGGTGCCTGCGCCGGGCTGGGAAAGATGCTTCGCCCTGCGTATTCGGGCTTCCAAAGATCCCACCAAGAATCCGGCTTATCCTTGACGGAAGGGTTGTAGAACATACCTTGCGCGTAATAGCCCGCGCTGAGGGCGTAGATGCTGCCCGAGCCAGTCTTGTAGACGCCCTGCGGCGACATGTTGCCGATGTTCGGCACATGCTGCACTTCGATGCCATCGAGCACGTCGTCCTTTAGAGCCTGCTCGGAAATGCCGCCATCGAGCCAAGCTACATCAAGCGTTGGCTTGCTCTTTTCGGACCGCAACCGCACGAGCGTGGTGCTGGAGAGGCCTGGATCGGCGACCACGGAAAGCCCTTCCGATTTATATTTCGCATTGAAGGGATCAAAGACGCAAGCTTTCTGCGCGTCAAACCATACACCGGTATATCCAGTACTATGAACGACTGTCTCAGCCAGCGACGTTGCGTAGGGCATGCTGACAACAACCGCCACCGTCAGGCAACAAGCAACGCTTTGCACGACACACCGATATGACGCCAAAGACATTCGACCCCCCTATGTAGAATTGTCAGCTCGTCTACAACCCTTGCCGCATTTTCCCTATGCGCCGCAAACTAGAGAACGAGTGTACTAGATGCCTGTAAGTGTCAAGCGGAGCAGGTGCGAACCTTACGCGGCCGACCACGCGGTAGCTGTCCCGGTGACGCCCGCGTGGATCGAGCGCCCAAGCGTCTGCGCGTGATGGGGGCAATCACCGACGCCGGAACACAACCACACCTTCCGCGATGATCGACTACGGCCGGCGATGGCGGAAGAGAAAGCCAATCTCCACGTCGCGCGCCGAAAGCCTTATGAACAATCTGGTCGACGCCCGGATGAACAAATGTCGACAGATGCGTTGGTCCCCTCGCGGCGTACATCGGGTTCTTCAGGTCTGCGCCGCCGTCCTGGACAGTCGGTTCAGCACGACAATCACTCCGATCGCAGCCCGATGCCCCAGGCTTTTGCCGCCCTCTCTTCTTCCGTGGTCGCCGGCACCGCGCCCGCCGCTTGCCCCAGCGCATCCACCACCCACTCCAGAACCCGAACCATCGGCGTCGCGTGCACCCAGCGCGCGCGGCCGAGCCAATGCGCCGCTCCGGTGGAATCCCCCCGCGCCAACGCCTGCAGCGCGGCCACCGTCAGCGCCTGCCCGCGCAGCTCCAGCGCCTGCACCGTTCCAAGCTCGGCACGGCATCGCCGGCAGATCGTCGCACCGTTCAGCCTGGCTCGGCAGATCGGGCACGTCTCCATCGGGTCAGGTCTCGAGATAGAACAGCAGATCCGCCAACTGGCTCCGAGCCTGATCAAGCGCCGCCGCATCGTCCGCCGCCCGGGCGTCACCAATCGCTTCCATCAGGTCGATCATCTCCCGCCGATCCTCGTCACCCGCTGCATCCAGCCTGGCTCGCGCCTTGTCCAGCAGCGCCGCGACGTCCGCGTCGTTCGCACCGGCGTCGCCGTCCGACACCGGCTCCGCGCCATCCTCGCCGAACAGCGCGCCGATCCGCGCCCGCGCCTCCTGCAGGTTCGCCGCGTCATAGCGTGTCACCGCCTGGTCGATGCTGATCCGCCGCTCCAGGCCCGTGCTCTTCTCCTGGGCCGTGACACGCAGGATGCCGTCGCGATCGAGCGCCAGATCCAGCACCACTTCGTTGCCCGACGGCGCCTTGCTCAGACCCTCGACGCGGAACTGGCCGATCTGGATGTTCTGCAGGGCGTCGGCGTTCTCGCCCTGGAAGATGCGCACGTCGACGTCGGTCTGGTTGTCCGCGACCGTGTAGAACACCTCGCTCTTGCGGACCGGAATCGGCGTGTTGCGCGGAATGATCGGCACGTAGCGATAGGGGTAGTACTCCCCGTCGAGTTCGCCCAGCGCGCTGGTGCCGAACGTGTACGGCGTCACATCGACCAGCACGGCGGAAACCTCGGCGCCGGCGATCGCCGCGCCCTGGATCGCCGCGCCCAGCGCCACGCACAGGTCCGCATCCACTTCGCCGCGAGGTTCGTGGCCGAACACTTCCGCTAGCCGGCGCCGGATCATCGGCGTTCGCGTTGCACCGCCCACCAACAGGATCTTTTCGACCTGAGAGGCGGTCAGCTCGGCGGACTGCAGCGCCGTGTGGACCGCCTGCAAGGTTTCCTGCACATACGGCGCGATCATCACTTCGTACTCGTCGCGTGCCAGTTCCATCGACAGGTGCACCGGCTTGCCCTCGACCTCGGTCAGGTACTCTTCCTCGATGCGCGCGAACGGGTGATCGGACAGGTGCCGCTTCGCCGCTTCGGCCGCGCGGAGGATGCGCGCCATCGCGCGCGGTTGGTCGGACACGTCGACCGCCTGGCCCAGCTTCAGGTGCTCCAGGATGTGCGCGACGATCTTCTGGTCGAAGTCATCGCCGCCCAGGTGGTTGTTGCCGTGGCTGGAAATGACCTCGACCACGCCCTCCTCGATCCGCACCACCGAGACATCGAAGGTACCGCCGCCCAGGTCGTAGACCAGGATCCGCTTGCCCTCGTGCTGGCCGGCTTCATAGACGAGCGCCGCGGCGGTCGGCTCGTTGATGATACGCATCACCTCCAGCCCGGCGATCTCGCCGGCCTCGCGCGTCGCCTGGCGCTGGGTGTCCGAGAAATACGCCGGCACCGTGATCACCGCCTTGCGTACCGCGTGGCCCAGCCGGGCTTCGGCAATCTCCTTCAACCGCTTCAAGATGATCGCCGAGATCTCCTGCGGCGTGTACTCCTTTCCCGCCATGCGCACCGTTTCGGCATGGCCCATGCGCCGCTTGATCGAGCGCACAGTACGGTCGGGATACAGCAGCAACTGGTTGCGGGCCTCCTCGCCCACCAAGATTTCCCCCGTTTCGGTTAGCCCCACGACCGAGGGCAGGATCTTGCGGCCCTGCTCGTCGGCCAGGATCTCCGACCGGCCGTGACGGTACAAGGCGAGCTCGGAGTTGGTCGTCCCGAGGTCGATGCCGACGATCTCATCCGTCATATTTCGCTGTCTCCTACGCCCGACTGGTTGACGATCACCTCGGCACTGCGGAGCAATTCGTTGTCCCACAAGTAGCCGGCCCGCACTTCTTCCAGCACGATGCCTGGATCGGCATGGGCGTCCTGCCTGGTGCCGACCGCGCGCGCCAGGCGCGGGTCGAAACGCGCGCCCGTGAGATCGATGCGTGACACGCGGCGTTCTGCCAGGATGCGGTCGAGCCGCCGCGACGTGATGCCAAGACCTTCGCGCCAATCCTCTGGCGTCGCCGGCGTCTTGCGCCAGCGGCCCAGCCAGCCTCGCTGCGGCGCGGCAGGCAATTGCAGCGTCGCATCCAGCCTGTCGCGCAGCTCCAGAAGGTCCAACAGCAAAGGGCGCAGCAGCGCCTGACCGCGTTCCTGTGCATCGGCCTGCGCGCGCTTCAGCTCCCGCTCCAGCGTGGCGTGACCGGACTGCAGCGTGCCGAACACGCTGCGGAACTGGTCGAGCGCCTCCTTCACCAGCCGGGATTCGGTGCGCACCTCATTGCGGACCGCGGCAAGCTCGACGAACACCGTGAACAGATCGGCCGTCGTGCCGGCGGGATCGGCGGCAGGCTCCTCCAGCACCTCGATGCCATCGAGATAGTGGCGAAGCTGATCCAGTAGGCGTTCCTTGACGGCGTCGTCCACTCCGGTGCCTTCCCGCGTCCAGGTTTTCAGCGATCGGCCTGTTGCAGCCCGTCCAGCAGCACCGCGGCAATCGCGGCCTGTGATGGAGCGGCCTGCGAGGTACGGCGCCCCTCCGAACCCGGAGTGGCGAGGCAGTGCAGCTTCAGGCGGGTCAGTGCGGCGGAGCTGGTGTGCAGCAGTTTCCGCTCCAGGCGTTCCCGCTCGCCGCTCACCGCTTCGTACGCGCGGCGCAGCACCTGGAAGCGCTCGGGTTCCCGGTCCGGCGGCCAAGCGCGCACCAGGGCCAGATAGCGGCGCTTGATCGCGTCGTCATCCGCAATTTCGTCCAGGCCGAGCACGGCGAATGGGTCATCGTTCATGGGGGAAGCCGCCTCCGGGTTGTCTAGCCTTATCGCCGCCGCGCGGGCGGCGGTGTTTTGTCCATCGCCTGCGCGATCAACGCAGTGCAGAGCTGCATGATTTGCGTCTCCGACATGACCTGAGCCATCGGCGAGCCGGAGATCTCCGCGACCAGCAGTTCGATGGCCATGTCGCGGCCGAGTTCCTTGACCATCGCGCGGACCTCGTGCGGCGGCAGGATCGGCTTGTTGCCGGTGACCTCCGCCATCATCTCGGCCATTTCGTCGTCGCTCAAAGACCCCTGCGCAACGCCGGGCCTGGGGCCGCCGCGCAGGGCGCGGCCTGCTTCTGGTCCCAGCACCAGCTTCTGTACGCGGTTGAACAGGTGGAAGTCCTGCCGCTTGCCCGCCTGCTCCAGGATCGTGAACAGCTCGCTTTCCTGCACGGCGGTCAGGCGGTCGCGGTGGCCTTCAGCGCGCGCCAGGATTTGATAGAAGCGGGCGGTGTGATCGCCGGCCTCGCGCCGCAGCGCCTCACTGGCGTAACGATGCAGGGCGCGGAATTCACGCAGATGGGCCAGCAATTCGGCGATGGCCTGAAATTCCGCCGGCGTCCAGGCAATGCGGCTGCCCTTTTGCAGGTAGGGTTCGATGTGACGCATCGCCGGGGCGATCACTCTGCGGCCGTCGCGGATTTCCTTCTGGCCGAGCAAACCGACCAGTGCCAGGATCGTTGCGCGGTCCGGTTCACTGTGCTGCGCCGCTTCCAGCTCCGGCTGGAATGGCTGCATGCGCGTGTCGGGCCAGCCCATCATGCTGGCTTCGAGCGCGACGCAGAACCAGCCGAGGGTTGCGTTGCCGGCATCCTGCACGACGGTGCGCAGCGTATCGGGGGGGCGCAGCGTGTCGCGCGTGCCGCTGCCCTGCGCCGCCGTCATCGCAACCAGGGTCCGGCCGATCCGCAGCGCCGCGCTCGGCGCCTCCGATCGCTCCCACTCGGCCGCTTCGCCCAGCGCCTTGCCCGCAAGGTCGGCGCGACCCGAACGCATCTGCTTGCGCGCATGCGCCAGCTGCAGCTCGATCATCCGGTCGCGCACCGTAATGTTGATCGGATCGACCGTCAGCACCTGCCGCGCGAAGCCGACCGCCTTCTTGTAAGCGTTGCGCGCCACGGCTGCGTTGACCGCATGCAGCAACACCGCGACGTTGCCGGGAAACCGCTGCGCCGCGTCCTCCGCCGCGCGGTGCCACCCCTTCGGATCATCATCGGTGCGGTAGCGCTCCAACAGGTCCAGCGTCGCGGGCAGGTGTTCCGGATCGGCGGCGATGCTGCGTTCGAGGTAGTGGGCAACCGGGTCCCTGCCAGGCACGTCCGGGTCGTCCCAGGCGTCGGGATGCTTCAGGGCGAGATCGGCCAGGTGACGAAGCACGACAGCCTGTGCCAGCCGTGCCTGCGGCGCGTTCTCGTCGGCCAGGACCTTGGCGACGGCGCGCCAGTGGTGCGGGACGCTGTCCCAGTCGCTGTTCGCCTCCGCCGCCAGCGCCAGCGTACGGTTGCGGTCCAGCGCCGGCAGTGTGCCGAACCGCCGCTCGAACTCGGGGATGCGCTGCGGGATCGCCGGCAACAGGTTGAGGCAGGCGGTGCGGAGACCGTCCTCCGGCAGCGGCGAGCCGGGCCGGATGAGCAGGCCGAACAGGGCTGCCGGGCCGCGCCGTTCGGCGTCCAGGACGTGGTTCAGCAACGCCGTCGCCGCCGTTCGCAGGCCCCGCGTTTCGGCGACGAATTGCTGTTGTGCAGGTCGCAGGCCGCTCCAGCGGTCGAGCAGGTCCTGGTCGTCTGCCAGCGCCGCCTCGACCGCGCCGCGGGCGGCGGCGAACGCCGACTCGCCCGGGACCATGGCCACCAGCGCCCGGGCCTTGGCGGCGGCATCCGGCGGGAGGATCAGGCTCTTCAGGATCAGCCGTGCCGGCCCGAACGGTGAGCGTAATGGGATGCCGCCGAGCAGGCGATCGACCTCGTCCGGGGGGCTACCCTGGAGCCAGGCCTGGAGTGCCGCCTGGGCCGCGCGATTTTGCTCTGCCCACGGGTCTCCGCCAGGCGGATTGACCTCGGCAGCGGCCGGAGCGGGTGACGCGAGCGACAGGACCGCGGCAAAGTCGGCCAGACGCGCGGTGTCCGGCGTGGGCAGACGCGCAATGCTGGCCAACGCGACGCGGCGGGCCTTCTGGTGCTGGCCCTGGCGGACCAGGCAGGACAGATAGAGCAACGGCTCGCGGATCGTGCCGTCGGCTGCGAGTGTGTTCTCGAGGACGATCGCGGCTTCCTTGAACATGCCCTTTTCCACCAGGGCGCGGGCGCGGCCGGCATAGGCGTCGCCCAGGCGCTGCCGCCATTCCGGTTGCGGGTCCTGCCGAATCAACTGTTTGTAGATTTCCGTCGCGTCCTTGAACCGGCCCCGGCGCAAGGCATCGGCGCCGCGTTCCGCCAGAGCGTCCGGCGAGGGGGCGAAAACGGGGCGGTGGAGGCCAATTTTGTTCATGGCAGACTCCGGTGTGCGAGAGCCGGACCGTTGGCGGCGCCAACCGCGGTGCCATGCTTCGCCCTGACGGATGCGGAGGCGGCACACGGGACGCTCGCGGAACCCAGCCCCGTGGTGTCTCGCTGGTATCCGACTCGGAAGAACATTCTGGAGCATACCCTGTCGCGACGGCGGTCTCCACCGTGCGCGATCGTGGCGTGTGCGAAGGTGGCATGTGCGAACGTGGCCATGGCGGGTCTCGGTCGGCCAGTCGGGAACCCGACGCCCGCTTGACAACCCTGTCGAGGGGCATGGCGTCGTCGTGCTGAGAAGGCGCGACGGCCTTCTGGTGCCTCAATGTCCGTCCGGCGACATTATGAAGGATTATAGAGCTTTCTGAGCATGAGGCGGATGGACGCGAGGTGGAGGAATGCGATGGCGTTATGATTGAGGCATTCCCAGTCCTTGGCGAGCCGACGACACCGCCCAAGCCAGGCGATGCTGCGCTCGACAATCCAGCGTTTTGGTTCGACGGCGAAGCCTTTGGCACGATCACCGCGTTTGACGATCTCGATCACCAGACTTCGCATCGGCTTGGCGACGCCATCCTGAAAGATCGGGCCGGCATCG
>DATHNE010000157.1:0-32467 GCA_035486355.1 Acetobacteraceae bacterium
TGGCTCGGCCTGCTCTTCACACTGTTCTGCCTGTATTTCTTCCGCGACCCGGAACGAGTGCCGCCGGACCGCCCCGGCGTCTTGCTGGCCCCGGCGGACGGGCGCGTGATCTCGGTTGATCCGGCGGTGCCACCTGGCGAACTGGGTCTGGGCCCCACCCCGCGCTGGCGCGTCGGCATCTTCCTGTCGGTGCTGGACGTGCACGTGAACCGCAGTCCGGCCAATGGCACGGTCAGCCGCATCGCCTATCGCCACGGCACCTTCGTCAACGCCGCGTTCGACAAGGCGGCTGAGGAGAACGAGCGCAACGCCATCGCCATCCGCCTGCCGTCCGGCCAGGAGATCGCCGTGGTGCAGATCGCCGGCCTGATCGCACGGCGCATCGTCTGTTCGCTGCGCGAGGGCGACGCGGTGCGGGCTGGCGACCGTTTCGGTATCATCCGCTTCGGCAGCCGAACAGATCTGTATCTGCCCGAGTCAGTGCACCCGCTGGTGCGGGAAGGTCAGATGATGATCGGCGGCGAAACCGTCATCGCGGAGCTGGGGTCATGAGCGGCACGCCCAACCCGGAGGATCCCAGCCGCGTCTCGCCGATGCGGCTGCTGCAACGCCGGCTGCGCCCGCGCTCGCGTCCGCGCTTCAAGGGACCGTCGTTCAACCGGCTGGTGCCCAACATCATGACGCTGCTGGGCCTGTGCGCCGGGCTGACCGGCATGCGCTACGCGCTGGACGCCCGCTTCGGCGCCGCCGCGGTGGCCATCTGCGTGGCCGCGGCGATCGACGGGCTGGACGGGCGGCTCGCAAGGCTGCTGAAGGCCACCTCTCGTTTCGGTGCCGAGTTCGACAGCCTGGCCGACTTCCTGTGCTTCGGCGTCGCACCGGCCTTCGTGCTGTACCTGTGGTCGCTTCACCGCGCCGGCGCCTTCGGCTTCATCCCCTGCATGATGTTCGCCGTCTGCATGGCGCTGCGCCTGGCCCGCTTCAACGCCGCATTGGATAGCGCGCCCGGCCCCGCCTACGCCTACAACTTCTTCACCGGCGTCCCCGCGCCCGCCGGCGCCGGCTTGGTGCTGTTCCCGCTGTTCGTCGGGCTGGAAGCCCGCGCCCTGGGCTGGACCTGGCTGCTCGAGATCGCGAACTTCCCGCTGGTCTGCGCGGCGATCCTGGTCGGCGTGGCGCTGCTACTGGTCTCCACCCTGCCCATCTGGAGCTTCAAGAACTTCAAGATGCCAGCGGAATACGTGCTGCCGACCTTCCTGGGCGTCGGGGTCTTCGCCGCCCTGCTGGTCGCCGACCCCTGGGCGGCCCTGGCCGCGGGCGGCCTGATCTACGTCGGCATGTTGCCCTTCAGCGTCCGCAGCTTCCGCCGCCTGAAGCGCGAGGCCGAGGCCTACCGCGAGACACAAAGCGGCTGACGGCCCGCGAGAACATCGTCTGAGCCACGTGAAGGCCAGGGCAACGCCCGGAGCGTCGCGCGGCTCAGATGATATTTTCGTGGGCTGGCGGGGCGCCTTGCCGCGTGGGGTTGGCGCCGCTATATGGCGCCGCTCGGTCGGAGTGTAGCTCAGCCTGGTAGAGCACTGTGTTCGGGACGCAGGGGCCGGAGGTTCGAATCCTCTCACTCCGACCAGTCATCCCGGTTTCTTCTGAATCGACGGACGTCGTCTGGGCCACGCAGGGCGTGTGGCGACGACGTGCGCGCGGACTGGCCGCCGCCGTGTGACGTGGAGGACCAGGCCGGCGGTGATGACCAGCGGCGCGTGGATCAGACAGATCGCAGACGAGGCGGACCCGATGAAGACGACCGCGCGGCTGGCGTGTACCGTGCCGTCCTGTTCCGCGGTGGCAAGGCCGAGGACTGCGCGTCCGGCGGATCGCGCGAACAGTGTCTGACCAGCCGGGCGAGATAGGGGACTCGGCCGGCGTCCTCGGATGTGCCAGTGACAATCAGTCCGGCCACGCCCAACGCGGCGACGAGGCTGTCGTGAGGCACCAAAACACGCCCATACCGCGAGCAGCGCTGTGCCGATGGTCCGGTCGAGGATCAGTAGTCCAAACGCCAGATACAACAGCATCTCGTGTTGCGGGGTCCAGGCGACGGCGAGCGCGGGCGCGGTATGTTGTGGCAGCAACGCGAGCGACGTGAGATGAATCGGGGCGCGAACGCGGCGTGGGAGCCCTTGTCGTTGACCTTCCCGGGGGTGATGCGGGCGGCCGCGAAGATGCGGATCCAGCGGAGCTGCGCGATCGTCGCGCCCTTTCGAAAGAAACCTCCAAAAGCTGCAAGACCAGACGGGCCGCTTTCTTCACAAGGCGTTGCGCGAGTCTGGCGGACCATCGGTTTCGGACACACAATCACGCTGGAGATCGACGATGTCAGAGCAGCGCCCACCGTTGCCGCCGTTCACACGCGAGACGGCGAGCCAGAAAGTACGCGGCGCCGAGGACGCATGGAACTCGTGCGATCCGGTGCGTGTGGCGCTCGGGTATTCGCCGGACAGCAATTGGCGGAACCGGGCCGAGTTCATCCGGGGCCGATCGGAGATCATCGCCTTTCTCACGCGGAAATGGGCGCGCGAGCTCGACTATCGTCTCATCAAGGAACTTTGGACGTTCGATGGCAACCGGATCGCGGTTCGCTTTGCATATGAATGGCACGACGATTCCAGCAACTGGTTTCGCTCGCACGGCAACGAGAACTGGGAGTATGACGACGCCGGCCTGAACCGGCTCCGTTACGCTTGCATCAATGATCTGCCGATCAAGGAAAGCGAGCGGAAGTACCATTGGGATCGGTCCGGACCGCGGCCGACGGGCCATCCCGGTCTTTCGGGATTGGGACTCTGATCGCAAACGGCCATTGGATCTGCGTCATTCCCGTCATGCCTGCGAAAGCAGGGTATCCATGGGATGCCCCGTCATTTGGTGCCTGTCCTGGATGCCTGCTTTCGCTGGCATGACGAGAATGGGTCAGTCTCAACGGCCCCGGGTATGGGCGGAAGATGGGTTCGCGCGCGGGGGACGTCGCACAGCGACGCCAGGTCCAGTGATCAAACTTTTGCCGGGTCCGCCGGGACAGTTTTACGGGATGTGGCGTCGCCTGATGTGGCGCCGACGGCCTCACCCATCATCCGCTGGAAGATCCCGTGCCGCAGGTTGGCGTGGTAGGTGCGCCCATCGGTGCCCAGTACCGGCACCGTCGCGCGCGCGTCCAGCCGCATCGCCTTCTGCGCCGACAGGTGCACCACGCCGACGCGCCGGTACGGATAATACTGCTCCAGCAGCTCCGCCTTCACCGGGTCCACCCGTCGCGGCGCGATGTAATTGCACCAGGTCGGCAGCAGTTCGTACGGTAGCTTCTCGTGATACGCCGCGACCGCCATCGCCAACTGATCGGAGGTGAACGGCTTGCCATGCCGCAGGATGCGCTCCTGCCAGCGGCGCATCACCTCCCAGTGCGGCGCGCCGGTGCGCAACGCGAACACCCCGGCGTTGAGCAGCGCCCGCTCGCCGATGTAGCGGCACAGCTTCAGCGGCAGCCGCGCGTTGCGGGCGTTCTTGTAGTTGAATGACCGCAACTGCCCCAGGCCGGCGACGAACCAGCGCATCTCGCTCTGCCGCTCCCAGGCGCGCCCGGAGCCCGGCACGATCGCCAGCGCACCGGTGCCCGCCGCGCCCAGCAGCAGTTCCACCGCCGCCCAGTCCTGCACCCACGTGTCAGCGTCCAGCCAGACCAGGGTCTCGAAGCCGGGGAACAACTGGTCCAGCCACAACTTGCCCAAGTTGACCGCCAGCGCCGGGCGCTTGCGCACCGCGCGCGCCACGGCGGGAAAGCTCGGTGCGCCGACCACGATGGCGCCTTGCGCCGAGAGCCACGCGACCTGCTCGCTGGTCAACCCACCATCGATTACGCCGATCGGTACCGGCTGCGGCGCGGTCTCGACAATGGAGGCAATGAGTTCCCGCAGCAGGGGGAAATAACCGGCATCTGCTCCGGTTGTGATCACGAAGGCGCTCACGCCAATCCCCGTAGACCTGTGTGACAGCCGCAAGGCTGCGCGCGTCGCAATGACATGGTCGACGGGGCGCCGCAATCGGGACAGCGCATCGAGAAAGCTACTATGGCGTGTTCTATTGTATGATATGCAACTTATAGATGTAACCGTCGGGCGGCGCGGCGATGCTGGTGCACTCCGTCGTCGCCTGCGACCTGGCCGAGGACGCCCATCGCCCGTGCCGGACAGAGTTTCCTCCGGCCCAACCTGCGCTTCCGCACCGGCCACCCGCGTCCTGGCGGTGCTGGATGCGTCTGTCGACGTCATGACCTGCTTCGAGGCGCCGGGGCACTTCGGCACACAGGACGTGTTCCTGGACGAAGTGCGGCGCGTGTTGCGTCCGGGTGGCGTGCTGCTGCTCAGCACGCCGAATCGCGACATCTCCTCACCGCCGGGCGCTGACCCCGATCCGTTCCACGTGCGGGAACTGTCGCGGGCGGCGTTCGTGGCGCTGCTTGGGTCGCGCTTTGCGCATGTGGCGTTGGCCCCTCAGCGTGCCGCAGCGCGAAGGGCCATCCTGCCCGAGCATCCCGCTGCGCCCCGAGTGGTGTTCGAACGCAGCGGGAATGCGCGTTTCAACGTCGGCGTTCAGCGCCAGCGCGCCTCATCTGCTGGCTTGGGCTTCGGATGGCCCGCTGCCGCAACGGCCGACCAGCATGCTGATCCTGCACGGTGATCTCGATGCTCCCATGCACGAGCAGGCGGCAGGGCAGGCCACGCCCATCCAAGCCGAAAGCGTGATGCACCGGCGGCAGGCGATCGAGACCAGCACACCGTGGCGCGTGATGGTACCACGGCGGTGGCGTGGGTTGGCGGGCAAGGCGCTGATCGCACAGGTTCGGCCAGCCCCGCCGGCATGACATCGCAGCGGATCAGCGGCTTCGGCCTCACGTATAGCCGTGCCGATCTGATCGCGACCCGTCTGCGATCAATCTGATTTGTTGATGAGCTGATGGTGATCGACAAGTCGGCGACGGGTGGGTCACGCGCGATTGCCGAGTGCGACGTCGATCGGGTGATCACGATGCCCTGGCCGGTGGCGGTGGAAGCATCACGGACCGCCGCGCTGGCGCAGCGCCAGCACGACTGGGTGGTGTTTCTCCATGATGACGCGCTGCTCAGCCCCGAGGCGATAACGTTCTTGCACCGTCGGCGATTTGCCGCGGATGCCCTTGAACGGCCATTGAAGCATTATGTGCCCGGGCAGTTTGATCCGGATACGTATTACTGGCCGGAGCATCATCTGCGGGTGTTCCGCAAGGCGGCCGTGCCGTCCGGCTCCACCGTGCATGGGGGGGTAACGTCACACGGATCGGATCGAACGGGTCGCGCCAGAGACCGGCATTTGCATTCATCATCTGTCGCAGCGGGACGCGGTACAGTGGATCGAGAAGACCAATTGGTCTGCGTCGCGGCCCGATCGCGTGCGGTGCGAGACGGAGGCCGCTTTGATTCGGTTTGCCCATGCGCGGATTGATCACCGGATCGCGCGCACACCGGTCGCTGATGGGCCGGATTATCCGGCGGCGGTCGTGCTGCTACGCGCGATCCATGACATGATTGGTCGGGTGAAATGCTGGGATGAGACACCGGGGTAGGATGGGACCGCGTTGTTCGCCGCGCAGTGTGAGGCGTTGAACCGGGTGTATGATGCGTTGGAGCATCGGAGCGGCAGGCGAAGTTAGCGCCTTATCGCTGTCATTGCGGGTGCATCAAAGCAATCTCGCTGACCGTGCGCCACTGGAGCGAGATTGCTGCGTCACTCCGCGCCTCGCGATGACATGGGTCGGCGACGCCGGGTCCACGTCCCACCCGCGGCGCATCTTCCGCCGCCATGCAATGTGTGACACGCATAGGCGGAAATTGGGGGAAACCATGACAAGCTGCGTGCATGATCACTCGCCGTGGGGGCCGGCCGATCAGCTCGGTGCCGCCAATCTGCTGACGGTGGAGAAGCGGCTCGCCGCGCTGCGCTCAGTGCAGCAGGGCCGGATCTACGATCTCAGCCACGAGATCTCGATGAACGCGCCGTTCATGGTGCCGAACCAGACGCCGTTCCTGATGTCGATCTGGGCGTCGTGGCGCGATTCGATCCGCCGGCGGCGGCTGACGGGGGCGCTGAATGACGCCGGGGCCAATGTTGAGCGGATCGAGATGACTGCGCATGTCGGCACGCACATCGACGCGCTGGGGCATTTCTCGAAGGGCGACAAGCTCTACAACGGCCTGTCCGCAGCCGAAACGGTGACGGATTGGGGGTTGTTGAAGCTGGGGATCGAGCAGGCGCCGCCGATGATCACGCGCGGCCTGTTGCTGGACGTGGCGGGACTGGATGGTGGGGCGTATCTCGCGCCTGGGCGTGCGATCACGCCCGACGAGCTGGTACGGGCCGCCGATGCGGCGGGGATCGGGATCGAGTCGGGGGACATCGTGTTGATCCGCACCGGGTGGGGGCGTTATTTCGGCGTCGACAACGCGACATACCTGACCGGCGAGCCGGGCATCGACCTTCCGGCGGCGCAATGGCTGACGCGGCAGGGCGTGGTGGCAATCGGCTGCGACAACATGGCGGTCGAGGTGCTGCCCAATCCGGACCACACGCTGTCGATGCCGGTGCATCAGCATGCGTTGGCGGAAGCCGGTGTGCACTTGATCGAGAATCTGATGCTGGAGGAGATGGCGGGGGATCGGGTGGCCAGCTTCTGCTTTATCCTGCTGGCCACGAAGTTTCGTGGGGCGACGGGCGCACCGGTGCGGCCGGTGGCTCTGGTGTGACGAGTTGACGTTCACCTCTCCCGCTTCGCGGGAGGTCGGCAAGCGCCGCGTCGCCGGGTGAGAGCGCGTGCGCGTCACCACGCTCAGCGGCGTCGCAAAGCTCTGCGACCTCTCGCGAAAACGCGGGAGAGATGTGCAGCCGCCTTACCAGATTCCGGTTCGGGCAACGCCGGGGGACAGGCGTTGCAGGTTCCAGCGAAACGGCAGCGCGCCGCGGCGGCGCCAGGCGTGGGTGACGTGCACGCGCCATAGGCGCTCGGCCCCGTCCAGATGTTCTTGCTCGGGTACGTCCCACAGGATCTCGACGCGGCCTTGCACGTGCAGCAGATCGCCATTGGCAAAATCCGGGAACAGCAGCGCGGCGCGCGGCTCGAGCACCAGATTGCCCAACGTGTTGAAGTACCGGTTCCCGGCGAAGTCCGGGATCGTCAGCACATCGCCATCGACCCGCACAAATCCCGGCTTGCCGCCGCGGTGCGAAATATCCACACCTTCGTCGCCACCTGTGGTCGCGACGAAGAATGTATCCGCCGCCTCAATCGCGTCCCGCGCCGACGGATCCAACTGGTCCATATGTTCCGCTACCGGATCACTGACCGGTACTGCGTGCGCCTCTCGCACATGAATGTATTGCGGACAGTTGCCGAAACTCTGTTCCACTGCCACCACCAAGGTGCCGTTACTGATCATCGCGAGCACGCCATTTGCCCGGTTGCGCCGCCGCGTTGCCAGATCGATCCCCAACAGCCCTACCGGCGCACCCGGAATGAACCAGCGCGCTGCTGGATCATTCCGATCTGATATCGCATCGATTTGCAGCGTCCAGGCCGCCGGGCTGGCAATGAAACCGGGCGGCCCGCTCAGCACGGTCGCCACCGGCCAGCCAGCCGCATCGGTCGTCGCCGCCAGCAGGAACGGCAGCACGGCGAAGAAATCGCGATGCTGGTCCGGCATCCAGTCGCGAATCGCCGCGCTGCGCGGGGCCACGCCAGCGCGTCTCTGCGCCACTCGCTCCCCGGCGTGAAACGGGTCCGCCATCAGGTCGCTCATGCCGCTGGCACGTCGGAGAGGGGCATTGGCACGAAACCCTCCAACGCCTCGACGCGCGCGAGCCACGCACCCACCGCGGGATAGGGGGCCAGCGAAATCCGGCCTTCCGGCGCGCGCGCCACATAGGCGTAGCAGGCCAGGTCGGCGATCGTCGGCGTTGCGGCGGCCAGGAACGGACGCTCCGCCAGGTGCTGTTCCAGGAATGTCAGCAAGCGCGCCGCAACGCCGCGCGCGGCGTCGGCGTCGCCCGGCAGGCCCCACAGGGTGACCGCCCGCGCCGCGGCGGGGCCGAAAGCCAGCTCTCCAGCGGCCAGCGACAGGAAGCGCTGCACCCGCGCCTCGCCCACTGGATCGCGCGGCAGCCAGATCCCGGCGGTGTCATAGTGCCGGGCCAGGTAAACCAGAATCGCACCGCTGTCGGCGAGCACGAGATTGCCGTCCTGCAGCACGGGGACCTGCCGCAACGGGTTGAGCGCTCCGAACTCGGGCGTCTGGCGGGCCGAGCGCGGTGCATCGACGAAGCGATACGGCAGCTTCAGCATGCGCAGCAGCAGCACCACGCGATGGACATGTCCCGACAACACGGTGCCGTACAGGGTCAGCTCGGTCTCAGCCACGATCCATCTCCCTCCCACCTGCGCCGCGCCCCACATAGTCCTTGTCTGTAGCGCGCAGAATAAGGGAAGGTCACAACCGAGTTTTTCATTTTACGGAAGAATAGATGGATCGCCTTGACGAGCTGACCGTGTTCACCGCCATCCTCGACGCGGGCAGCCTGTCGGGTGCCGCGCGCCGCCTGCGCCGGTCCGCGCCCGCCATTACCCGGGCCCTGTCGGCGCTCGAAGCCCGGCTCGGCGTGCGCCTGATCGAGCGCACCACGCGCCGCCTGACCCCCACCGAAACCGGTCGCCGATTCGCCGTGGACGCGCGGCAGGCGCTCGCCGCCTACACCGCGGCGATGCACCAGGCGGACGATGCGCCGCCGCACGGCATGCTGCGCATCACCGCGCCGCTGATCTTCGGCCGTCGTCACGTCACGCCGGTGGTGGCGGGGTTTCTTGCCACCCATCCCGCCATGCAGGCCGAGCTGGTGCTGGCGGACCGCAACCTCGATCTGTTCGAGGAGGAACTGGACGTCGCGCTGCGGATCGGCCCGCTGCTCGATCCCGGCCTGACCGCTCAGCGTGCCGGCGAAGTCCACCGAATCGTGGTGGCCAGCCCCAACTACCTGGCCTCAGCCGGGACACCCCAGGTGCCGGCGGAGCTGACACAGCACGCCGTGGTGCACATCGTCAGCCGGCCATTACCGCCGGAATGGCGCTTCCGGGACGGGCGGCGCGCGCTGGTGGTGCGACTGGCACCGCGTCTCGCCGTGAATGAGATCGAGGCCGCGCTGGTCGCCGTACGCGCGGGGCATGGCATCACCCGGGTGCTCTCGTATCAGGTGGCAGACGAGTTGACGGCGGGCACGCTGGTGCGGCTGATGCGGCGGTTCGAGCCGCCGGCCCTGCCGGTGTCACTGGTCATCGCTGGCAAGGCAGCGCCGCCGGCGCGGGTGCGCGCGTTCCTGACCTATGCGCTGCAGACGCTGTCCGCTCTACCCGTCATCCAGCCGGAGGCCTGAGCCCGGACGGGCCGGCTTCGTCATTCCTGCGCAAGCAGGCCGCCAGAGTTCCAGCGCCCTGCTGGGATTGGATTGCAGCATTCGCAGGAATGACGAAGGCGCCGGTCACGGCCAGGGGGACGTGGCCGGTGGTCGCGGGCGACGTCACCCACGGCCGGGGCCAGCCGCTGTCATGCTTCGCCGACACACTCCAGCATGGCGGCGGCCAGCGCCTCGGCCGGCGCTTTGCCGCCCCACAGGACGAACTGGAAGGCCGGGAAGAAGCGCTCGCATTCGGTGATGGCGATGTCGACCATGTCTTCGAGGCTCTCGGCCGACGCGCCGGGTGCGCCGCGCAGCAGGACCGCGTGGCGGAACACCGGCATGCCGTCGTCGCTGTCCATGCCGAAATGGCCGATCCACAGCCGTTCGTTGGCCAGCGCCAGCAGTTCATACAACGCGGCGCGACGCTTCTCCGGCACCTTCAGGTCGAAGGCGCAGGTAAAGTGCATGGCACTGATCTCGTTCGACCAGTTGAAGTACAAGCCATAGTCGCACCACTGCCCGGGCGCCTCGGCGGCGATTTCGGCATCGTTGCGGCGGTCGAAGACCCACTCATTGGCGATCACGATCTGCTCGACGATATCAAGCGGATTGGCGGCGACCGGTGAAGGGGTGTGGAGGCTGACAGACATGCGGGGTCTCCCAGGGCAAGGAAGGCCGGGGCAAGGCAGGCCGGGCGGGGTGACGGACCCAGGACCCGCGACATCTTGTAGGACTCGCGCGCCATGGGCCACGATTGGTAGCCTACCGAGGCGTCACGCCGCGCCGCAAGAGTAAGACACACAACTTGGCCGGCTTATTTCACCTGCCATCGCAAGTTCATCGATCGCTCCGGCGTCAGGATGCGGCAGCGTCATCCGGCTTCGGATTCGAGACGTTGTGGGTCGCGCGTTGCGATTCAAGTGCGGCCACCCGTGCCTCCAGGGCAGCGAGCTTGGCCTCGGCCTCCTCCTGACCGGTGCGGGCGTTCGCGGCGAGCTCGGCCAGCGCGTCCAATTCCTCGCGGCGGACCAGGGCCAGGCGCCGCACCGCCTCGTCAATTTTGGCGCGGACCATGGCCTCGGCCTCCTCGCGCATCCCGACCAGGGCCGACAGCGCGCCGCCGGCGACGCCGGCCAGGTCGTCGAAGATCCGGGGGCGGGACGATTGTTCGGTCATGGTTGCTCGGTCATGGTTGCGTGGTCAGGGTCGGGCCTTGCGCGGCTGCGCCGTCGGATCGGCCCGATTGCCGAGGCCCAGCGCCGCCCCACCGCAACTTGACACAGGCCGAAGCGGCGCGCGAGTAACCGCGCCGTGTTGGATGGAACCTCTGTGGCACGACGCTGTTCGCCCGCCTGTTCACCCGCTTTCTGGGCCCTATGGATCGGTAAGCCGGCGTCGCAGCGCAGGCGCGCCGTGGCTGCCCTCACCCGGTCGCCGCTGACACGCGCATGATCATGGTCACCGGCGGGGCCGGTTTCATCGGTTCGAACCTGCAGGCGGCACTGGCGGCGCGCGGCCAGGAGACCGTCGTGGTGGACCGGCTGCGGTCCAACGGCAAATGGCGCAACCTGGCGAAGCATCCGCCGTCACGGCTGTTGCCGCCGGAGCAGCTCGAGGCATTCCTCGAGACGCATCCGCCGGTCGAGATGCTGTTCCATCTCGGCGCGATCAGTGAAACCACCGCGACCGATGGCGACGCCGCCTGGGCGGTCAATGTGGAGCTGCCGTTGCGGCTGTGGGACTGGTGCGCGGCGCACGACGTGCGGTTCGTCTATGCATCCTCGGCGTCCACCTATGGCGATGGATTGTTGGGGTTCGATGACGATTGGTCGGTGGACTATCTGGAGCGGCTGCGCCCGCTGAACCTGTACGGCTGGACCAAGCACGCGTTCGACCTGCGCGTGGCGAAGATGCTGGCGGCGGGACGGAGGCGGCCGCCGCAATGGGCTGGGCTGAAGTTCTTCAACGTGTTCGGACCGAACGAGTACCACAAGCGTGGCATGGTCTCAGTGGTGAAGGTCAAGTACGACGAGATCCGCGAAGGGCTGGCGCCGCGGCTGTATCGTTCCGACCAACCCGATATCGAGGATGGCGCGCAGCAGCGCGACTTCATCCTGGTCGATGATGTGGTCGACGTGATGCTGTGGCTGCTGGACACGCCAGCCGCGAGCGGGTTGTTCAACGTCGGCAGCGGACGGGCGCGAAGCTATCGCGACCTGGCGCATGCGGTGTGCGACGCGGCCGGCGTCGAACGGCGCATCGAGTACGTCGACATGCCGGAAGCGTTACGTGGTCAATATCAATCCTTCACCGAGGCGGGGATCGGACGCCTGCGGTCCGCCGGCTATGCGGGGCAGTTCACTCCATTGGAGGACGGCGTGCGACGCTACGTGCAGGACTTCCTGACACAACCCGATCCTAATCGATGATCCCGGTCCTGCTGTTCCCGGCGTTCGACCCGGTGATCGTGCAAATCGGACCGTTCGGGATCCGCTGGTACGCGCTGGCCTATATCGTCGGGTTGTTGTTGGGCTGGCGGCTGATGCGCCGGCTGGTGCAGCGGACGCCGGTGGTGGCGACCGCGTTGCAGGTAGACGATTTCCTGACCTGGGCGACGCTGGGCGTGGTGTTGGGCGGGCGGCTGGGCTACGTGCTGTTCTATCAGCCCAGCGTGTATTTCTCGCATCCGGCGCAGATCTTCGAGGTCTGGCACGGCGGCATGAGCTTCCATGGCGGGGCGATCGGCGTTGCTGTTGCGATTGTCTGGTTCTGCTCGCGGAATGGGATTTCGATTCTGGGATTCGCCGACCGCATCGCGGTCTGCGCGCCGATCGGCCTGGGACTGGGGCGGATCGCCAACTTCATCAATGGCGAGCTGTGGGGACGGCCGGCGCCGGACTGGCTGCCCTGGGCGATGATCTTCCCGACCGGCGGGCCGGTTCCGCGGCATCCCAGCCAGATCTACGAGGCGCTGCTGGAAGGGCTGGTGCTGTTCTGCGTGATGTTCACGCTGTCGCGGTGGGAGACGATACGCGCGCGCGCCGGGACGCTGACCGGCGTGTTCGTGCTGGGCTACGGCATTGCCCGCATCACCGGCGAATTCTTTCGCGAGCCGGACGCGTTTCTCGGGTTCCTGCCGTTTGGCGCCACGATGGGCCAGGTGCTGTGCATCCCGATGCTGTTCCTGGGTATCTGGCTGATTCTGCGCGCGCGGTGATGGAGCGGCTCGACGCCTTCATGGCGCGCGCCAATGCCGCTTACTACGCCACCCATGATCCGTTTGCCGATTTCACGACCGCGCCGGAGATCAGTCAGGCGTTCGGCGAGGTGCTGGGGCTGTGGGCCGCGGTGGTGTGGCAGTCGATGGGCGCGCCAGACCCGGTGCTGCTGGTGGAGGCGGGACCGGGACGCGGCACACTGATGGCGGATGCGCGGCGCGCGATCGCGCGTGCCGCGCCTGCGTTCGGTTCCGCGCTGCGGCTGCATCTGATTGAAACCTCGCTCCGCTTGCGGACGGCGCAGGCGGCAGTGCTGCCTGAGGCGACATGGCACGACAGGCTGGCGACGCTGCCCGATGGTCCATTGATCCTGTTCGCCAACGAGTTTCTTGATGCCCTGCCGATCCGCCAGTTCGTGCGGCGCGGTGAGGTGCTGATGGAGCGCTTCGTGGAGAACGGGCGGTTCGTTGAGCGGATCAGCGACAGTCCACCCGGCGATGGGCCAGATGGTGCCGTGGTGGAACGCAATGATGCCGCGCAAGGTTTGGTCGCCGCGGTGGCGCAACGCGTGACAGCGGAGTCCGGCGCGACGTTGTTGCTGGATTATGGTCCTGCTGTGAGTGCGCCAGGCGACAGCCTGCAGGCCGTGCGCGATGGCAAGCCGGCGGACCCGCTGAGCGAGGCGGGAACGGCCGATCTGACCGCGCATGTCGATTTCGCCGCGCTGGCCGAAGTT
Source organism: Acetobacteraceae bacterium (assembly GCA_035486355.1). Taxonomy (GTDB): domain Bacteria; phylum Pseudomonadota; class Alphaproteobacteria; order Acetobacterales; family Acetobacteraceae; genus Palsa-883. The sequence continues at coordinate 13,483 of DATHNE010000157.1, forward strand.
GCGCGCGATGCCGGGGCGTCGGTGTATGGACCGGTGCCGCAGGGGGTGTTCCTGACCCGGATCGGTCTGATGCAGCGCACGGGTGCGCTGGCGCGCTCGCAACCGCCGGCGCGCGCCGCTGCCATGATGGCGAGTGCGCAGCGGCTGATCGAGCCGGATCGCATGGGGCGACTGTTCAAGGCGATGGCGCTGTGCCCGCCAGGATGTCCGACGCCGCCCGGGTTTGAAGCCTGATCAGGCCTCGTCCAGCAGCTTCTCGACGATGACGCAATCGCGCCAGATGCCGTCGAGCTGACCATGACGATGATAGATGCCGACTTCGCGGAAGCCGCGACGGCGCAGCAGGGTGAGGCTGGCGATGTTCTCCGGAAACACGCGCGACACCAGCTTCCATAGCCCGGCCGCGTGCGCCGCTTCGATCAGCGCGGACAGCACAACTTTGCCAGCGCCGCGTCGCCGCCAGTCGCGCCGGACGTAGACCGAGAACTCGGAAATGCCGGCGTAGCAAGGCCGATCGCGATAGGCCGAACAGGAAGCGAAGGCGATCACTGTCCCATCCGGATCCTCGGCGACGACGATCGGACGACCGCTGTCAAACCACCGGGCAACCTGCTCTGGCGTGCGCGGCTCGGTCTCAAACGTGCCAACCCGATCTTCGATGCCCTGGTTGTAGATGCCGGCGATCGCCGCGGCATCGTCACGATGGGCCGCGCGCGCTCGAATCGCGCTATCGGGCTCGGTCATCGGCCAGCTTTGTGGTTGGTGCCGGTGCCCCACGTTCATACCACGCGCGGCTCGACCGCACGACGCGCACCACCGACAGCATGACCGGCACCTCGACCAAAACGCCGACCACGGTCGCCAGTGCTGCACCCGACTGGAAGCCGAACAAAACAATCGCGGTGGCCACCGCGAGTTCAAAGAAGTTCGACGCGCCGATCAGGGCCGAAGGCCCTGCCACGCACCATTCGACGCCAAGCCGGCGGTTCAACCAGTAGGCAAGCCCGGCGTTGAAATACACCTGCAGCGTGATCGGGATCGCCAGCAGCAGGATCACCAACGGCTGATGCACGATCTCGGTGCCTTGCAGGCCAAACAGCAGCACCAGTGTCGCCAGCAGCGCCGCCAACGACACGGGGGCGAAACGATGCAGTGTGCGCGCCAGGGCCGCTTGCCCTCCCGAGGCCAGACGCGCGCGGCGCCAGAGCTGGGCGACGACAACCGGCACGACGATGTAAAGCGCGACCGACAGGAACAGCGTGTCCCAGGGCACGGTGATCGCCGACAATCCCAGCAACAAACCGACGATCGGTGCGAAGGCCACCACCATGATGGTGTCATTCAATGCCACCTGGCTCAGCGTGAAATGCGGCTCGCCGTCCACCAGGTTGGACCAGACGAACACCATGGCGGTGCAGGGGGCCGCGGCCAGAAGGATGAGCCCGGCGATGTAGCTATCGACCTGCGCCGCCGGCAGAAAGGGGCGGAACAAATGGCCGATGAACAGCCAGCCCAGCAGCGCCATCGAAAACGGCTTGATCAGCCAGTTGATCCCGACCGTGGTGGCAATGCCGCGCCAGTGCTGGCCGACCTCACGCAACGCGGCGGGGTCGATCTTCAACAGCATCGGCACGATCATCAGCCACACAAGGATGGCAACCGGCAGATTGACCTGGGCTACGGTGGCCGCGCCAAGCGCATGGAATGGCGCGGGCACCAATGTGCCGAACACGATGCCCGCGACAATGCACAGCGCCACCCACAGCGTCAGAAACCGTTCGAAGAGTCCCATTGCGGGCTTCGGGAAGACAGGCTCGCGCGTGGTCACGAGGCACGCTCCTGAGCGGTATCATTCCGCAGGCGACCGATCGCCGTGACCCGCGTCGTAAGAGCGACACGATCCAGTGAATCGATCGGCAGACTGACGAAGAGCTTGAGACGCTGCTCCAGCGTGCGGAACGCGGCGCGAAACGCCAGCATGCGCTCGGGATCGGATCCATCGACCGCCGCGGGGTCCGGTATTCCCCAATCCGCGGTCACCGGCTGGCCAGGCCATGTGGGGCAGCGCTCACCGGCGACGTGGTCGCAGACCGTGAACACAAAATCCATCAGCGGCGAGTCCGGTGTGCCGAAGGCGCTCCATGATTTCGGGCGCAGATCAGCCGTCGACAACCCTTGTTCCGCCAACAGTCGCAACGTCAGCGGATGGACTTCGCCCTTGGGAGAGCTGCCGGCACTGAAGGCGGCGAAGGCCTCACCGCCGAGCTGACGGAGCAAACACTCGGCGATGATGCTTCTGGCCGAATTGCCGGTGCAGAGAAACAGCACGTGCAGGGGCCGGCGTTGCGCGCGATGGATCATCCGCAGCACTTGGCCGCTGCCCGTGCGATGGTTTCGCCCGCAGCTGGCCGTCGTGCCTCGATCGTTGCGGAGACGACGTAGTCCTCGATCCCCCGCCCGGGCGCCCAACCTGCGATCATCTCGCGGCTCTCCGGCTTCACGTCAATGCGGATGTCGGTGAACCCGGCGGTGGCCAACCAATCCTCGATCGCACGCACGGACGCCGCACCGGCCACGCAGCCACAGACCAGCGCATGGTCAGAGGCCAGCGCGGCAGGCAGCGCGCGCACATTGACCACGTCGGAGATCGCCAGCCGTCCCCCCGGCTTCAACACGCGAAACGCCTCGCGAAACACCTGCGCCTTGTCGGGCACCAGATTGACCACGCAGTTCGAGATAATGACGTCGGCGGTGCCGTCCGCGATCGGCAGATGTTCGATCTCGCCGAGGCGGAACTCGACATTGCCAGCACCGACGCGTGCGGCATTGTCGCGCGCCTTGCGCAGCATTTCGTGCGTCATGTCGACGCCGATCACGCGGCCCTCGGGCCCGACCTGCTTCGCGGCCAGCAGGCAATCGAAGCCGGCGCCGCTGCCCAGGTCCACCATCACCTCGCCCGCACGCAACGCGGCGATCGCCTGCGGGTTGCCGCAGCCGAGCCCGAGATTGGCACCCTCCGGCACCGCCCCGAGCTCCGCCGCCGTATAGCCCATCACGCTCGCTTTTGCGTCGACATCCGCGCCAGCCGGTGCGCAGCAGGAAGCGGCTGGCGCAGGAGCACAGCCCGTCGCGTCAGCCGTGGCGATCCCACCGTACCGGGCCCGAACCATTTCCTTGATCTCGTCGGTGTTCATCGTATGTCTCCTGGTGGGTCAGGCCGCGGAATCGCGCGGCACGGCAGCCATGGCGTCGGTCGACACGCAGACCCGCGCGGCAGCCCCGCGTCCGCAACAGTTGTCGGTCAGATAGAGCAGCAGCCCATTCATCGTCGCGTAGTCGGCGGCGTAGATCAGTTGCCGATGCAGCCGGCGCTGCGTGACCAGACCGGCGCGGTGCAGATGCTGCAGATGAAACGTGAGCGAGGAAGGCGGAATGCCCAACCGCTCGGCGATCACGCCCGCCGGCAATCCATCGGGTCCGCGCTCCACCAGCAGGCGGAACAGCGCCAGCCGCGTCTCCTGCCCGAGCGCACCCAATGCCGTGACCACCTGTGGCGCATCCATGGGTCAATACCTTTCGAGGAAACTCGAATTTAGGGGCGTGGCATCACAATGTCAACGATTATTCGAGAAATATCGAACCTTGATCGGATGGCGGTTACCGCATCGCTCCGGCGGCGCCAGCGCTCGGCACGGCCGTCACCCGCCCGTGCGGAAACCGAATGCGCACGATGGTCCCCTTCCCCGGTGCGCTCTCCAGCTCCAGCGTACCGTCATGCAGCATCATCAGCCGCCGGCTGATCGACAGGCCCAGTCCGGTGCCGCCGAACCGCCGCGTCATCGAGCTGTCGGCTTGCTGGAATGGTTCGAACAGGTGGCGCATGGCGGTCTTATCAATGCCAATGCCGGTGTCCGTGACGACCAGTACCACATCGCCGCCACCGGTGATCTCGGCGGACACTGTCACGCTGCCACCGGCCGGCGTGAACTTCACCGCGTTTGCCAGCACATTCAGCAGAACCTGGCGCATCGCGCGCCGATCGGCCCGCACCACGATACCGTCCAGCGGCAGCTCACGCAGCAGGCGCACCTGGCTTTCCCCGGCGCGCGGCGCAAGGATGGCGTAGCAGGTCGCGACCTTGTCACCGAGGTCAATCGCCTCGTCGCTGAGCGCGTAGCGACCAGCTTCGATCTTCGACATGTCGAGCACGTCATTGATCACCGCCAACAGGTGATGGCCGCTGGCGTGAATCTCCTTCGCATAGTCGACATATTGCCCGCCGACCGGGCCGAATGGCTGGTCTCGGATCAGCTCGGCGAACCCGATGATCGCGTTCAGCGGCGTGCGCAGCTCGTGCGTCATGCTGGCGAGGAATTCCGACTTCACGCGACTGCCCGCCTCGGCGAGGTCGCGAGCCCGCCGCAGTTCCGCCGCCGCCTCCACCACTGCGGAGATATCGCGCCCGGTGCCCCGATAGCCGCGGAACTGACCGTCATCATCAAGCACCGGCGTGCCGCTGATCGAGACATGATGCAGCCGCCCATCGTTGCCGACCCGCTGATAGACAAAGTCGCGGAACGGCCGTCGTGCCTCCAGATCCGCCCGATGCGCCGCCCAATGCGGTTCCGTCGGAATGGCGCCGATCAGGTCCCACCGCGTCTGGCCGACATAGCTTTCATCGAACGGGTCGTGGATCGGTGATTCCTGGGAGATCCAGGTGAAGCGCAGATTGGCATCCTGTTCCCAGAACCATTCCGACGCCGTCCTGGCATAATCGCGGGTGCGGCGTTCGCTGGCGCGCAGATCCTCCGTCACGCGCTGCAGCCGACGGAACTGCCGGGCGATCACGGCGAACAGCACGACAATGCCCACCGAAATGGCAGCCGCGGCCGCGGCCGTGACGATAGCCTGGCGTCGCCAGGCCGCCAGCGCGAGCTTGGCGGAGACCACAACATCGACCACCAGCCCGTAATCGGGCACCGGCGTTGCCGCGACGATGGACGCACGCGACGCGAGGTAGCCTGGTGACAGATATGTGCCACCTCCGGCCGCCACGACGGCGTACCACGGCGATTCGGCCGGCATGCGTCCGCTGGCTGTCGCACCAAGACCCGGATAGCGCGCCAGGACATCGCCGTTCTGTTGCAGCAGCGTGATCGATTCGCCGATCCGCGACAGGATCGCCTGGTACCGGCCCGTCAGATACGCGACGTCCAGCACCCCCGCGATCACCCCCAGGAATTCACCTTGCGGGCCATCGATCCGGCGCGCCAGGAACAACATCGGCGTGTCGGACACGCGCCCGCGCCGCACCTCGGTCACGTAGGGGGCGGACCCATCGTGCGCTGACAGATAGCGAAAATAGTCCCGGTCGCTCACATCGACGTTCGGCGGCGGCCAGACGCGCGAGAGGTTGACGATCTTGCCGGCCGAATCGACCAGGACCAGCGCGCTCGATTCCGGCATTTCCTGTGCCCGCGCACGTAGCAGCGCATAGATCGACACGTCCGACAGGGCGCTGCGAAACTGATCGGGCGTAGAAACATTCATGTCGGAGATGTGCGTTTGCACGTCGCGCAGCACCACATCCACCACCCGCGCATAGCGCGACATATCCTCGGCCAGGACCCGCCCGAGCTGCTCCAGGTTGCGGCGTTGGTCGGCAATCGTGGCCTGGCGCTGCGCGCCGATATCCAGGGCGGTGGCACCGATCACCACCAGTATCAACGAGACGCAAACGACCCACAGCCCGGCAATGGTGCGCGAGGCCCTCGGACGCGTCAGTCGCATCGTCTCACGGCCATCCAGCTCTGTGCCTCTCGCCGTCTTCTGCGTGGGCGATGGTATACCGGTCGTCGCGACGCCAGCGCCCCCAACGTGGCGTCCGCGCCAGGGTATACCAGCCTGGCTTTTATGCCACCCCACTCTGCGATAGACCGACGGCGTGGATGGGGTGAAGTTTGTAACATGAACGTGATGACAGAACCGTTGCAGGCGACCCGCCTGGGACCGCCGCACGGTTTCTTCACTCGCGAAGGGGGTGTTTCCACCGGTCCCTTCGCCAGTTTGAACTGCAGCCTGTCAGGGCAGGATTCGCGTGAGAACGTGCTGGAGAATCGCGCCCGCGCGGCCCGCGCGATCGGCGCCGACCCCGCCGGGCTGGTCGGTGTGCACCAGGTGCACGGCACGGACGTGGCCCGCGTCGCGACCCCCTGGGTGCCCGGCCACGGGCCGCGCGCCGACGCGATGGTGACGGACCGCCCCGGCATCGCGTTGGGCATCGTCACCGGCGACTGTGCGCCTGTCCTGTTCGCGGACATCGACGCCGGCGTCATCGGTGCCGCCCATGCCGGATGGCGCGGTGCCGTCGCCGGCGTGCTGGAAGCAACACTCGCCGCGATGACGGCACTCGGGGCCACGCCCGGGCGGACGACCGCCGCCGTCGGCCCCTGCATCCAGCAGACATCCTATGAGGTCGGCGCCGACCTGCGCGCCGCGGTGCTGGCGCGGGACGCCACCGACGCGCGCTTCTTTGTGCCCGGCTGCCGCGACGGTCACTGGCAGTTCGACCTGTCCGGCTACTGCGCCGCCCGCCTGACAGACGCGGGCGTGGCCAGCGTCGACAGACTGCCTCACGACACGCTGAGCGAGGCGGCGCGCTTCTTCAGTCATCGCCGCCGCACCCTGGCCGGCGGCGGACTGATCGGGCACCAGATTTCGATCATCACCCTGGAATGAGATCGTTCCGCCATCTGCTGCTTGTGTTGGCCATGCTGCCAGCCGCCTGCGGCGATCTGCCCGAACCCTTCCGCGGCAATCCCGGCGCCACCGCGCGGGTACTGGCCCAGCCACCCACCCCGCGCCTGGCTGTGCCAACGCCGCGCACTGCGCTGCTGTCGGACGCCGCCGCAGGCAGCTTCGCCAACGCCCTGGCGAGCGCGCTGCAGACCCAGGAAGTGCCAGCCGTCGCAGGTCCCGCGCAGCCAGGCGATTGGCGACTGAACACCACCGCCGCCCTGCACGGCGACACGGTGATGCCGATCTACAAGGTGGTCGACCCCACCGGAAAAGACCGCGGCGAATCCGACGGCGCGCCGGTCCCCAGCGCCGATTGGGCCAATGCCGTGCCCACCGCACTGTCCACCGCCGCGACCCAGGCCGCCCCCAACATCGCCAGCCTGCTCACGTCCATTCAGGCCACCATCCAACACGCCGATCCCAACAGCCTGTACAACCGCCCCGCCCACGTCGACGTGCCCCCTGTCACCGGCGCCCCCGGCGACGGCAATCTGGCACTGACCACGCAGCTCCGCGCCCTGCTCGGCAAACTCGGCCCGATGGTGCAGGACACCCCCGCCAACGCCGACTTCATCGTGCGGGGCCAGGTGAAGATGGTGCCCGTCGCCGATGACCAACAACGGGTCGAAATCCAGTGGACCGTCACCACCCCCACCGGCGACGAACGCGGCCGGGTCGTACAGCTCAACAACGTCCCAGCCGGCAGCCTGAACGGATACTGGGGCGACATCGCCACCGTCGTCGCCCAGGAAGCTGCCGGCGGCGTGCGCGACGTCATCCTGCGCCAAAGCGGCCGCGACCCGAACGCGTCCGCAGCCACGCCAGCCACGCCAGCCACGCCAGCCACGACCAAACCGTCGCCATAGTAGCGACGCCGCGTCAGCGCAGCCACGCGGCCCAAGCGAGGTCAGGGCTTCGCCCCGAACCCCACCAGCGGGCTTCGCCTCTTGGCCCGAGCAAAGGCCGAGCCCTTGGCTTGTGTCCAGAGCGCAGCGCCCTCTGGCGGGGTCCGGGGGGTGGAACCCCTGGCCTCGCCGTAGCCGCGCGATGGCGGCGAAGCGGCGTCAGACACCACTGGTCACAGTTCTGCCACGTTGCTAGAAGCGCGGCAGCGCGAGGGGCCCTGTCGGATGAAGATTGTCGCCTGCAACAGCAACCGGCCGCTGGCCGAGGCGATGGCCGCGACGCTCAATCTTCCGCTCACGCGTGCCTCGGTGCGTCGGTTTGCCGACATGGAGGTGTTCGTCGAGATCCATGAGAACGTCCGAGGGGAGGACGTGTTTGTGGTGCAGTCGACGAGTTATCCGGCGAACGACAATTTGATGGAGCTGCTGATCACGTTGGATGCGTTGCGGCGGAGTTCGGCGCGGCGGGTGACGGCGGTGATCCCGTATTTCGGCTATGCGCGGCAGGATCGGAAGACGGCGCCGCGCACGCCGATTTCGGCGAAGCTGGTGGCGAATCTGATCACCGAGGCGGGGGCGAATCGGGTGCTGACGATGGATCTGCATGCGGCGCAGATTCAGGGGTTCTTCGATATTCCGGTGGACAATCTGTATGCCGAGCCGCTGTTCACGCGGGACATTCGGGAGCGGTTTGCTGGGCGGGACACCATTATTGTGTCGCCGGATGTGGGCGGGGTGTTGCGGGCGCGGGCGATTGCGACGCGGCTGAACCGGGACTTGGCAATTATCGACAAACGCCGTGAGCGAGCCGGGCATTCCGAGGTGATGAATGTCATCGGTGAGGTGCAGGGGCGCGACTGCATTCTGGTGGATGACCTCGTCGATTCCGGTGGGACGCTGTGCAATGCGGCTGAGGCGCTGCTGAAGGCGGGGGCACGGTCGGCGAGTGTGTACACGACGCATGGGGTGTTGTCGGGCGGGGCGGTGGCGCGGATTGCGTCGTCGCCGATCGAGACGATGACCATTACGGATTCGATTTTGGCGACTGAGGCGGTGCGGCTGGCGCATAATATTCGCCAGATCACCGTGGCGCCGCTGATGGCGGATGCGATGCGGCGGATCAGCGAGGAGAGTTCGGTCAGCTCACTGTTTGACTGAGACGAACGCCGCCCGGGCATCTCCCTCACCAGACCGTGTCATGGCCGGACTGGTCCCAGCCCGGCCATGGCGAGGGGCGACGTTCACCCTGAGTTGTAGCACGCCAGCGTGTGGTCGTTGCCGACGGTCATCGTCGGCGGGTGTGCATCACCGCAGCGTGCCACGCGGCGCGGGCATTGCGACTGATAGATACACCCTCGCACCTCGGGATCGACCAGGCCGCGGCGGGCCGTCTCCGGCGCCTCCGCGGTGTCGTCGATCGTCGCCAGCAGCGCGCGCGTGTAGGGGTGGCGTGGCGCGCGGAACAGCTCGTGGGCCGGCGCGGTCTCGACGACCCGGCCGAAGAACATGACCGCGATGCGGTCGCAGAGATAGGCCGCGACATGCAGGTCGTGGGTGATGAACAGGAAGGCGATCGAGAGGTCTGCTTGCAGGTCCTTGAACAGATTCAGGATCTGCGAGCGCACCGACACATCCAACTTCGAGACGGCTTCGTCGGCGATCACCAGTGCCGGCGACAACATCAGCGCCCGCGCCAAGGCCGCGCGCTGTAACTGGCCGCCGGACAGTTCGTGCGGGTAGCGATCCAGCGCGTCACTGGGCAGACCGACGCGGCGCAACGCGGCGATCACGCGGGGTTCGATCTCGGCGCCGTCGGTGCCAGTGATGCGCAACGGCGTGGCGAGCGTGGTGCGAATGCTGTGGCGCGGGTTCAGCGATGACAGTGGATCCTGGAACACCAGCGCCATGTGCCGCCAGACGCGGCGCAACTGGTGCTCGCGCAGATGGGTGATGTCCTCACCGTCGAACACCACGACACCCTCGCTGGGTTCGTAGAGGCGCAGGATGGTGCGACCCAGCGTGGTCTTGCCGCTGCCGGATTCACCGACCAGGCCGACGACTTCCTGGCGGTAGATCGCGAGGTCGGCGTCGGCGACCGCGCGGAACGTGACGTCGCCACCCGTCAGCATAGCGCGCAGGTTTCGCTTGCGGCGGAAACGCACGGTGACGTTCTGCACATCGACCAGCAGCTTCATCGCCGCGGCGACCGGGGGTGGATCAGGCGGGCGCATGCAACAGGCACCTGACCTGACGCTGGGGATCGGTCTGGGTCATGGCGATACGCGTCGTGTCGCACGCGGCCATGCGGTGGGGACAGCGTGACGCGAAGGCACAGCCGGTGGGATGGCGTGCGAGGCTGGGTAGTTCCCCGGCGATCTCCGGCAAACGTCCCGCGCGCGCCTGCAACGCCTGCGCGGTGCGGATCAGCGCGATCGTGTAGGGGTGCTTCGGGACGTCGAAGATGTCGCGTGTGGGGCCAATCTCGACGATCTCACCGGCATACATCACGGCGATGCGGTCCGACAGCGCGGCCGCGACGGTCATGTCGTGGGTAATGAAGATGAAGGCCGCGCCATGGCTGTGCTTGAGGCGACGGAACAGACGCAGGATCTGCCGTTCGACGATATTGTCGAGGTTCGTCGTGGGCTCGTCGGCGATAATCACCTGAGGCTCGGCCGCCAGCACCAGTGCGATCAGCACGCGTTGCAGCATGCCGCCGCTGAGCTGGTGCGGGTAGGCGTCGAGCACGCGGTCGGTGTCGGTGATGTCGACCTCGGCCAGCAGGTCGTGGGTCTTGTCGCGCCAGGCGGTGATATTCCGCTGCCGCAACACCTGGCGCGCGTGCCAGCCGATGCGCTTGGCCGGATTGAACGCCCCGACGGGATCCTGGAAGATCATCGCGATCTTACTGCCACGCAGCGCACGCAACGCCGATTGGCTGGCAACCAGCAGGTCAGTTTCGCCCAGGCGCAGCGTGGTTGCGGTGATGTCCGATTGTTCCGGTTCCAGTCGCAGTAGCGACAAGCCGGTCATGGTCTTGCCGGAGCCGGATTCGCCGATCAGGCCGAGCACTTCGGCCTGCCGCAGGTCGAGAGTGACGTCACGCACGACGTGCAGCCGACGTGCGTTGGCATCGAGCACGAGGTTCAGGCCGGAGACCTCCAGCACGGCACTCATGAGCGGCGCCGGCGCAGGCGGGGATCCATCGCGTCGCGCAGTCCGTCACCCAGCAGGTTGAGCCCCAGGATGATCCAGGCGACCGAGAGGCCGGTCAGGCTCAGCACCCATGGTCCTTTTTCAAAATAATCCTTGCCGTCGGCCATCATCACGCCGAGCGATGGTGTTGGCGGCTGCACGCCCAGCCCGATGAAACTCAGTCCCGCTTCCAGCACGATGCCGAATCCCAGACCGGCTGAAAACTGCACCATCAGGGGCGCGGCGATATTCGGCAGGACCTCGCGCAGCAGGATGCGCGGTGAACTCTGGCCCATCAGCCGGGCCGCGATGATGTAGTTTGCCGAGCGCGTCGCCGTGGTCATGCTGCGGGCCAGCCGGGCGAAATTCGGCACGTACACCAACGCGATCGCCAGGCTGACGCTGCTCGCGCCGTAGCCCAACAGCAGCATCAGGCACAGCGCCAGCACATAGGTCGGGAACGAGTACAGCAGGTCGATGAACCGCATCGCGACCGAATCGACCACGCCGCCCCAGAAGCCGCAGATGGTACCGATCACGGTGCCGATCAGGCCGCCCAGGATGAGGCCGGAGAAGCTGATCAGCAGCGAGACTTCCGCACCATAGGCAACGCGGGTCAGCACATCCTCGCCGTACGAATCGGTGCCGAACAGATGTTGCAGCGATGGCGCCTGCAGGATCGCCTCGTAATCCTTATCGTTCGGCTGATAGGGCGAGAACAGCCGGATCAGCACGATCGCCAGGATCGTGAACACCATGATCGCGCTGCCCACCTGCGCCACACGGCTGGAGCGGAATGTGCGCCACATCTCAGCCGGCCCGCCGAGGATCCAGCAGGGCGCAGACCAGATCCATGACGAAATTGACCGCGATCACGATCACCAGGAACACCACCGCACAGCCCTGCACGACGCCGTAATCCCGCGCGAAGGCGCCATCGACGATCACCGATCCGATTCCCGGAATGCCAAACACGCGCTCAACCACCACCACGCCGCCCAGCAGATAGCGTGCCTGTAAGCCGATCGACGTCACGTACGGGATCAGTGCATTGCGGAACACGTAATGCCAGAAGACGAACATCCGCCCGAAGCCCATCGCGTGTGCGGACACGACATAGGCCTGGCGGAATGTCTCCAGCAGCGTGGTGCGCAGCATGCGCGCGAAGATGCCCGCCATCGGAACGGCGATCGCCACCGCCGGCAGAAACCCGGCATGGATTGCGCCGGTCAGCGACGTGGTGGGGGAGACGAAGCCATAGGCCGGGAACCAGCCCAGCCCCAGGCTGAAGATCAACACCAGCACATAGCCCAGCCAGAAATCCGGCATTGAAATCGTCACGATGGCGCCGCAGGTCGCCAGCACATCCTCGATCCGCCCCTGGCGCGCGGCCGCGATCGATCCGGCCACCAACGAGACCGCCACGGCCAGGATCAGCGCATAGATGCCGATGAAGATGGTGTTCGGCAGGCTATGGCGGATCAGTTGCGCGGTCGAAAACCCGCCTGCAAGCGAAATGGACTGACCGAAATCGCCATGCAGCGCCGCGTCCGCCCAATGCCAGTATTGCACCATCAGCGGGTCGTTCAGGTGATGCTCCGCTCGGAACGCCTCAATGGCCGCGGGGGATGCCTGCTCGCCCAACGCCGCGAGGGCTGCGTCGCCGCCGCCGGCATGCAGCAACAGGAAGATCAGCAGGGACCCGACTGCCAGCATCACGACGGATACCAGCAGTCGGAGACCCAGATAGAAAAGAACGCGCACGCAGTCGGCCGGCTAGGTCGGCTTCATCGCCGCGAGCTGCGCGCCGAACCCGTCATACGGCGTGTGTTCGAAACCTTTCACGCTCTTCGGCAGCGCCGAGTTGGAGAACGTGTTCATCAGCGGCGCGCACGGAACGTCCTCGCAGATCAGTCGTTCCGCTTCCATATACAACGGGCCGCCCTTCTTCTCCCGATCCAGCTCGGCCCGCGCCTGCTCCAGCAGCGCATCGACCTTCGGGTTGCTGTATTTGGCGAAGTTACGCCAGCCCGTGCTGTGGAAGCAGTCGAACAGATATTCGTCCGGATCGCATAGGGCGATCCATCCATCCGACCACGCCAGCCCATCGTTCTTCGACCAGCTCGCATATTGCGTGCGTGCGTCCATGAACTGGACGGTCAGCTTGATGCCGAGAACGTGGTTCGCCATGTCGACGAACACCTCGGCCATGCGCTTCCACCACGCGTCGGGAAACGCCAGGATGGTCGCCTCGGTCCCCGGCCCGTATTTCGATTTCTTCAGCTCCGCCTTGGCACCGGCGGGATCGAAGTTGCAATACGGATGCTTCTGCTTGTCAAATGCCCAGCCGATCGCCGCCGGAACGAACCCCTGCGACGGCAGCGCCTGACCGAACACCGTCGCCTGCACGAACGCCTTGCGGTCGATCGACATCGAGATCGCGCGGCGGAAATGCACGTCGTCGAACGGCGGCTTCTGGATATTGAACGCCATGAACCGCGTGTTCAGGCCGGGCATCGAGGAGAAATCGATGTTCGGCAGCTTCTTCAGCCGGTCCGTATCGCCATACGGCACCGCATTGTCGAAATCGAGCCCGCCCGCCAGCAGGGCGTTCACCGCGCTTTCGTCGTCCTTGATGAGCTGCACCATGAGGCTCGGGCAGCGCGGCAGGCCTTTCTCGAAATACTCGGTATGCGCTGCGAAGCTCAGGCTTTCGTTCGGCTTCCAGTCGGTCAGCTTCCACGGCCCGCTGCCGACCGGGGTGCGACCATACTGCGCATCGCCCATCGCCAGCACCGCCTTCTTGCAGACGATCTGCGTCGAGGTACGGGTGTTGGTCAGATAGGTCAGCAGCGGCGCGAACGGCTTGTCGGTCTTGATCAGCACGGTGTACGGATCGGACGCGGTTACACTGATCACGGGTGACATCTTCTGCCGCACCGGCGAGCCGAATTTCGGATCGGCGATGCGCTGGAAGGTGAACCCCACATCGTCGGCGGTCAGTTCGCTGCCGTCGTGGAATTTCACACCCTTGCGCAGCTTGAACTCCCAGGTCGTCGGATCGGGATTGGTCCACGACGTCGCCAGATCGGGCACGATCTTCATCTTGGCGTCCAACTTCACCAGCGTGTTGAACATGCCCCAGATGATATAGAATTCCGGGTTGACCGCCGCCTTGGTGGGATCAAGCGTGTTGATTACGCTGAATCCCGCCATCGCCGCGCGCAGGGTGCGTCCCTCCGGCGCCGCATGGGCGAACCGCAGCAATCCACCGGTGGCATCCAACGCGGCGAGCCCCGCCGCGCCGGCAATCAGGCTTCTCCGTTTCAACGACATGTTCTCAGCCTCCCAAGGCTTTTTGTGGCCAAACTACTCGGCGGCGCGCGACGAGGCGCCCGATTGATGCGGGTTGACGTGTGACGGGACTCCCAGGTTTTCCCGCAGCGTGGCGCCTTCATACTCCATCCGGAACAAGCCGCGACGTTGCAGCTCCGGCACCACCAGCGTGGCGAAATCCTCCAGCCCACCCGGCAGATGCGTCGGGCAGATGTTGAAGCCGTCGGCGGCGCCGTTCTCGAACCAGGCTTGCATGTCGTCGGCGATCTGCTCCGGCGTGCCAATCAGCACGCGCCCGCCGAAGCCCGCTGCCTGGCGTTCATACAATTGGCGGATGGTCAGGTTCTCGCGCCGTGCCATCTCCAGGTGGCTGTTGCCGATGCTGCGCACCTGCACGTCGTCGCGCAAGTCGGGTACCGGCCCGTCCAGCGGATAGCCGGACAGATCACCCAGGAAGTTATAGAGCACTGCCAATCCGACCTTCGGATGGATCAGCTTGCGCATGTCGTCGTATTTCGCTTGCGCCGCGGCCTCGGTGCGGCCAACGAAGGTGGTCAGCCCGGGCATCACCTTCACCGCATCCGGCGACCGCCCATGCTTCACCGCGCGCCCTTTGACCGACGCGTAGTACGTCTGCGCCGAGGCGATATCCATCTGCGCCGCATAGACCACCTCGGCATAGGCGCCGGCGATCTCCTGCCCCTGCTCGGCGGCACCGGCCTGCACCAGGATCGGCCGCCCCTGCGGCGTGCGGATGGAGCTCAGCGGGCCGCGCACTTTGAAGTGCTTGCCCACGTGGTTCAGCAGATGCATCTTCGTGGGATCGAAATAAAGTCCCGATGCCTTGTCGCGCACCATGGCATCGTCTTCCCAGCTGTTCCACAGCCCGGTGACGACGCGGACAAATTCCTCGGCACGCTCATAGCGCGTGGCGTAATCCAGATGCTTGTCGCGATTGAAGTTACGCGCCTCCTCATCGGACCAGGAGGTGACGATGTTCCATCCCGCGCGCCCGCCGCTGATATGATCCAGCGAAGCGAATTTGCGGGCGATGTGATATGGCTCGTTATACGTCGTCGAGGCGGTGGCGACGAAACCAATCTGCGTGGTGTGCGTCGCGATCGCTGCGAACAGCGTCAGCGGTTCCAGCTCCACCGTCTGCTGCGACCGGCACAGTGCGCCTTCCGGTTCGTCTTTGGTGCGGATGCCGATGCCGTCGGCCAGGAACACCATGTCGAACTTCGCGCGTTCGGCGATGCGCGTGGTGTTGAGAAAGTAGTGGAAATCCAGCGGTCCCGCAGCCGGCACATCAGGATGCCGCCAGGCGGCAAGGTGATAGCCGTGGTAGCGCATCGACAGGCCAAGGCGCATCTGCCGCGCGACGCTCATGGGTACGTGACCCAGTGCCGACGCCGCATCACATGCGGCGCCGAACAGTCTATTGTGTTCAATCCAATCCGCCCCAACCCGACCGCACAAGACGCGTCATCAAGGCGCAAAATCACCGCGAATACAACGACGAAAATGCTGTTCGATGCGACTTCTTGAGGCGAAACTTGCAGATCGGGCTTCCGGCCTGCCACCCGGTTGCGGTCGCATGGCTTGAATACCTCCAGCGGACCGGTAGCATCCTGCAACGCCCGCCGGACGGGCGAAGGAGAAACACGTGCGCCAGATGACCCTCGTTGCGTTCCTGCAGGCGCAGAACTGCACCAACTTCGTGGGATCGTGGCGACATCCGGAGGCGGCGCCGGATTTCACCTCGGCGGCGTATTACCAGCGCCTCGCGCGGGTGCTGGAAGCGGGCAAGTTCCATCTGGGGTTTTTTGATGATCGCCTGGCGATGCCGGATCGCTACGGTAGCGATCACAGCCACACCGTGGCGAACGGCATTCGCTGCGTGAAGATGGATCCAATGACGATCCTGACGGTGATGGGCATGGCGACCGAGCGGCTGGGTCTCGGGTCGACCTATTCCACGTCGTATTATGAACCGTTCCATGTCGCGCGCGTGTTCCAGACGTTGGATCTGATGACCAATGGACGCGCGGCGTGGAACGTCGTGACGTCGCTGAACGACGGCGAGGCGCTGAACATGGGGGAGGCGGCGCATCCGGCGCACGACCTTCGTTACGATCGCGCCGACGAGTTCCTGGAAGTGGTGATGGGCCATTGGGACTCGTGGGAAGACGACGCGATCGTATTGGACAAGGAAAACGGCCTGTTTGCCGATCCGGCGAAGGTGCATCGGCTGGATTATGAGGGGAAGTTCTTCCGCTCGCGTGGGCCGTTCACGGTACCGCGTTCGGCGCAGGGGCATCCGGTTATCATTCAGGCGGGACAAAGCGGTCGCGGCCGGCGGTTCGCGGCGCGGTGGGCGGAGCTGGTGTTCGTAGTCTATCACTCGCTGGCGCAGGGCAAGGCGGATTATGCGGTGTTCAAGGACGAGATCGCGCGGGCCGGGCGCGATCCGGAAAGTGTGAAGGCGTGCACCGGGATGTATGCCGTTGTCGCGGAGACGCGGGCCGAGGCCGAGGACAAGGTGGCACTGATCGATTCGCTGCCGAAAATGGCAGATCAGCTCTCGCTGTTGTCTGAGCTGGTGAATTACGATTTTTCGAAGAAGCAGTTGGATGAGGCCTTCAGCAGTGAGGAGCTGAAGGAGCTGACCGGCGGGCAGGCGGTGGTGGACCGCGTGATGAAGGTGTCGGGCAAGGCCAATCCGACCGTGCGTGATTTCATCGATGTGACACATCGCGGCACCTTCCACGACCATGCGCGATTCATTGGCAGCCCGAAGGATGTGGCGGACGGGCTGGAACAATGGGTGGAGGAACGCGCGTGCGACGGGTTCGTGGTGGCGGCGTCACATGTGCCCGGATCATATGAGGATTTCGTGCGGTTCGTGGTGCCGGAGCTGCAACGGCGCGGCATCTATCACAAGGACTATGCGGGCCCAACGCTGCGGGAGACCCTGGGTTTGCCACGCCCGCCGGTGAGGTCTTGGCAGGGTGTGGCGGCCCATTGAAGCTGCTAGACTGGAAGTTCCTATGAAGGAGGGACCAAGATGAAACTCTACTATGCCCCCGGCGCCTGCTCGATCGGCATTCATGTACTGCTCGAGGAGATCGGTAAGCCGTATGAAAGCGTCGCCGTCAACCTGAGGCAGGGCGAGCAGTTCCAGACCGGCTTCACCTCGGTCAATCCCAAGTCGAAAGTGCCGACGTTGGTGCGCGATGATGGGTCGGTGCTGACCGAGTTCCCCGCTATTGCCTACTGGCTGGCGCGTACCAATCCGGTGGCGAAACTGCTGCCGGATGACGTCGACGCGCAGACCCGCGCGTTGGAAGCGATGGATTATGCGGTGGCGACAATCCACATGCAGGGGGCGTCGCGCTTGTTCCGGCCGTCGAACTACAGCCCGAGTGCGTCAGATGAGGACGCGGTGAAGGCGCGTGGCAAGGAGATCTTCGAGAAGGGCCTGGCGACGCTGGACAAGGCGCTGGCGGGCAAGGACTACATCGCGGGGGCGTTCTCGATCGCCGACGCGGCGGTGTTCTATGTCGAGTTCTGGGCCGCCAAGCCGCTGGGTTTGGCGCTACCGGCGAACTGCCAGGCGCATTTCGACCGCACGATGGCGCGGCCGGCGGTGCAGCGCACGTTGCAGGCGGAAGGCCTCGCGGCCTGAGGGTGGATGGCGAACCATCTCTTGCGCTGACGCGTGCTGCCTTCTGGTATCTGCGCCACGGCGAGACGGACTGGAACGCGCAGGGCATCTCGCAGGGTAGTGTCGATATTCCGCTGAACGCCGTCGGCCTGGCGCAAGCCAGGGCGGCAGCGCCGCTGCTGCGCAATCGCGGGATCGCGACGATCATTGCGTCGCCGTTGTCGCGCGCGCGGGTGACGGCGGAGATCGTGGCCGAGACGTTGGGATTACCTGTGCAGATTGATCCCGATCTGCGCGAGGTCGCGTTCGGCGTGCAGGAGGGCCAGAAAATGACGGACTGGTTCGCCGACTGGATCGATGGACGGTTCACGCCGGAGGGGGCGGAGACGTTCGCTGGGCTGCGCCGGCGCGCGGTGACGGCGATCAACCGCGCCGTGGCGTTGCCGCCGGTGGTGCTGGTGGTAGCGCATGGCGCGCTGTTCCGGGCCTTGCGCGCCGCCATGGGGCTGGAGATCAATCTGCGCACGCGCAATGCGGTGCCGATGTTCTGCGAGCCGACGACGGCGGGGTGGACGCTGACGTCGGTGTGACGACGCCTCGCGTCACCACCATGTGATGCATCCCAAGCGACTGCTGTGGTCGCTGGGCTTGATGCTGACGGCGGGAGAAGTGCGACGTGACAGCGGCGGACGGGCCGCGAGATGGACGCGGGTCGCTTAACGGCGGTTGGATATCCTGCTCGTGCCAATGCGACGCGTAGGTCCGCGCGAGGGCTCGTCTTCCGCCTGCCTCATCCCCTGGGTCGCTTGGAGGCGCCTCACGGCCACCTGTTCGGTCGGATAGATCGCCACAGTTCGGTGCCGCGATACAGTCATCGTGTTCGGCGGCAAGGTCTTTCCTTCCGGAGTGACCAGATCGTCAAGCCGTTCCATCGCCTTTCGTGGTTTCGGATTGAACGCCCGGATTCCCCATCGAACCAGAGCGCCCTTCATCCGATTGACGATCCGAGTCCGCTCTCGAACCAGACAATCGCGCTCGCGGTTTGGGCGTCGCGCGTCCTCTTCCTCCGGGGTCGGAACTGCCG
>DATHNE010000158.1:0-18101 GCA_035486355.1 Acetobacteraceae bacterium
ACCTTGTGGGTGAAGTTGCGCAGCAGTTGCGCGCCATGCGGCGTGTGCGCCACCTCGGGGTGGAACATCAGCCCGTAGAAGCGTCGCGTGTCGTCAGCGAACACGGCGAACGGTGCCGCCTCGCTGGCGCCCACCACACGAAACCCGTCCGGCAACTGCGTGACGCGGTCGCCGTGGCTCATCCACACCTGCTCACGCGCGCCCTGGTGCCATACGCCGTCCAGCAAGGCACAGTCGCCGATGACGTCTACAAACGCGCGGCCAAATTCGCGATGGTCGGAGCTTTGCGTCGCTCCGCCCAACTGCGCGCACATCACCATCTGGCCGTAGCAGATGCCCAGCACCGGCACGCCCTGCTCAAACACCAATTGCGGCGCGCGCGGCGATTCGCCCTCGTGGACGCTGGCGGGGCCGCCAGACAGGATATAGGCACGCGCACTAAAGGCGCGGATGCGCTCAGGGTCGGCGTTGAACGGCCAGATCTCGCAATAGACGCCGGATTCACGCAGCCGCCGCGCGATCAACTGCGTGAACTGAGAACCGAAATCGAGAATTAGCACCCGCTCGGCGGTGGTCTCGTCCGTGGCGAGGGAAGTGGGATCAAGCAGCGAATCGGGCATGGGTCACCTTGCCGTGCGTGATCCACCGGCTTGGACCACGGGCAAGACTGCGCTGGCAAGAGTGATCAGCGAATGGAAGAGACCAAGCCCACGCAAAGCTAGGCTGCAAGCGCGGATCGATTAATACCCGCCGCCCGACGGCGCGCCACCACCCACGCCCGCGCTGGGAGCCCCACCGGCATTGAAGCGGCCGATATTGCCAAATAGCTGCTGCAGGAACGACGCCTCAGTACCCGGCGATGGCGTGGTTCGCGCGACGACGGTAACCGGCAAGGATTCGTCCTGGTCCACCTTGTCGATCTTGCGCAACACCCCACCGCTGTCAAAGGTCAGCACGACCACCGCCTGATCCTGCACGCCCGGCGTGCGCGCGATTCGGATATGCGTGATCTCGGAGATGTACAGCCACGTGTTGGGATCGAACGACGCCTTGGCGGTGGGCGAGCCGATCAGCGCCGTCACATCCGCCTGCGTGGACGTGCCTGGCACCAGCTCCTTCAATCGATAGGCATCGACCTTGTTGCCACGAATGGTATCCGGGGCATCGAAGATGCTGAAGATGCTGCATCCGCCCAACAGCACCAGGACGCCCATCAGGGACAGCAGCGGCCGGACCATGCGGGGAAAACCGGAAACGGCAGGAAGCACGCGCGAATCCTCAAGCACGATGGCAAGTCCGGCCTTGATTGACCGTCGTGGCCGAAACGCTATGAGAGGGGGTGTCATGCCGGTTCGCGTCTGTCAATCGGCAGAACGACGGAGACGTGCACGCCGGGGGACAAGGCCAGAGCGATGAACGCGCGCACATCACTGTGGCCGCGCTTTGCGCGGCGGGTCCGGCACGAGCGACCGGGCTTTCTGCTCTACGGCGCGGCCGTCACCGCGGCGCGCGACCCCTATTTGTACAGCGTGCTGGGTGTGCCAGACACGCTGGACGGACGCTTCGACATGATCGGGCTGCACGCGTGGTTGGTGATCCACCGGCTGCGCTTCCTGCCCGAACCCGGCCCCGCTCTGGCGCAGGCCGTCTTCGACGCAATGTTCAGCGACATGGACATCGCTCTGCGTGAAATGGGCGTCGGCGATTTGTCAGTGGGTAAGCGCGTGCGCGCCATGTGGGAAGCCTTCCACGGCCGTGCCCGCGCCTATGAAGACGCCCTGACCGAAACAGAACCCGACGGCTTGCCCGACGTGCTGATCCGCAACGTCTGGCGCGGCGCCACACCGCCAGACGGCGCCGCGGCGGCACTGGCCCGCCTGACCCGCTCGCAACACGGGTCTCTGACCCATCAGGACCCGGCCTTGCTTTTCGCCGGACAGGCCCAGTTCCTGCCCGCCACCGAGGCGGCAAAATGACCCCGGAATTCTCCCGCCCGCAGCCGCGCCCGCGTATTCCCCCCGCCGGACAGGACATTACGGTGGAAGCCACCGCAGCGGAATGCGCCGCGCTCGCCGCTCGCCTGCGCCTGCCGGCGGTCCAGCGCCTGACCTGCCGCTTTCACCTGCGCCCTGCTCCCAACGACGGTGTCACAGCGGAAGGCTGGCTCGCCGCCCTCGTGACGCAAACTTGCGTCGTCTCCCTCGACGATTTCGACGCCGCCATCAGCGAGCACTTCACCCTGCACTTCGTCGCCGCCGGCACCGAATCCAACGACGTCGACCCCGAGACCGACGACGAAGTTCCCTACACCAACGACACCATTGACCTCGGCGAAGCCGCCACCGAGCAACTTGCCCTCGCCCTGGACCCGTGGCCCCGCAAACCCGGCGCCACCCTGCCCGACGCCGGCACCGCCGCCCCAGCCCCGCGGCCGTCGTGAGCCCCCACCGACGCCACAGGCGTGCGCCAGGTCAGGTCGGGGCTTTGCCCCAAGCCCCACCGGCGGGCGCTGCCCTCTGGACGCCCGCCAAGGGCCGCGTCGTTGCCGGAGTTCCAGGGGGCAGGGCCCCTTGGTGGGTGCCAGGACAGAGCCCTGATCTGGTCTGGGTCACGTGTATGGCATTGCCGGGGGACGTGGTGTCTGCTAGACGCGCCGGCTCGCGTGATAGCGAGAGTGTGACGCCCGACGGAGGGGCGCTGAGTCATGGCTGTACCGAAGAGAAAGACGTCGCCGTCGCGGCGGGGCATGCGACGCAGTCACCAAGGGCTGCGGCGCGAGGCGCATGCGGAGTGCGCGAATTGCGGCGAGCTGAAGCGGCCGCATCATGTCTGCAGCCATTGCGGCCATTACGATGGGCGCGAGGTGGTGGCGGCGGGCAAGGCCCTGAAGGGCGCGATCCGCGCCTGACGCCTGACGGCGCGCGGGCGGGCGGCGGTTGACCGAACCTTATACGCTGGCGGTGGACGCCATGGGCGGCGACCATGCGCCGGCGATGGTGATTGCCGGGCTGGAGATCGCTGCTGAGCGACACCCGGGGGCGCGCTTCCTGTTGGTGGGAGACGAGGCGCAGGTGACGCCGTTGTTGGCGCGGCATCGGCGCGCGGCAGCGGCGTGCACCGTGCGGCATGCGCCGGATGTGATCGGCAACGATATGAAGCCCACCGCGGCGTTACGCGCGCGGCAAGCTTCGATGCGCATTGCGATCGATGCGGTGGCGGCAGGTGAGGCCGAAGGCGTGGTGTCGGCGGGCAACACTGGAGCTTTGTTGGCGCTGGCGAAGATCGTGATCAAGTCATTGCCGGGGATCGATCGGCCGGCGATGGCGGCGATCGGGCCGTCCGCGCGCGGTGATGTGGTGATGCTGGATTTGGGCGCCAATGTCGCGTGTGACACGCGCAACCTGGTGGAATTCGCGGTGATGGGTGACGTGTTCGCGCGCACCGTGTTGGGGCTGACGGCGCCGTCGATCGGGCTGCTCAATGTGGGCTCGGAGGAGCTGAAGGGCGACGACCGGGTGCGCGATGCGGCGGAGATCCTGCGCCAGAGCCCGATCGGCAAGCAGTTCTATGGCTTCGTTGAGGGGCATGATATCGCCGCCGGAACAACGGATGTCGTGGTGACCGATGGCTTCACCGGCAACGTGGCGTTGAAGACCGGTGAGGGCGCACTGAAGCTGATCGGCGAACTGCTGCGGCAGGTGTTCCGGTCTTCATGGGCGGCGAAACTCGCGTATTTGCTGGCGCGACCGGGGTTGGACCGGCTGCGGGAGTGGCTGGATCCGCGCCGCTACAACGGGGCCGTGATGCTGGGGCTGAACGGCGTTGTGGTGAAGTCGCATGGCGGCACCGACGCACAGGGGTTCGCCCATGCCATGGATGTCGCGGTGGACATGGTGGTGCATCATTTCAACCAGCACATTCGCGAGGGGTTGGCCGGCGTCGTGGACCTGTTGGCGACGACGGGGCGCCCTGTGGCCGCGGAGCGCAGCACCACACCGCTGGCGGGCGCGCCGTCGGCGGACTAAAGGCGAAGGATGATCAAGATCCGTTCGATTCTCGCCGGCGTGGGCGGCTATCTGCCGGAGCGCGTGTTGACGAACGACGAGCTGGCGCGCCAGTTGGAGACCTCGGACAGTTGGATCCGAGAGCGCACCGGAATCCGTCAGCGGCATATCGCCGGGCCGAAAGAGACCGCAGCGTTCATGGGCACCGAGGCAGCGCGAGCCGCGCTGGCGGATGCCGGGGCCGCGCCGTCCGAAGTGGACGCGATCATCCTGGCGACGTCGACACCCGACCAGGCGTTCCCGGCGACCGCGCTGCGGGTGCAAGCAGCGTTGGGGGTGCCGGGCGGGTTCGGCTTCGACCTGGCGGCGGCTTGCGCCGGGTTCATCTACGCGCTGTCGGTGGCCGACGGGATGATCAGGGCCGGTCAGGCGCGCGGCGTGCTGGTGATCGGCAGCGAGGTCTATTCGCGCATCCTGAACTGGCGGGACCGCGGGACGTGTGTGCTGTTCGGCGATGGCGCCGGGGCCGTGTTCCTGCGGGCCGGCGAAGGGCATCCGGAGAGCTGGACGAAGGACCGGGGGATTCTATCCACGCATCTGCATGCGCAAGGGACACAAGGCGATATCCTGTATGTTGACGGCGCGGTGGGGCAGCCAGACAAGTCAGGCCATCTGGTGATGCAGGGACGCGAGGTGTTCCGCCACGCAGTGGTGCGGCTGGCCGAGGCGGTGGAAGAGGCGCTGGCGGCCAACGGACTGACACAGGCGGACGTGGACTGGCTGGTGCCGCACCAGGCTAACTTGCGAATCATCGATGCGATGGGCCGCAAGCTGGGGTTGCCGCCGGAGCGCGTGGTGGTGACGGTGGATCGACATGCCAATACCTCCGCAGCATCGGTGCCCCTGGCCCTGGCCGAAGCGTGGCGGGACGGGCGGATCCGGCGCGGCGACCTGGTGCTGCTGGAAGCGCTGGGCGGTGGGCTGACCTGGGGCTCGGCGTTGGTTCGTATGTGATACGTTCCGTCCAATCGCCTGCAACACGCTGATCCTTATTGATTTTCGATCATTGTTCGCTTGACGCTAAACGCATGGCTGCCTAGCGTACACCCATGAACACTGTGACGCGGACACATCTCGCCGAGACGATCTATGCGCAGGTGGGGCTGTCGCGGAATGAATCCGCCAACCTGCTGGAGAGTGTGCTGGCCAAGGTAACAGCGACCTTGGAATCAGGGGAATCCGTTAAGATCAGTGGGTTCGGAACGTTTTCGGTACGTCAGAAAGGGCGGCGGATCGGCCGCAATCCGAAAACTGGCAAGGAAGTACCGATCCTGCCGCGCCGGGTTCTGGTGTTCCGGCCCAGCCATGTGCTGAAGGCGCGCGTCAACGGCATCACCAACGTGGTCGATGACGGGCGCGAGGACGACGGCGAATGAGCGCGACAACTGATGACGACGCGGGCGATGCTGGCTCGGGCGTCGGGCGCACCCGGCCGAAGAAGGCACCCAACGCGTTTCGCACGATCAGCGAGGTTGCCGACGATCTTCACATCCCACAGCATGTGCTGCGGTTCTGGGAGACGAAGTTCCCGCAAGTGAAGCCGCTGAAGCGGGGCGGCGGCCGGCGCTACTACCGGCCGGACGACATAGCGCTGCTGCGGCGAATTTCCGACCTGCTCTACATCCAGGGCTACACGATCAAGGGCGTCCAGCGACTGCTGCGCGAGGGTGGCGGGCGCCTGTCGGATGACATTCCGCCGCCGTCGGCAGATGAGCAAGCCGCCGCGGCGGCCGAGCGCGCCGCGCCCACCGTGCCGCTGGAGCCGGAACTGCCGATGCCGGGGTTGTTGCCGCCGACGCCGGCGCCACAGGCCGCGCGGGTGACGGTGCGTCCCAAAGTGGATCCCGAAGTCGAGCGGCTGCGGGCGCTGTTGCGCGAAACCTTGCAGGAGCTGGAAGCGGTTCGCGCACTATTGGGCTGAAAGGCCAGCCTGGCGATTGCATCGGGGATGTGGCCGCTGCTACACCCCCTGCCCCACGGTCGGAGCGTAGCGCAGCCTGGTAGCGCATCAGTCTGGGGGACTGGGGGTCGTGGGTTCAAATCCCGCCGCTCCGACCAATTTTTCCTTGTCCGGCCCGGACACATAGGTAACGGACTGTTCCGAAGACATGGGTGACAACCTCGGGCCGAACGGGTTGTCGCTGGGTTGCGAGGTTTTTTGCTCCAGGTCGATATAACCGAGAACGTCGTGCACGAAGCTGACAAGCCAAATGCTGTCTTCGACCTCCTTGAGGCCGTCGAGTTGGCCTGCGCGCACGGTTGATAGGTTGATTTTCTTGCGATGCATGCAGACGCGTCCGCAGGCGGTGACCATGTATTGCCTGTCGTGCAACGGATAGGCCAGTTCGGGCAGGCCGTCATAGTGGCGGGATGAGGCGAGGTAGCGATCAGTGGTGCACTGGCTGCGGGTGGCGGCCGGGGCCGCTGAGGCGGAAGCCGCCAACGATCTCGGGCTGTGCCTGGTTCGGGGCGTCGGCACCAAGCGCGACGATGCCGAGGCGTTGACCTGGCTTCGCCGTGCCGCCGCGGCGGGTACCGAGGCGCCGGCCGGGGCCGGCGTATAGATTGAAACGTTGCGTCTTGTCGCTGCAATGGTGGCCGCATCCGGTCGCAGGATCGTTGCAGACCCTTGGTGACTTCCACCCGCGATGGTCGCTAACATCATGCAGGAAGCAACGCACCATGATCGACTGCTCGACTGCGAGGCGTGGCGGTGAGGCGCACGCATCGGTAGACTTGTTGCAATTGTGTGTCGCACTGGCCATCCTGATTGCCAAGGGCCGGTCACCCCTGGGCCGGCCGCAGACGCGGGGGTGCCTGATGTCCACAACGGATACGATGACGCTGCCGGCCAGCCGGCAAACGCGGCTCGAGACCTTCCTCACCCAACTGCTGGAACCCTCGGGCATGGCCTGTGAAATCCAGGTCCCCTCGGGCGCGGTGCTGCGCTTCGGGCATGCTCCGCCACGGTTCCGGGTGACCATCCATACTGAACATGCGCTGCGGTCAGGGCTGGACGAATTGGCACTGGGACGCGCCTATGTCGAGGGCCAGCTCGAGTTCGACGGTGACATGCTCGAGATCCTCAACCTGCGCGCGCAGTTGGTGCAACGGGCGCCGCTATTGTCGCATTTGCGGTTCCTGCGGCAGAGCTTCTTCCGTAGACCGACCAAGGTGAACCGCGACGCGATCGACTTCCACTACAATCTCGGTGACACGTTTTATCTAAGCTTCATCGACCAGCGGTACCGGTTCTATTCGCACGGCCTGTTCCATTCCGATGACGAGACGCTGGAGGAATCGTCCGAGCACAAGCTGGAGACGATGTTCGCCGCGCTCGACCTGAAGCCCGGGATGCGGCTGCTGGATATCGGCGGCGGCTGGGGCGGGGCTAGCGAATATTGCGGGCAGCGCGGCGTACAGGTGACGTCGCTGACGCTGGCAGATGATTCCTTCGCGTTCCTGACACGGCTGATCAATGAGAAGTCCCTGCCCTGCCGCGTGCTGAAACAGGATTTCCTGACCTACACGCCGCAGGCACCGTACGATGCGGTCGTGATCTACGGGGTAATCGAGCATATTCCGAACTACCGCGATTTCTGCCGCAAGGCATGGGATTGCCTGAAGCCGGGCGGCAAGCTGTACATGGATGCATCCGCAGCGAAGCGGAAATACGAAATCAGCCCATTTACGGAACATTATATCTGGAACGGCGCGCATAGTTTCATGTCACTGTCCGACATCCTGCAGGAATTCCTCAATCATGGCTTCCTGGTGGAGGAAGTGCGCAACGAGACACACGACTACGAGCTGACGATGCTGCACTGGGCGCGGCGGTTTGATGCGGCGCGGGATGCCATCGTGAACGGATGGGGCGAGAAACTGTACCGCGCCTTCCGCGTATATCTGTGGGGCGGCTGTCACGCGTTCCGCGTCGACGAGCTACAAGCCTATCATATCGTGGTGCGTAAGCTGCCGATGCGGGGACCACGGCCGGGCTTCTGGCAGCGGGCGAGGAGTTTCGTGCACGGCCTGACTTAACAACACAAAACGGGACATCATGGCCGCCAGGCCGCGCGTCGCGGTCATCGAGGCCGGCCAGCGGGATGCTGCTGGTCTGTCCTCCCTGTTCATCCCGCTGGGCCATGGCGGGTTGTCCGTTAGCTCGTACCTACACCAGAACGGATACAAGGTGACGTATTTCCCGATGTTCACCAGCACGAGACTGGATTGGCGGTGTCCGCCATCGGCGAACTATCTGCTGATCTCGACGATGGCGCACGCGGCTCGGCTACGCGATCGCTGATGCGGTGCGCGCGCGCAATCGAGACTGCGTGGTGGTGTTCGGCGGGCCACATCCGACCTGCGAGCCGGAAGACACCCTGCGGCATTGCGACTTCGTGGTGACCAACGAGGGCGAGGAGCCCGCGCTGGAGCTGCTGGATCGGTTGGACGGCGAGGCGCCGGGTAATATCAGCAATATTGAGGGGCTCTCATTCCGCGGTGGCGACGGCACGATTGTCCATCCGCCACGCCGGGCGGTGATGCAGGAGATCGACTTCAAGCTGGAGCCGGAGCTCATCCATCACTGGCCCGGCATCCTGGGCAACCGTACCCGCACCGGCATGCTGCGCTTGCCATTCCCGGTGGTGCAGTTCTCGCGCGGCTGTCCCTACAGTTGCAGCTCCTGCCTCGGCGCGCGGCAGTGGGGCGCAAATATCGCACCCGCATGGCGGCAAGCGTGGTGGAGGATCCGCGACGACTGCACCGGCTGACCAATTTCGCCTACGGCATGTTTCACGACAACGACGTGGCGATCCGGCGGGAGGAGACCAAGGACCTGTTGCGCGAGATGATCGCGGCGAAGCCCGGCATCCACAAGATGACGGCATTCACGCGCATCGAGTCCACCAAGCATGAGGAGCTGGGGCGGCGGTTCGAACCGGCCGGGATCGCCAATGTGATTTTTGGCGTGGCGTCGCTGAGTCAGAACAGCTTGGATGGGCTCAACAAATCGACCACGGTCGAGGGGGTTCATGAGGCCCTGGATCGGCTGGATCGCTACGGATCGAAGATCAAGATCGTGACCAGCTTCGTGGCGGGTAATAACGAGGACCCGCTGCGCGAGACGGCGCTGATCCGCGAATTCTGGCGCAAATTCCATCGGCGCATCGAGCGCGTCGCGATCCAGCCGCTAATGGAATACCCGTTCCGGCAGAAACTGCGCGGCCAGTACCAGTTGTACCCGGACAAGCCGTTCATTCATTACGACTGGGATTATTGCGCCGGTGGGTATCTGGTGTTCTACCAGGATGCCTGCCCGCCCAGCGTGTTTCAGCGGGCGCTGCGCCAAACCTTCCGTGCGGCGCACGAAGTGCCAGAGGGCAGCAAGGAAGACTGGGATTACCGGACGACGCAGACGCTGATCCGCGACACGCACCGGCGCGAGGATCGCAACCTGAGCCGCTATGTCGATTTTCTCAAACGGATGAAACGCGGCAAGTACGGCGGTGATGGACGGTTGAAACCGGACGCATTGACGAACGATCCGAAGCCGTGGAGCGTGGATATCGGGGCACCGACCCGGCGCGCCGTGCGAATTCCGGGGTGGGTGACCGCGGGACAGAGCGCGCGTCCCGACGTCGCCACCGCGCCGCTGCCGGCATGAGAGGTCAGGCTATGGATCAGGAAGATACCGTTGCCGTGAAGGGTCTTGCGGGACAGGGCCACGTATGCAGTACGCCCGCTGCGTCGGGTACGGGCACGAAGGCCTGCGCCCATTGCGATCGCATCACCATCGGCGGGAATTACGACCGCGTCTCGCCGTGGCGCGTGCTGGTGGGATTGCCGTTCGTCTATCTGCCGGTCCTGGTGATGCCGTTCATCCTGCTGGGCGGGGCGCTGGTCTATATCCATCTGCGCATGATGGGGGCGAGCGACCTGAAGACGCTGCGCGACTTCCTGCCGGACTGGGACAGCCACCGCTATCACTACAAGACGCAGATCGTGAAGCAAGACATCCATCCCTGGGCCCGCTGGGCGCGGGCGCGGTTCTTCTGGGTGTTCAACTGCACGCTGTACTGTCCGTTCAGCGTCGCATCGCTGGAATGGGTGACGTATCTGACCAAGGCGGTGGAAAACTGGTGGTGTCCGTTTGGGCATGCGCGGAAGGAGGCGTACGCCTCTGCGGCGATTGATGCCTCGTTCTGGCACGTGTCGCGTGATGTCGCACAACTGCATCCCGAGGATCGGGACAATCCGATCTGGAATGATGGTACAGTGGGGCCGCCGAAAGTGTGAGATTGCGCCTAGCTGCGTCGGCCCGAGCGCGTCATGCCGGGCCCCCGGGCTCGGCCGGAGGCCGACCCGAGGACAGGCTCCGGCCCAGCATCTATGGCTTTTTGGCTTCACGAAGGCAAGCCGCGGATACCGTGACCAAACCCGGCATGAAGGACTGTGAGATCCTTCAGGCCGCGGCGCGGTCGGCGCGTACGGGCCCGTGGGGACATAAGTGCTCCGGTCTGGCCGCGTCACCCGTGGAGGCGACTCTGGTTTTTGCACCGACGCGATTCGTTTATTTCGCGGCAGGCCCTTAACCGATCGGGGACCGGCGTGGTTTTGTGCGCGATCCAATGGGCGGCGATGGCATGCAGTTCGGCGACGCGATCGGTCAGCGCCAATGCGGCGGACAGGCTGCGCTGGGCCAGCAAATCCTGATGCGACAGGCCGGGGATGGTTTCGTCCAGCACCGGCCAAGCACTCATCTTCTGCCGCAGGCGCAGGAAGTGCTGGATCGCGTCGGGCTGTTGCGGAGCGGCCAGCAGGCTGATGCGCAGGATGCGTTCGGCCTCGGCCAGTGCACTGGTCGGTTCCAGCAGCAGCGCGCGCAACACCCAGAGGCACAGCTTAACCGGATCACGGAGGGCGACGTGTGCTCGCCTTACTCGCCTCCGATCCGAGCACCTTTCTCCGCGACGGAGCGTTTCATCAGCAGCACAGCGGACACCAGCGCGACCATGACAATGGCCAGCACCCAGAACACATCGAAGTAGGCGAGCGACAATGCCTGTTGCGCGCGCAGGTTTGCGAGTGTCTGCAAGGCCAATTGCTGCGCGGCGACCGGATCGCCGGTCTGCTGCAAGAACGGTGCGGACGCCTGATCAAGGAAGGAACGCGCCGCCGCATTGAAGGGATCGAGCCATTCGCCAAGACGCAAGCTGTGGAACTGGTCACGGCGCTCCTGCACCGTCTGTGCCAGCGAGGTCCCAACGCTGCCGCCCTCATTGCGCAAAAGGCTCAGCAGGCCAACCGCCGCCCCGCGGAGCGCGAGCGGTGTATAAAGGTAAGCCGCCACGTTCGCGGGGGCGAAACACATCGCAAGCCCGATAATCAGTACCACCCGCGGCCAGACAGCCTGCCCCGGACTGATGTCCAGGTTCATCTGTGACATCCAGTAATTCCCCGCGGCCATGATTAAGAGGCCCGCGGCAAGTACCCACCGCGCGTCGATGCCACGGCCGAGCGCGCGCCCCACGAATGGCATGGCGACGACCGCGAAAAAGCCGGCCGGCGACATCACCAGTCCGGCGCTCAGAGCATCGTAGCCGAACAGCGACTGGAGCAAGGCCGGCAACGAGGTGCTGGCAGCGTACAGCACCGCGAAGGCGCAAAAGATGATGATGCAGCAGGCGGCAAAATTCCGTTCTCCCAACGGTCTGAAATTGACCACCGGGCTCGGATGGCGCAGTTCCCAGACAATCAGCGCGACCAGGCCGACGGAGAACAATATCGCCAGCGTCTGCACACGCCACGACGGGTCGCCCAACCAGTCCCATTCCTGGCCCTTGCTGAGCATTACCTCCCAACAGACCACGACGATGACCAGCAGCGACAGCCCAACGCCGTCGAAGCTGAACGGTCGCTTCCGCAGCGCGATGCGCTGTGCCGTGAGGTAGTCGGGATCCCGCAGCATGATGGCACACGCCCCCAGGGCCAGTAGGCCGACAGGGACGTTGATCCAGAACACCCACCGCCAGGAGTAGCTGTCGGTAATCCAGCCGCCGAGCGTCGGACCGACGACCGGCGCGACCAGTGCGGCCAGGCCGAACAGTGTCATGGCCATGCCCTGCCGCTCGGCCGGAAAGGCGTCCAGCAACACGCCCTGGCTCGACGGTTGAAGACCCCCGCCGGCAAGACCCTGCAGCACGCGGAACACGATCAGTTGGCCGAGACTCGTGGCCGTGCCGCACAGCCCGGAGGCCAGGGTGAAGACCGCGATGGAAAGCAGGAAATAGTTGCGGCGCCCAAGATGGGCGATCAGCCAGCCGGTGATGGGCAGGATGATCGCGTTGGCGGCAAGATAGCTGGTGATGACCCATTCACCGTCATCGACCGTGGCCGACAGTCCGCCCGCGATATAGCGCAGCGCGACGACCGCGATCGTGGTGTCGAGCACCTCCATGAAGGTCGGCACCACGACGACAGCGGCGACGACCCAGGGGTTTGTCGCGGCGCGGGATCGGGCATTCAGGGGGGGCGCCGCCGCGACCGCGCCGGTCATTGCCGGGTGCCCGACGCGCCGGCGGGCGGACCCGGGTTCGGAGATTGCGGCACATAGGTCTGGAGACGCTTCCCGGCATCCGGTCCGGTCGGCGGCGTGTTGATGTAGACGTCAGGAACAACCGAGGTGCCGATGAACAAGGGGACCTGATCAGGGTTGTAATTGACGAGATCGATCCGGACCGGCAACCGCTGGACCACCTTGATGAAGTTGCCCGTGGCGTTCTCGGGCGGCAGCAATGCCAGGGTCGATCCGGTTCCCATGGTGAAGCCGGAGATCCGGCCCTTGA
Organism: Acetobacteraceae bacterium; assembly: GCA_035486355.1. Classification (GTDB taxonomy): domain Bacteria; phylum Pseudomonadota; class Alphaproteobacteria; order Acetobacterales; family Acetobacteraceae; genus Palsa-883. Next base: position 12,914 of record DATHNE010000158.1, read on the forward strand.
AGACGCGCCGGCCGCCATACATGTCGACGAACAGATCGACAGGCTGTCCGATACGCAGGTCGCGCAACTGCGTTTCCTTGAAGTTGGCGTCGACCCATACTTCGTTAAGAGAACGAATCGCCATCAGGTTCTGGCCGACCTGAACAAAGTTGCCCGGATTGACGTTGCGCCGCGTGACGACGCCGTCGATGTCCGCGGTGATATCGCAGTATCGCAGGTTCAGTTCGGCCTGCGCGAGATCGCGTTTGGCGGCCTCAAGCTTCGCCTCGGCCTGCTTGACGGCCGGGGCATTGGACGCGAACTGGGTGAACGTGGTGTCGACGTCGCCCAGTTTATAAAACTGATCAAGCATCACTTTCGGACCCTGGTCGAACGAGTGCACGATGCCGAGCTGAGCGGCACTTTGAATGAGTGCCGCCTGCGCTTCGAGGACGGACGAAAAGGTCTCGTCGAGATCGGGTGGCACCTGGCCGAGTTCGCCGCCTCCGTCAGGCACCGGCGGCAGCCCCAGCGAGACGCGGATCTGGTAGACCTCTGCCAGGGTTTGCGTGAGTTCCGCGCCAGCCGTCGTCAGCGCTGCTTGCCGTCGGTCGTACACCTCGCGCGGCACATCGTCCCTGCCGACGAGTTGCCGTGCCCGATCGAATTCAACCTGCGCCAGCACCAGTGCGGCGTTGCTCTTGTCGATAGCGGCGACCCGCGCGTGCAGCAGTGCGACCTGGCTGTCGACCCCCTCTACCGCGCGCTGCAGGCTCCAGCGCTGGCTCATTGCCTGCGCTTCGATCGCGCGCGCCGTCGCAGTGGCGGCTTGCAGGTCCGCGTTCGCGGTATCGACCGCTGCCTGCTTCTCGGAGACCGCAACCCGGTACGGCTCCTTGTCCAACTCAGCGAGCAGATCTCCCTTGTGCACTCGGTTGTTGTCATCCACCAGAACGCGGGAGATCTGTCCTGGCACGCGCGGCGCAACGAACGTCACGTGCCCATTGACGTATGCGTCGTCGGTGGAGACGGTGTTGAGCATCGCCTCGACCCACGGGACGCCGAACACGAGCAGAACCGCGAGGACAGCGACACCGAGCACACCGGCCAGAAGCCTTCGCTTCCAGGCCGCCTTTTGGGCATCCTGCGGCATGGGGCGGGACTCCGGCGGTGTCGGCGCGGATGTCGCGTCGTGAGCAGCCGACGCATCTTCGTTCGCGGTCCGTAGCACATTGATCGGACCAGGCTCGTTGCTTTGCTCGGTCATGTCGGGCACCCGTTGCAAGGGGAGGAGACAGACAGCCTCGAAAGGCCACCGCTTACGCTGGCCGGAAAGGTTCGTCGGCCGCCCGTAGGCGTAGGTGCATTCCAGCTTGTATCCTCGACGACGCAATTCATCCGCGACGTGCCCGATAGCCCAGACTGCCGGTCACGCGAACGTCTCTGATTGGCACCACAGCGGTAGAGAACAAAACGCGCAATTTAGTATCGGCACGGACCGATCGAAACCGATCTGTACATCCGAGAAGGCGCACCAGAACCCACCGAAGGGGCCGCAACCATCGAGAGGGGACGCTCACCCACGAAGATCGTCTTCAGCGGCGGCACCGTTGGCAACATCACCAGCGCCATTCGGCGCCAGGGCGGCAATGAGTTGGCGCCGTCTCGCCCCAAAGTCGGTGTCAATACTATCACCGGCGCGGGGCTCAAGCAGGCCGTGGACGGCGCGCAGGCCGGCACGCCGTCATCAATCGGTCACTTTACCTGCGCGGCCTCCCTTACCACACAGGCCCGGTCTCACACGGACAAACGGGGAGTGACCATGCGCATCAAACTGCTCGCGGCGGCGTGCCTCGCGGCCGTCGTCTCCACGGCTGCGGCCCAGGCCCAAGAGGTCGTGACAATCTACAGCGCCGATGGCCTGCACGATGGCTCGCCCAACTGGTACCAGACCCAGTTCGATGCCTTCACCAAGGCGACCGGCATCAAAGTGCAATATATCGAAGGTGGCTCCGGCGTCGTGGTCGATCGTATCGCCAAGGAGAAAGCGAACCCTCAGGCCGACGTGCTGGTGACGCTGCCGCCGTTCATCCAGAAGGCCGCGGCTGACGGGTTGCTCGACAAGTTCGTGCCGGAAGGCGCCGCGATGATCCCGGCGGGCAGCAAGGACGCCAAAGGGTACTACACCGCGCTGGTGAACGACTATCTGAACTTCATCTACGATTCGGCGATGCTGCATGAGCCGCCGAAGACCTTCGACGACCTGCTGAACCCACAATACAAGGGCAAGATCCAGTACTCGACGCCAGGTCAGGCCGGCGACGGCACCGCGGTGATGCTGCAGGTGATCCATGCCTATGGCAGCGCTGACAAGGGGTTCGACTTCCTGAGGCGGCTGCAGGCCAACAATGTCGGACCGTCCTCCTCGACCGGGCGGCTGACCGGGCTGGTGAACAAGGGTGAGCTGTACGTGGCCAATGGCGACGTGCAGATGAACATCTCGCAGATGGCGCAGAACCCGAACATCAAGATCTTCTTCCCGGCCGGACCGAACGGGCAGCGCTCGACTTTCGCGATCCCGTACTACATCGCGCTGGTGCACGGCGCGCCGCACAGCGCCAACGGCAGGAAGCTGATCAACTTCCTGCTGACCAAGGAAGCGCAGTCGACGGTCAGCGAGGTGGCGCAGGGCATTCCGGTGCGCACCGACGTGCATCCGACTGATACGACCTACAAGCAAATCGAGGAGACGATGAAGGGCGTGACAATCTGGACACCGGACTGGGCCGTGGTGCTGAACAACCTGCAGGCTGACGTGGCGCGCTGGCACAGCGTGACGGGCAGCTAGGCATGCCATCCGAGACGGCGGTCGCGCTGAACGCGGCCGCCGCCATGGACGAGGTGGCGACTGGCCCTGCCTCTGGGATCGGGTTCGAGGGCGTGACGGTCGCGTACAGGGGCGCGGTCGCGCTCGACGCGTTGACGCTGGATATCGCACCCGGCGAGATCATGGCGATCATCGGGCCATCCGGCTGCGGCAAGACAACGGCATTGCGCGCCGTCGCAGGGTTTGTGCGGCCGACCATGGGGCGCATTCGGATCGGCGATCGGGATGTGACCGATCTGCCGCCGCATGCGCGCGATATCGGCATGGTGGTACAAAGCTACGCGCTGTTTCCGCATATGCGCGTGGCGGCGAATGTGGCGTTCGGGCTGGAGGCGCGTGGCCTGGCGGCGGGGCTGATCCGAGAGCGTGTGGCGGCTTGCCTGCACATGGTGGGGATGGATCATTACGCGTCGCGGCTGCCGCGCGAGCTGTCGGGCGGCCAGCAGCAGCGGGTGGCGATCGCGCGGGCCTTGGCGATACGGCCACGGGTGTTGTTGTTAGATGAACCGCTGTCGGCGCTGGATGCGCAGATCCGGCAGTCGATGCTGGACGAACTGGCGCGGCTGCACCGGGAGCTGCCGCATCTGACGGTGCTGTATGTGACGCATGATCAAAGCGAGGCGCTGACCCTGGCAGATCGGATCGCGATCATGCGGGCGGGGCAGCTTGTGGCACAGGGGCCGTCAAGCCGATTGTATCATGAACCACCGAATCGGTTCGCGGCCGAATTTTTGGGGCGCGCCAATCTGTTGCCAGTCGAGGTGGCGGGAATCGAGGGCAGCGTGGCGCGGCTGCGGGTGGGGGAGATGATTGTGTCGGCGCGCGTGCCACAGGCACTGGATACGGCACGGCCGAGATTGCTGTGCATCCGGCCGCACGCCCTGGCGCTGCACGCGGAGGCCCATGAGAACCACCTCTGCGGCGTGGTGCGGGAGGTGAGCTGGCACGGCGAACGGCACAGTCTGGCGCTGGAGGTGCCGGGGGGCGTGCTGCGATTGAGCGCGCTGCCGATGCGCACGCCGCCGGCGCCGGGAACCATGCTGGCGGTGCACTTCTATACCGACGACGCCACGCTGATTGCCGAGGATGACGGTGGGTAGCGTCGGTTCCCCTGTCATCGCGAGGCGCGGAGCAGTCTCCGGGCCTGACCCGGGAAAGCAATCTGGTGCCGCCGCCGGCACGGGATTGCTTCGTCGCGCCGCTCCGCGACATGACAGTTTGATTGGGCCGCTGCTCGTTGTTCCGCCGCTGCTGCTGCTGGCAGGCGTGTTCTACTACCCGCTGGGGCTGATCGCGCAGCAGAGCCTGACCGGCGACAGCGGCCCGGTGACGCTCGATGCCTATGCCACCGTGCTGGGCGGTCCGCTGTTCCAGAACGCGCTTTGGCACACGATCGAGATCGCGGTCTCGGCGACCGCAGGCTGCCTGGCGCTGGCGTTCACGCTGGCGGTGATCCTGGCCTTCATCCCCTTCCCCGGCGCGCGGCTGGCGGCGCGGCTGATCGACACGGTCATTGCGCTGCCGACGTTTCTCGTCGCACTGGCGTTCACCTTCATCTACGGCTCGGCCGGGTTGCTGAACGCCGGGCTGATGGACGTGCTGGGCACCACACAGCCACCGCTGGATTTTCTGTATTCACCCTGGGGCGTGATTCTGGCGGAAATCACCGTCTACACGCCGTTCATCCTGCGTCCGCTGCTGGCGGCGATGTCGCTGATCGAGCCGGCGCAGATCGAGGTGGCAAGCAGCCTCGGGGCCGGAACGATGCGGATCGTCCGCAAGATCATCCTGCCGGCGGCGCTGCCGGCGCTGCTGGCCGGTGGGTCACTGTGCCTGCTGTTGACGGTGAACGAGTTCGGCGTGGTGTTCTTCATCGGCGCCAAGGGCGTGATCACCCTGCCGCTGCTGGTCTACGACAAGGCGATCCAGGAATTCGACTACACCACTGCCTGCGTCATCGCGGTGGTGAATGTCGCGCTGTCGCTGGCATTGTTCACTTTGTATCGCGTGCTGCTGCGCGGACTGGCGGGGTCGCGTGCTGGTATGGTCTAGCGGTGGTCGGGCAATTGCCTGGGGGATCTTCGCGCTGCTGTTCGGCGCAGTGTACCTGGCGCCGCTGGCGATCATCGCGCTGGCCAGCGTCACCGGGCAGTGGAACGGCGTGCTGCCCAGCCACCTGGGCTTCCACAATTACGCTACCGCACTGACTGGCGACCAGGCCGAGGCCTTGCGGGTCAGCATCGAAACCGGCCTGCTGTCGAGCGCGGTCGCGCTGGTGCTGGGCACCACACAGCCACCGCTGGATTTTCTGTATTCACCCTG
>DATHNE010000159.1:0-7652 GCA_035486355.1 Acetobacteraceae bacterium
CCGAAACCAGCGTACGACCAGCGAAATCTGCCTCAGTCGCGGTGGGCGCGAACCGGTTGCACTCGATGGAGAACCCCAGCAGGGCAATACGTGGCCCGCTCACAGCGCGATCCCCATCAGCTCCGCGATGCGCGGCGTCGCCTTCAGCCCGCTGCCTGTCAGCACCAGCACCGTGGTCTGCTCCGGCCGTATCGTGCCTGTCGCCAGCAGCTTGCCGAATGCCGCGGCCACCTGGGCGCTGGTCGGCTCGACATAGATGCCGATCTTCGCCAGATCCAGCCCAGCCGCGCCGATCTCCGCCTCGCTCAGCATCACGGCGCCGCCGCGTGTCTCGCGCAGCGTGCCCAGCACCTCGCGCAGACGGATCGGCTGCGCAATGGCCGTCCCCTCGGCGATCGTCGGCGCGATCGGCGTTTCCACCTGGGTCTCTCCGCCCGCCAGGAAGGTCGCCGCGATCGGCGCGCAGTTCGCTGGCTGTGCCGCGAAGATGCGTGGCATCCGGTCGATTTCGCCCGCCCGCAGCAACTCGGAAAATCCGATCTCGCAGCCCAGCACGTTGGACCCCGCGCCGCACGGCACGATCACATTGTCCGGCGCGCGGAAGCCCAGGTCCTCCCACAGCTCATAGGCCAGCGTCTTGGTGCCGTGCAGGAAGAACGGCTGCCAGTTGTGACTGGCATAGAACACACTGATGGATCGAGCCACCGCCGCATCCGCCGTGGCCTGCCGCGTGCCCGGGATCAACTCCACCGCTGCGCCATGTGCGCGCATCTGCACCGTCTTCGCCGGACTGGTGGACGCGGGTGCCATAATCGTGGCGTGCAGGCCGCCGGCCGCGGCATAGGCCGAAATCGCCGCGCCACCGTTGCCGGAACTGTCTTCCAGCACCGCGCACACGCCCTGTGCGCGTAGCAGCGACAGCATCACCGACGCGCCGCGGTCCTTGAAACTGCCCGTCGGCATGAACCACTCGCATTTCAACAGCGCTGACGCGCCGTGCAGCGTGCGGGGTAGCAGCGGCGTGCAGCCCTCCCCCATGGTGATCGGGTGGTTCACTTGCATCGGCAGCGCCGCCCGATAGCGCCACAAGCTGCGCGTGCCCTGATCGATCTGGTCGCGCGTGATGCCGGGTAACGGCGTCAGCAGCAGCGGTGCGTGCCCCTCACCACACCAGCGCGGCACATCAAGCGGAAACGTCGCGCCGCTGCGCGGATCAAGATATGCCGTACTCATGCCAAGCCGATCCGCTTACGGAATGCCTCATCGCGTAGCGAGAACTCGGCGCCCACGAGATCATCCGCCTCTTTTGTACACAGATACACGATCGCCTTCGCCGGATGCGCGACCGGCGTCAGATTCGCGCGCGGGATCTGGCTGATCATGTTCATGCCCGAGGCTCGGATCAGCACCTGCATGTTGGTGTCCGTCGTGCCCGGCTGGAACCCGAACACGCGGATGCCACTGGCCGCTTCCTCCAGCTTGATCGCCTGCGTCAGCATCGCCATGCCCGCCTTCGCGGCGCAGTAAGCACTCCACCCCTCCAGTGGCCGCAGCGCCGCACCCGAAGACACGTTCACGATCGTTCCGCTACCGGCCGATTTCATCACCGGCAGCACGGCGCGCACCACGTGATACGCGCCCACCAGGTTGATCTGCACGTTGGTCGCCCAGGCGGCCGGGTCAGACTCTGCCAGCGTTGCGATCGGCTCGATCACGCCCGCGTTGTTGATCAGGATGTCTGGACGCCCGAACTGCCGTGTGGTTGCCGCGACCAGGGCTTCGACGGCGGCGTAATCGGCGACATCGCTGGCTATGAAAGCAGCCTTGCCGCCGGCCGATGCGATGCGGCCTGCGACCTCACCTGCCCGCTTGCCGTCACGCGCGGTCAGCATCACCGCAGCGCCGGCCGCGGCCAGGGCCTCCGCGGCCGCCTCGCCGATGCCCCGGCTGGCGCCGGTCACGATCGCGACCCTGCCCGATAGTGTGGCCATGGCTCTGCCCTTTGCTGCCCGAGCGGTCGCTTTACGGGACAAGCCGCTCGACCGCAAATTGCCGATCACGATCACGGGGGAGGGACCCAGCATGCGCGTATCAACCGTGTTGCCGGTGCGGGACTGGCGCGCCTGCGGCCCCGTCGCGGCGCAGGCAGAAGCCGACGGGTTCGACTGTGTGCAGAGCAACGAGCTGCGGCACGATCCGTTCGCACCGCTTGCCTTCGCCGCGCTGGCGACCGAGCGCGTGGCCTTGGCGACCTCGGTGGCGATCGCGTTTCCGCGCAGCCCGATGATCGTGGCGAATCATGCCTGGGACCTGGCGCGCCATGCCAATGGGCGCTTCGTGTTAGGCTTGGGCAGCCAGGTGAAGGCGCACAACGAGCGGCGCTTCAGCGTGCCCTGGATCGCGCCTGCCGTGCGGCTCGGGGAGTACGTGCAGGCGTTGCGGGCGATATGGCGCAATTGGGAAACTGGAACAAAGTTGGATTTCAAGGGGCAGCATTACACCTTCACGTTGATGACGCCGGCGTTTTCACCGGGGCCACAAGGGCAGCCGATGCCGCCGGTGGCGATGGCGGCAGTTGGGCCGGTGATGCTGAAGACCGCGGCCCGCGTCGCCGACAGTGTGCGGCTGCACGGGTTCGCGACGCGGAAATATTTGGAAGAGGTGGTGCGGCCGATGTTGCAGACCGAACTGTCGGCCGCCGGCAAGAGTTTTGCCCAGTTCGAGGTGACCGGCGGCGGGTTCATCGTGACCGGTCCCGATGATGCGGCCGTCAAACAGGCGGCCGAAAAAGCGCGCTATCGCGTGGGGTTCTACGGGTCCACGCCGGCGTATTGGGGCGTGTTCGAGACGCACGGGCTTGGCGATCTCGGCCAACGTCTGCATACCAAGGTGCGGGAGGGCAAGTGGAAGGAGATTGCCGCGTTGGTATCGGACGATGTGTTGGATCTCTTCGTTGCGCGTGCGCCATATGAGGGGATTGCTGAGGCGATTGAGCACCGCTTCGGCGGCGTTGTGGATACCGTGACGTTGGAGTTTCTGCCCAGCGATGATGCCGCGATACGGCGGCGGGTCATCGAGGCGGTGCAGAAGATCCCGCATGGGTTCAGGGAGTTTCGGACGGAGGCGTGGTGACCGTCCTCTTGTGCCAGGGCCGGTCCACGGGCTCGCCGAAGGTCGACCGGAGGATCCGCGGCCGCCGACCCCCACGACTTACGTGCAGGGAACAGGCAAGTTGTGGACGGCCGGGCCAAGCTCGATCATGACACAAAGGGGCATCAGAACATCGGGCCGCGATTTGCGACGCCGCCATCGATCGTGATGATCGTTCCGGTCGTATACGCCGACAGATCCGATGCCAGGAACGCAACCATGTGTCCGATCTCCTCCGGTGTGCCAGCCCGCCCGTAGGGCAGCGGCTGCATCAGCTCCCCCCAACGCGCGGCATCCCCGAGCCGGTCTTGCGCTCGTTGCTTCATCATCGTTACCAAACGTTCCGTCGCAATCGCACCGGGATTAATCCCCACCACCCGAAGCTTATCCGCGGCCGCAGCGCCCCCCAGCGCCTTCGTGAATGCCATCAAACCAGCATTGCCGGTGGACCCGGCGATATAGGTCGCGTCCATCTTCTCCCCGGCCATTCCCAGGATATTGATGATCACGCCCCGCTGCCGTGCTTTCATTTCTGGATAGAACCGACGGCACATGTTTATGTAGCCGAAGACCTTCAGGTCCCATGCGGCACGCCACCGCGCCTCATCGATCTCCTGCAAATTGCCACCCGGAATCGCGCCCGCATTGTTCACCAGGATGTCGATATCCGGATGCTGTTGCACCAGCCGATCCACATTCGCACTGTCAGCGATGTCGTAGGCGTGTACGGCGACGGTCACGTTGTATCGCCCGGCGATCTGCTGTCGCGCTGCGTCCAGGTCGGCCTGCGTGCGCGACACCAGGATGACATTCACACCCTCCGCTGCCAGACATTCCGCTGCGGCGAAGCCGATGCCTTTCGAGGCGCCAGTGATCAACGCCGTGCGGCTGCGCAGGTTTAGCTCCATGTCAGTGCTCCTTCGGCGGGATGCGATAGAAGGCGATCGCATTGTCGGCGAACAGCTTGCGCCGCGCGGTGTCCGGCATATCGGCCGTCGCGGCCTTGAAGCAACAATAGATGTAATCCCAACTCGCTTTGACGCCGTCGACCGGATAATTCGACGCGAACATGCAGCGATCGACGCCGAACATGTCGATGCTCTGCCGGATAATCGGGCGGTTCGCGGCGAGCGTCCACGGCTCGTTCTTCACCACCAGCCCGGAGATCTTGCACCACACGTTCGGGCACGCTGCCAGCGCCGCCATGCCACGCCGCCACGCGGCCAACGCCTCCGTTGTGCGATCCAACGGATATCCGGTGTGGTTCAGCACGATGCGCAGTGCCGGGTGTTCGCGGCAGACTTCGGCCGCTTCTCCCAAGTGATACCATGGCACGCGCAAATCCCACGACAAATCGTACTTGCGCAGCAGGTCGAGCCCCGCCCGCCATTTCGGATCCTGCAGACTGCGCGGTTGTCCCTTCACGCTGCCGTTCGGACCATCGGCGATCACCGGCTTGGTGCGGATACCGCGCACCAGCGCGAACTTCTTGTGCCCGGCAAGGATTTGCTCGCTGGTCGGCGTGTCCACCCAGGCGTGCGCCACGATGACATTCGGCATGCCACAGGTCGCAGCGACGCCGGTCAGCCACGCGGTCTCGGCGAGCTGCTGGCTGCGGTCGCATTCGGCCTCCACGTGCACCGTGGCGATCACCCTGTGCAACGCCGTGTCGCGGCGATATTCTGGCGGCAGATAGGTGCGGCGAATGCGCGAGTAGTCGCCCATGTAGCTGTGCTCGCCACTGCTCAGCCACGGATAGCGCAGCGTGGCTTCCAGGTCCCACAGATGATGGTGGGCATCGACAATCGGGATGTCGTCGTCGGTCATGGGCATTACACCGTCAGGTAGCGGGTGCGGATCTGTTCCTCCTCCGCACGAAATTGGGCCGGGCTGGCGGCGTAGACGATGCGCCCCTTCACCATGATGTGCATCTCGTCGGCCACCGCTTCCGCCAGCTTCATGTTCTGCTCGATCAGCAGGATCGTCACCCCGGCTTCGCACAGGTTGCCGATCACGCGCGCCAGCTCCCGCACCACCAGTGGCGCCAGGCCCTGGCTCGGCTCGTCCAGCAGCAACATCTTCGGGTCACTGACCAACGCCCGCGCGATTGCCAGCATCTGCTGCTCGCCGCCTGACAGATTGCCGCCGCGATTGCCTGCGCGTTCCGCCAGCGATGGAAACAAATGCAGCAGTCGCGGGATCGTCCAATCCTTCGCTGGCTTGCGTTCTCCCACGCGGATGTTCTCGATTACCGTCAGGTCGGGGAAGATCAGGCGGCCCTCGGGCACGTAGGCAACGCCTGCGCGCGCCACCAGATGTGGCGGCCAGCCCGCGATGTCCTTGCCGTCCAGCTTCACCCGCCCACCGGATGGCGGCACCAACCCCATGACCGTACGCAATGTTGTTGACTTGCCGACGCCGTTGCGCCCCAGCACCGCGCAAATGCGCCCTTGCGGCACGTGCAGATCGACGCCCTGCAGCACATGGCTGGCGCCATAATGGGTACTCAACCCCTCGATGCGCAGCATCAGTCGATGCCCCCCAGATAGGCGTTCTGCACGTCGGAGTTGGCACGCACCGCCTCCGGCACGTCATCGGCGATCACCGCGCCGCGATGCAGCACTGTGATGCGGTGGGCCAGGCGGAACACCACCTCCATATCATGTTCCACCAGCAATACGGTCAGGCCACCGTCGGCAAACAGCTTCGCCAGCGTTTCCACCGCCTGGCCGGTCTCCTCCACCGATAGCCCCTGGGTTGGTTCGTCCAACAGCAGCAGGCGCGGTTGCTGCGCCAGTCCCATCGCCACCTCCAGCAAGCGCTGGTCGCCGTGTGACAGCAGGCCGGCGGGCCGGTGCGCGACGTGGGTCAGATCCAGCCGCTCCAGCGCAGCATCGCCGTGACGTGCCGCCGCACCGAAGATCGCGCCACCGCCGTATGGCTGCCAGCGTCGCCCATGCCGCGCCTGCGCGGCGATACGCGCGTTTTCGCGCACGGTCATCTCGGGGAACAGGGCGGTGAGCTGAAAGGTTCGCGACACACCACGTTGGCAGATCCGATGCGATGGCAGTCCGGTCAGTCGGTCGCCGCCGAACCGGATTTCGCCCGCGCTGGGCTTCAATACACCGCTAATCAGATGGAATAATGTCGACTTGCCAGCGCCGTTCGGGCCGATCACGGCGCGCACTTCTCCCTCGGCGACACGCATCGAGACGGCATCCACGGCTATGATGCCACCGAACCGGCGTGTCACGTCGACAAGCTCCAGCAGCGCCATCAGGCCGCGCCGCTCGCGCGCCGCCCGGTCATCAGGCCCAGCAAACCCTGTGGGATGAACAGCACGAAGCCGATGAAGATCAGGCCGAAGAACAGCGCCCAGGAATCGGTGTAGGTGCTGAGATATTGCTGCACCAGTAGGAAGAATATCGCGCCGATGATCGGTCCGACCAGCGTGCCGGCGCCCCCGACGATCACCATGATCAGCACCTGCCCCGACAGCAGCCAGAACAGCAGCTCGGTATTGGTGAACCCCGCGAACGCAGCATACAGTGCGCCTGCCAGCCCGCCGAGCGCATAGGCGATCGCCACCACGGCGATCTTGTAATGTCGCGTGTTGTACCCCAGCGAGCGCGTCTTCGCTTCATTCTCGCGGATGCCGCGCAGCACCGCGCCGAACGGTGAGGCCACCAGCGACCGGCAGAACATGAACGCTGCAATCAGGCAGCCCAGCACGAGGTAATAGAAGCCGATCTTACTTTGGAACACCACCAAACCGAATGGACCGGGCGTGCGTGGGATGCCGGCCAACCCATCCGACGCACCGGTGACCGGCGTCCATTTGAACGCGATGGCATACAACAGCTGCGCGAACGCCAGCGTCAGCATGGAGAACGACACGCCAGTCGCCAGCGTGCACACCCAAGCCACGCCGATTGCCACCACGCCGCTGAACACACCCGCCAGCAGCACGGCGAACACCACAGGGATGTCGGTATGGAGCAGCAGGTTGCCAGCGGTGTAGGCACCCAGCCCATAAGCGGCGGCGTGCCCGAAGGAGAACAGGCGCGTGTAACCCACCATCAGGTCCAGACTCATCGCGAACAGGCCCAGGATCAGCGCTTCGATCAGCAGGGTCACGGCGTAGAGTGGCAAGCCCAGCGGCAGCAGCGCCAGCACCAGCGCCGCGACCAGCAGCACGCGTGGCGACGTCACTGGCTAAGCCTCCTTCCCGAGCAATCCGCCCGGTCGCACCACCAGGACCAGCAGCATCAGCAGATACATCAGCGCCAGCGCGAGATCGGGGAAATAGTACGTGCCGAATACCTGCACGAACCCCACCAGCACTGCGGCGATCGCCGAGCCCAGGAAACTGCCCATGCCGCCGATGATGACGATGACGAAGGTGTCGATCACCGCGTTCGGCGCCATGCCCAGCGACGCCGTCACCAACGGGGCGGCGAACACGCCGCCGATGCCCGCCAGCCCACAGCCAATGCCGAACA
>DATHNE010000160.1:0-4383 GCA_035486355.1 Acetobacteraceae bacterium
CACGGAGTTCGCCACCACACTGACGTTATCGGAGCAAGGGGATTACCAGGCGCTGCTGATCGGCTGGTCCGGGCGCGTGGATATCGATGGCAACGTCTATGCGTTCCTGCACAGCCACCAGGCGCAGAACGTCATCGGCTACGCCAACCCTACGGTGGACCACCTGTTGGACGAGGCGCGCGGTCTGACCGACGTGGCGCAGCGCAAGGCATTGTACGCGCAGATGATGGTGCAGGAAGAACAGGATCTGCCGATTACCTATTTGTGGACGCCACGGAACATCGTGGGAATGTCGGCGAAGCTGCAGGGATTCCGCGCGGTGCCTGACGGCATGATCCGGGTGCAAGGGCTGGAGATGGGCAAGTAGTGCGAGGGCACCTTGGCGCGCGCGTCGCGCAGATCATCCCGACGCTGCTCCTGGTCAGTGTGCTGGTGTTCTGCCTGCAGCAGTTGATGCCCGGCGATCCGGCGCTGGTGATGGCCGGCGAGGAGCGCGGCGATCCGCAGGTGCTGGCGCAGATCCGCGCCGAGTTGTGGCTCGACCGGCCGCTACCGGTGCAATACGTGCATTGGCTGGGCAACGTGGTGCAGGGCAATCTCGGGTATTCATGGCGCATCCGCCAGCCGGTGGCGCAGCTTATCGCGGAAAAGCTGCCGGTGACGCTGCAATTGAGCGGCATGGCGTTTGTGATCGCGGTGCTGATCGGCGTGCCGGCGGGGGTGATCGCCGCGGTGTATCGCAACGGGTTCTGGGACTACGTAGCGAACGGGATCGGGCTCGCGGGGCTGTCCACGCCGAACTTCTGGCTGGGGATCATGCTGATCCTGCTGGTGTCGGTCGATCTCGGCTGGCTGCCGCCGTCGGGCTATGTGCCGCTGACCGAGGATTGGCGTGCATCGCTCGCGACCACGATCATGCCGGCCTTTGTACTAGGAAATTCGATCGCGGCGATCCTGATGCGGCACACGCGCAGCGCGATGCTGACCGCGCTGGACCAGGATTTCGTGCGCACGGCGCGGGCGAAGGGGCTGCGCGAATGGGTGGTGATCGTGCGGCACGCGCTGCGCAACGCGCTGATCCCGGTGGTGACGCTGGGCGCGCTGGAGCTTGGTACGCTGCTGTCGGGCGCGGTACTGACGGAGCAAGTGTTCTCGATTCCGGGGTTTGGGAAGCTGATCGTGGATGCGGTGTTCAACCGGGATTATCCCGTGGTGCAGGGCGTCGTGCTGGTGACGGCGGGATTGTACGTGTTGCTGAATTTGCTGGCGGATGTGCTGTACGTGGTGATCAACCCCCGGCTGCGCGCATGACGCAACCTCGCCCACGGAGTGGGACATGAACCAACCTCGCCCACGCAGTGGGAAATGAACCAACCTCGCGCACGCAGTGGGAGAGGTCGAGGCGCCCTTGCGCCGAGGGTGAGGGCGATCGGGTCGGCACGCTTGTGTCTTAAGCAGTGTGCCGACCCGATCACCCTCACCCTCGACGGTTCGCATCTCGACCTCTCCCGCGCGAAGCGCGGGAGAGGTTTGCTGGCATGAGCGCCACCATCGCCATCTCGGTGCACCGGAGCCCGGCGCGGCTGGCGCTGCGGCGCTTCCTGCATCGGCCGGTCGCGGTCGCCGGCCTCGCGGTCATCGTGTTGTTTCTTGGCGTCGCCGTGCTGGCGCCGCTGATTGCACCCTACGATCCTATTGCCACGTCCTGGACCGCGATCCGCAAAGCGCCGTCGGCGCTGCACTGGATGGGCACCGACGAGAACGGCCGCGACGTCCTGTCCCGCGTGATCTTCGGCGCGCGCGCCAGCTTGCTCGCCGGAGTCGTTTCGGTACTGATCGCCGCCGGCATCGGCGTGCCGGCCGGCCTGCTCGCAGGGTTCGCCGGCGGCTGGACCGACGCGCTGCTGTCGCGCCTGGTGGACGCGATGCTGGCCTGCCCGTTCCTGATCCTGGCAATCGCGCTGGCGGCGTTCCTCGGGCCGGACCTGACCAACGCGATGATCGCGATCGGCGTGTCCACCGCGCCGCGCTTCATGCGCGTTGCGCGCGCGGCGACGCTGGACGCCAAGAGCAACGAGTATGTCGAGGCCGCGCGCGCGATCGGCAATCCGGCGTGGCGCGTGGCGGTGCGGCATGTGCTGCCGAACATCGTGCCGCCGATCCTGGTGCAGGGTACCCTGTCGATCGCCCAGGCGATCATCGCGGAGGCGTCGCTGTCGTTCCTCGGGCTGGGGCAGCAGCCGCCCGATCCGTCCTGGGGCTCGATGCTGAACTCGGCGCAGCGGTTCCTGACGCAAGCGCCGTGGCTGGCGGTGTTTCCTGGGGTGGCAATCTTCCTGTGTGTGCTGTCGTTCAACCTGGTGGGGGACGGGCTGCGCGACGCGCTGGACCCGCGGGGGCGGTGACGCGACGCGCCAAACGCCCCTCACACCGGGTAGTGCGTCACCAGGCTCTGCCCTGCCACGTTGACCGGATCGGCGTCGATCAGCACGAATGCGAACACGCAGGGCTGCGTGCCATTGTTGACCCAGGCGTGCATCGTGCCACGCTGCACGACGATGTCGCCCGCCGTCATGTGCACCGTCGCACCGTCGTCGAGTTCCAGGTCGCACTCGCCCGATAGCAGGATGGCGTAGTCCACCGTCTCCGTCCGGTGCATGAACTTGGGCGAGCCCGGCGTGAACTCGACCACGCGCACCACCGTACCCTGGCCGGAGCCGACATAGTTGTGGCGCACCACGAAGCCTTTGCGCTGCGCTGCGTCCGCCGCATCCGAGTTGTCCACCGGCATCTTGTCAGTGGACCAGATCTCGCAGCGCGCGCGGCCCGGCCCGGCGGTGGCGGTCAGGCGTTCGTCGGTCGTGACGACGGCTTTGCCGCTCGCGTCATGGCCGGTGACGATACGCCGCACTTGCAGTGTCATGGTTGCCTCCCTTTACCTGGACGATGGGAGACTAATACCCATTGTCAGTGAAGCGCGAGATGGCGGTGGTGATCCTCACCCTTCGACCCGGGCTGCTGTCAGTCCGCAAGCAGATTCACCACAAAGGCACGAAGGCACGAAGATTCGGTTCTTCGTGACTTCGTGCCTTTGTGGTGAATCTGCTTGCGGACTGACACATTGCGGAGGCCTTTCAAGCGTGGCGGAAACGGCACCGAAGCGTCTGGATCACAACACCTGCGCGTGGATCGACCGACTTCGATTCGTACGGGTACCGCCCAACCCGCCCCGGCCGGCTACGCGTATTTGAACAACGCCATGAAGCCGAAATCCATGTGCAATTGCTGATGACAATGGAACAGCGTCAGCCCCGGATTGTCCGCGATAAAATCGAATTCGAGTTCCTGGAATCCGCCCAGCATCGCCACGTCTTTGATCACGCCAGCGGTCGGCTTGCCGCCAACCCGCGTCAGTTCGAAACTGTGCCGGTGCAAATGCAGCGGATGCACGTCGTCGCTGGCATTGCGGAATTTCAGCCGATAGCGCCGGCCCTCGTGCACGGTGTACATCGGCTGCATGGCGTCCATCGAGAACGCCCTGCCGTTCAGCGTCCATTGGTTGAAACCGTTCAGCGCGGCGTTGTGCTTGACGACAGTGATCTCGATCGTCTCGTCCGGGACGGCCGGCGGCGTCGCGCCCGGATTGCCGAAGCTTGTATAATCCCAGCGGAACGGCCGCGGCCTGGCCCATTGCGGCTTGCCGGTGCGGCCGGCGTATTCGACGACAATGCCCATCCCGTGACCACGGTCGTCATCCGCGAGATCGCCCATCACCCACACGCCCGGATGGTTCATCTCCACCACCGCGGAAATACGCTCCGCCGTGCCGAGCCACAGCACCGGGACGTCCGCTTGCTGCGGCACAGGATTGCCGTCGAGCGCCACAATACGGAACACGTGGCCGGGCAGCGCCAGGCTGCGGATCTCAGTCGCGCTCGCATTGAGCACGTGGAACAGTACGCGTTCGCCATGCCGCACACGAACCGGTTCGCCCTGCCCGAGCATGTGGCCGTTGATGCAGAACAAGTCGTAGCCGACCTCGAACCCCTTGGTCTTGACCGGCGCCGCCGCGTCCGCTGCGGCACCCATCTGCTGCAACTCCTTGATCGGAGTGCCAGCCAGCGCGTCCATCGCCATGTCGCCGCCCTTGCTGAACGTCGGCGAAAACTCCTTCAGCACCAGGAACACTTCACGATCGTACGCACCGGGATGACTCGCCGGTTCGATGAAGACCGGCCCCGCCTGCCCCGTGTAGGTACCGCGGTTCAGATCGCCGCCCGCTACGACATGCGTGTGGTAGAAGCGAAATCCCGCCGGCTTCGGCACGAAACTGATCCGCCGGCTGCCATGCGGCGGCACGAACGGCGAGCCTTCCTCGGCCGC
>DATHNE010000161.1:0-3432 GCA_035486355.1 Acetobacteraceae bacterium
CTCGCGCCACCTGATGTAGTGAAGACTTTTTCGTCCAACACATTGATAAACAATGAGCAGGCACCCTCAAATCTGGCGAATCCGCGAAGACGGGCTAGGGCAGGTGCAAGAGCTGCCCCTTGAGATAGGCGGTCTCCGGCAAGTGCGGGTGCACCGGATGATCGGGTCCGGCACCGGTCGTCGCCAGGATGCGCGCCGGGCGACGGGCGCGGTGCAGCCCCCAGGCGATCTGCGCCGCCCAGGCGTCCAGCGGTGCGTGATGGCTGCAAGACGCCACGAACAGGAAACCGCCTTGTGCCACCAGCGGCGCGGCCAACCGTGCCATGCGGCCGTAGGAACGCAGTCCCGCATCGGCATCCTTGCGCGAGCGGGCAAAGGCCGGTGGATCGCAGATCACGATGTCGAAGCGCTCGCGGGTCTTGGCGAGGGCCTCCATCGTGGCAAAGGCATCGCCGCGCTGGGTGATGACGCGGTCGGTCAGGTTGTTGTGCGCCGCCGCCTGCTCGGCGTGTTCCAGTGCCAGGGCGGAGGAATCGATCAGTCTGACCGATGTCGCCCCAGCGGCCGCACAGCGCAGCCCGAAGGCGCCGACATGGCTGAACATGTCCAGCACCCGCGCTCCTTCCGCCAGCGCGGCGACGCGGTCGCGGTTCGGCCGTTGGTCGAAGAACCAGCCGGTCTTCTGGCCCGAGAGCGGGTCGATCGGGAAGTGGATGCCACCCTCGCGCACCGACGCGGTCGGATCGCTGCCGTGCAGCAGGGCGATCTTCTCCTCCAGCCCTTCCTGCCGGCGGGCGGCGGCGTCGTTGCGGGCGATCACCGCGCGCAGTGGCAATAGCTCCGTCAGCGCAGCAACGATCTCGGGCGTCAGCCGGTCCATCCCGGCGCTGTTTGCCTGCAACACCACAACATCGTCGTAGCGGTCGATGATCAGGCCGGGGAGGAAATCGGCCTCCGCATGCACCAGCCGATAATAGGGCGTGTCGCTGATCTTGGCACGCAGCGCGATCGCGGCGTCGAGGTGGGCGCGCATCCAGCCCGCGTCGATCTTCGCCTCGGGATCGCGGTCCAATAGCCTGGCAGCGATCAGGCTGTGCGAATTGAACATGAAGGTGCCGAAACGCGCGCCGTCGTCGCCCTCCAGCCGGACCAGACCGCCGGGTGGAAGCTGGCGGTACTCCGGCTTCATCGCGACCTCGTTGCTGAACACCCACGGCGCACCGGCGCGCAGCCGCTTGCCGGCGCCAGGGTTGAGCCGGATCGTTGGTCTGGCGTCGGTCACGGCCAGCGCACCTCGGGGGGAAGGCTCATCAGGATCGCCTCGACATTGCCGCCGGTCTTGAGCCCGAACAGCGTCCCCCGGTCGTGCAGCAGGTTGAATTCCACGTAGCGGCCACGGCGAACCAGCTGGTGGTCTCGCTCGGCCGCGGTCCATGGCTCGGCCATGCGACGTCGCACGATCCGCGGAAAGGCGTCCAGGAACGCCAGGCCGACATCGCGGGTGAACGCGAAATCCGCAGCCGCGTCGCCGGTGGAATGATGGTCGAAGAAGATGCCCCCGGCACCGCGCGGCTCGTTGCGATGTGGCAGGAAGAAGTAGCGATCGCACCACGCCTTGAAGTCTGGATAGTACGCGGGGCTATGCCGGTCGCATGCGGCTTTGAACGCGCCGTGGAAATCAGCGGCATCGGCCAGCGCTTCCGGCGTCTCGAGGCGCATCGGCGTCAGGTCGCCGCCGCCGCCGAACCAGCCCTTGGTGGTGACCAGCATGCGCGTGTTGAAATGCGCCGCCGGCACGCGCGGGCTGCGCAAGTGTGCGACCAGGCTGATGCCGGAGGCCCAGAAGCGCGGATCGTCCGCCGCGCCGGGGATCTGGGTGCGGAACGCGGGGCTGAATTCGCCCCCAACAGTTGAGACGTTGACGCCGACCTTCTCGAACACCTGGCCACGCATCACGCTGATGACGCCGCCGCCGCCATCGGACCCGTCCGGCGTGGGGCGGGACCAGGACGTGCGTTCGAACCGTCCCGGCTGGTCTGGCGCCTGTGTGTCCTCGATCGCCTCGAACGCGGCACAGAGCCGGTCGCGCAGCGTCTCAAACCAGGCGCGCACAGCAGGCTTCAGGGCGGTGTGGGGTGGCTCGGCGGCTTCGGTCATCTGTTGTCGATTTATCTGTGCGCTGGCGCCCCGACGGGGCTTGTTCGATGCGATGGGACAGGGTAGCCCGTGCGGGCGGCGTGTTGCAGGGGCGAAATCGGCCTTCTAGTATCCGCCGGTCAAAGGGTGTTCATCGGGACGGGTCGCGGGGGTCCGTACCGCGGTTGGGCGCGCCCGGCGCCTGGATGTTGCGGGATCGAACGGCGCCGCCCGACGCGGGGCCGGGACAGGGAGTGCAGAGGGAAGATGGCTGACTCGTCCGCCGTTGCTGCCGGCCACCACGTGCCGGCCGAGGGTGTCACCAAGCGGGATTTCCTCCAACTCATCGCCGGCGCAGGCGCCGGAATCGGCGCGGTCGCCATCGGCTGGACGCTGGTGGACTCCATGAACCCCTCGAAAGACGTGCTGGCGGTGTCCGCGGTCGATGTGGACCTGACACCGA
The DNA here is from genome assembly GCA_035486355.1 of Acetobacteraceae bacterium. GTDB lineage: Bacteria > Pseudomonadota > Alphaproteobacteria > Acetobacterales > Acetobacteraceae > Palsa-883. The sequence goes on from DATHNE010000161.1 coordinate 2,600, forward strand.
TCACCGAGGGCATGGGCATCACCATCATGTGGCAGGGCAAGCCGATCTTCGTCCGCCACCGCACGCCCGTGGAAATCAAATCGGCGGTCGACGTGCCGCTGGCGCAGTTGATCGACCCGGCCACCGATGCCTCGCGCACCAAGCAGGGGCATGACCAGTGGATCATTCTGATCGGCATCTGTACGCATCTGGGCTGCATCCCGCTGGGCAACAAGCCGACCGATCCGCGTGGTGACTGGGGCGGCTGGTTCTGCCCCTGCCATGGCAGCCAGTACGATACCTCAGGCCGGGTGCGACACGGGCCGGCGCCATTGAACCTGGCGCTGCCGCCATATGCATTTGGGTCCGATACCAAGATCAAGATCGGCTGAGGGGGACGCGCACCATGGCCGGCATGACCAAAAGCGAACTCAAGAATCCGGTGATCAACTGGATCGATACCCGTCTGCCTATCTTCACGATGATGCAGAAGGAATATGCGACGTTCCCGACGCCGAAGAATTTCAACTACATGTGGAACTTCGGCGCGATCGTCACCGTCAACCTGTTGATCATGATCATCACCGGCATCTTCCTGGCGATGAACTATCAGCCGAACACGGCGCTGGCATTCGACAGCGTGCAGCGCATCATGCGCGACGTGAACTATGGCTGGCTGATCCGCTATGTGCATCAGAACGGTGCGTCGATGTTCTTCATCGCCACCTACATCCATATCTTCCGCGGCATGTACTACGGGTCGTACAAGTACCCGCGCGAGCTGCTGTGGATCCTCGGCGTCGTCATCCTGCTGCTCATGATGGCGACCGCGTTCATGGGCTACGTGCTGCCCT
>DATHNE010000162.1:0-10034 GCA_035486355.1 Acetobacteraceae bacterium
AATCGGAACATTTCGAGGGGAGTGGGGACGACACGCGCGGACGCGGCGGGCCACTGAATGTCGCACATATGCTGGAGCGGCATGAGTTGCTCGACGCGGTGATCGATGCGGCGGCGGCGGAGGGGTATCCAACGAATCCCGATTACAACAATGGGAAGCAGGAGGGGTTCGGCTATTACCAGGTGACTCAGAAGGCGGGACGGCGATGGTCAACGGCGCGTGCTTTCCTGGATCCGGCGCGCACACGGTCCAATCTGCGGGTCGAGACTGATGCGCTGACCACGCGGATCATTCTGCAGGACAAGCGCGCGGTTGGCGTGGTGTATACGCAGCACGGGCAGACGCATGAGGTCCGGTGTGGGCGGGAGGTGATTCTGGCGGCGGGGGCGGTGAAGTCGCCGCATATTCTGGAGCTATCGGGGATTGGGCAGCCTGAGCTGCTGCAGAGTTTTGGAATCCCGCCGGTGCACGAGCTGCGGGGCGTGGGGGAGAATTATCGCGATCATTTTGCTCCACGTATGAACTGGCGGGGCAAGTTACCGATTACGCTGAATGAGCAGACGCGAGGGCTGAATTTCGTCAGGGAGATCATGAAGTATTTCGTGATGCACCGGGGGATTCTGACCTACACGGCGGGGATTGTGTATGGGTTTGTAAAGACGCGGCCCGAGCTGGAGGAGCCGGATGTGCAGTATCATTTCGCCCATGCGAGTTATGCCACGGCGGCGACGCGCATCCTGGACAGCGAACCGGGGATGACGATGACGACGTATCAATGCCGGCCGGAGTCGAAGGGGTCGATCCATTTGAAGTCGGCGGATCCGATGGCGGATCCTGCGATTCGGCCAAATTTCCTGTCGGACGAGCTGGATCGGCAGACGGTGGTGGCAGGAATGAAGATCGCTCGGAAGGTCATGGCGAATGCAGCGATGGATAAGTATCGCGCATTCGAGATGAATCCAGGGCCGAAGGTGCAGGCGGATGCAGAATGGCTGGAGTTTGCTCGGAACAATGGGCAGACGACGTATCACGTGATAGGCACGTGCAAGATGGGCAGCGATCCGATGGCGGTGGTGGATGATCAGCTACGCGTGCATGGGATCGCGGGGCTGCGGGTCGTGGACGCCTCGATCATGCCGACGATGACGTCGGGGAATACCAATGCGCCAGTAATCATGATTGCCGAGAAGGGCGCGGACATGATCAAGGCGGCGGCGGAAGAACCCTTGCGGGCGGCCGCCTGATTCAATTTGACATTTGAGTGACGGCCTTGCCGATCGCCGCTGGACCATTCACTGATAGGGATGGCAGGGGCGAAAGGGCGCGTGATGCACCACATGGTCGACGACTTCCGTCTCGGCGATCGTGCGATGCGCTACAGCTTGTTCGTGCCGCGGCTGTACAATTATTGTCTGTCGCTGGGGTTTCAGCGGGCGCGCATGATGCCGTCGCGCGCGTTCTGCTCCGATGAGAGCCAGGGGTATCCCGTCATCCTGCTGATGCAGCATTTCGGCACGTTTCCGTTTGATCACGGGTTGGTCGGCGGGCGCGTCGCGACCAACCGGCATGGCCCGCACGCGCATCACGGGGACGATCTTGTCATCATCCAAGCGAGCCATGTTGGCTATGACCCCTTGCGGCGCCATTTTGGTGTCTATCAGAGGCCCCGTACCGCCGAACAAGCGTTCGGCGACAATTGTGGCAAGCTGAGTGCGACATTGCGTTGGTACCAGCACGAGTACGATCGCGGCTGTAAGAACGTCCTGCTTGGCCAGATCGAGGATCTGCCAGTGGTCTTCGTCGACAATGATTTATTGGCATTAGACCGGCCTGAGGGCCTGTTCCTTCATCTCGATCGGCTGATCGAAGGCGACCCAAGCGTGCCGCTCAAGGTTCTGCCGACATCGAAGGCTTTTCGCGCGGCGGCATCGCTGGTGCAGGCACGGCCCAGTGACGCCTGGGGGGATCAGCGGGTGGCGATCGGTGACCGCCTCACAGCGGATATGTTCCTGTTCCGCCGTGATCCAGTCGAGGACCCGGAAGGCCATGACCTGTTGGAGGCAGCGCTCGCACCCGTTATGCCCACAATGGTGACATCGCCGCGCCCGGCGCTCGATGCCGCGCGCTATCACACTCAGGTCGAGTTCGATCGGACCTATCGCAGCGTGCGGGGGGCGCCGGAATATCGCGGCAAGAATTTGCTGCTGATCGCGGGCCTGAATATCGATATCTCGCCGCCACCGGGCGTGCCGTTTCCGCTGACGAAGTTCGTTCCGTGGGCGGCGTACTGCCAGCTATGCGACGGAACGACAATGCTGCTGGAGCAGGACGCGATTGTTGACGTTCTGCTGCGGCAATCGACTGAAAATCCCGATCAGATCGCGTTCGATGCGGCGATTCGAGCGATGGCGCACGCGGAGGTGATCAGCGTACCGGGGTAAAACCCTCACCCGGCTTCGCGCGCCGCACTCTCCCGCGCAGCCGGAGCGGGTGTGCCGCTAATCGTCCCGCGCGCCGATGGTGCGGCTCTTGTATTCCTCGGGGACTGCGTGGCCGAAGTCGGTGAAGGCGCGCTTCACGGCTTCCGGTGTCGCGCCGAAGACCTGCTTACGATTTTCCTTTGCCCAGGTGTTGGAACCCAGCACCGGGCCCAATGAGCCTTGGAACTGGGGCATCACGTAACGGGCGAAGAGTTCGTAGCTGCGCAGGGTCTGTTCGCGGTTGGCCCATTCGTGGGCGCGGAACAGGATGCCACCGAAGCCGCCTTGGCTGTATTCGAGCAGGCGACGGATCCCTTTCGCAACCGTATCAGGAGAGCCGACCAGCGTGGTGCCCATCTTCACGCCATCACGCAGCGGATCGTCGGCGCGGCCGGGTGGACGACCCAGTGTGTCCTCGAAATAGGTCTGGGTTTCATTTCGCTCACCGAACTTTACCTCGCGCAGGGCCTGCTCGTCGTCCTCAGCGATATGCGCGTTGACGACCACGCGCCAGTTCTTGCGGTCCATCGTCTTGCCGTTCTTCGCCGCGGCGTCCTCGGCGATCTTCCACTGGCTGGCTAGCGCCTCCGGCCCGCCGGGCAGCCCGGCGCCGATCGACAGCACGCCCACGCCATGCGTGCCGGCGGCGATCATGCCGAAGGGGGTGATAGTGCTGGCGACCGCGATCTCGAAGCACGGGTCGCTGTACGGCGCCAAATGCAACCGCGCCTCACGCATCTCGAACCAATCGGTCTTCATGGTGACCGGTTCTTCGCATTTCAGCAGCCGGATGATGGCGTCCATCGCCTCCAGCATGCGCGGACGTTGCGTCGACGGCTCGATCCCCAGCATGTAGGCGTCGGACGTCAGCGCGCCAGGCCCACAGCCCAGCATCGCGCGGCCCTTGGTCATGTGATCGAGCTGTACCCAGCGCTGCGCCACCAGGAATGGATGATGGTATGGCAGGCTGGTCACCCCGGAGCCGAGCTTGATGTTCTTCGTCCGCTCGGCGGCCGCGGCGATGATCAGCTCAGGCGAGGCGATCAGTTCCCAGCCGGCGGAGTGATGTTCGCCGATCCAGGCCTCGGTGTAACCGAGGTCATCCAGCCACTCGATCAGCTCGATATCACGGTTGATGGCGAGCGTCGGGTTCTCGCCCAGACGGTGGAATGGGGCGAGGAAGATGCCGAACTTCATGCCACGATGGGCCATGCGTATGTTCTCCAGCGGGTCGATAGCAGGTCGATTGGGGTCTATCGTGCCGCGCCGGGGTCGGATAGCCAAGCCGGGGCACCGCATGGCAGTCTCGCGGCAGGGATCAAGGCGGGAGAAGCGACCATGCGGCTCGGCGGAAAAGTGGCCATCGTCAGCGGCGCGGCGTCCGGGATGGGCGCGGCGACGGCACGGCGCTTCGCCAAGGAAGGCGCCAAGGTGGTGGTGGCCGACATGCTGGAGGGCGATGGGCGCAAGGTCGCCGCCGAGATCGTCGCGGCGAATGGCGCGGGGGTGTTCATGACGCTGGATGTCACCAACGAGGCCGACTGGAAGCGCCTGGTGGACGACACCGTTGCGCAGTACGGCAAGCTCGACATTCTGGTGAATAACGCGGGCATCAGCGGCAGCGCGGTGAACGACCTGCTGGATACCGCGGCGTGGGACAAGCTGCTGGCGGTGAATGGGCGTGGGGTGTTCCTGGGGACCAAGTATGCTGTGCTGGCGATGAAAAAGACCGGGGGCGGATCGATCGTCAACCTGTCGTCGATCTCGGGCAACACCGGGCAGACGATGACACATATGGGGTACAATGCGTCGAAGGGCGCGGTGCGCACGTTGACCAAATCCACCGCCGTGCAGTTCGGGGCGGATGGGATCCGGGCCAATTCGGTGCATCCGGGGTTGATGCCGCCGATGCGGACGTCTGGCGCGACGGCCGATCCGGAGGTGCGGGCGAAGATGCTGAAGGGCGTGCCGCTGCGGCGCGCGGGGGAAGTGGACGAAGTAGCGAATGCCATCCTGTTCCTAGCGTCGGATGAAGCGTCGTACATCACGGGGGCGGAACTGTACGTCGACGGCGGGTATCTGGCGGTTTGAGCACGCGAGCGATCCTGTTGGACCTGGATGGGACGCTGTCGGACTCGCGGCCCGGCATCGCGGCGTGTTTTCGCTATACGCTGGGCGAGCTGGGGCATGATCCGGCAGCGGCGGGCGATCTGACCTGGGCGGTTGGGCCGCCGATCGGTGTGTCGATCGCCAAGCTTCTTGCGCGGTATGGTGATGATCGCGTGGATCAGGGGCTGACGATCTATCGCGCGCGCTATTCCGAAGTCGCAATCTACGACTGCGCCGTCTATCCGGGCGTGCGGGAGATGCTGGATACACTGCGCGAGGCCGGCTGGATGATGTGCATCGCCACCTCCAAGCGCCGCGACTTCGCCGAGCGAGTGATGGATCACCTGACACTGCGCGATTACGTGCGGGCCGTGTATGGCGCGGAACCCAGCGGCGGGCTGGATAACAAGCAGGATCTGTTGGCGCATATCCTGGCGCGCGAAGGCCTCGAACCTGCCCGTACTGTCATGCTGGGCGACCGCTTGCACGACATTCATGCTGCGCAGGCGAACCAGCTACGGTCGATCGGCGCGCTATGGGGCTATGGTGGTCGGGCAGAACTGGAAGAAGCGGGCGCAGGCGCGATTGCCGAGACACCACAGGCGGTGCCCAGCCTTTTGGCTGCGGAATGACCGACATGGTCAGCAGATTTTGGGCATCGCATCGTTCCGATCACAAGATGATAGCGTCTTACCACGGAGAAGGCCGAGAACCACGAAGGGTCGGGCGGGTATTGTGGGACACACGCGACCTTGTGCGTGGGGCAGATGTGTTTGATGCGCTTCGCGCGGAGCGTGTCACACACAATCTGTCACCGCCCCGCGGCCGAAGCCTGTCCGCGACGGCCAACGTTCTGTGGTTCTCGGCCTTTTCCGTGGTAGAATCTTGCTTGCCAAAGGTCGAACAGCCGGAAGCGACGCCGACACCCCCCACGGCCGACGCCGCGCTACATTAGGAGGATCGCGATGCAGCTGACAGATCAACACCTGCGCCAGTTCGATGAGGAAGGTTGGCTGTTCTTCCCCGAGGTGTTCAGCGCCGAAGAGGTCGCGGTACTGCGTGACGAGGCTGAGACGCTCTACCGCACCGACCGCAAGGAGATCTGGCGGGAGAAATCCGGCGCGCCCCGCACCGCGTTCGCCGCCCACACCTATAACGAGGCGTTCCGCCTGCTGGGTGCGCATCCGCGGCTGATCAAGCCGGTCCAGAGGGTGTTCGGCGAACATCTCTACATGCATCAATACAAGATCAACGCCAAAGCGGCGTTCGACGGCGAGGTGTGGCAGTGGCATCAGGATTACGGCACCTGGCAGCGCGATGACGGCATGCCGGAGCCGCGGGCGATGAACATCTCGGTGTATCTGGACGAGGTGATGCCGATCAACGGGCCATTGATGTTGGTGCCGCGCAGCCACAAGCATGGGGTGCTGGCGGCCGGGCATGATATGGCCACGACGTCGTATCCGCTGTGGACGCTGGACCACGAGACAGTGCAGCGGCTGGTGGATGCCGGTGGCATCGTCTCACCGGTCGGCAGGCCCGGCGGCGTGCTGATGTTCCACGGCAATCTGGTGCACGGTTCGGCGGGCAACATCACGCCGTATCCGCGCAAGATCGTCTATCTGACGTTGAATGCGGTTTCGAACTATATCCGCACGCCGACGCGGCCGGAATGGATCGCGCATCGGGATTTCGTGCCAATCGAACCGGTGGCCGATGATGCGTTGCTGGCATATGCGCGGCGGTTTCAGACCGCGGCGGAGTAGCGACGACAGGTTCCCGCTGGTCGCCGCCGGGGGCCGGCCTGCCGAAATCACGCGACGTCGCGCTGCTCGTGACGCGCCTGTCCAAGCGATATCAGATAGACAAGCCGGCGTTGACCCAGGTTACGTTGGTAATATGTGACGACCCGCGTCGAGCAGCATGTCACTGACCCACGCCCCTTGCATCACGTCCAATTGCATCGTGCCACCCGCCTGTTTGATGCGACGTGTGATGTCCTGCGTGGCCTTGACGACCTGCGGATGGTCGAGCTGGCCGGGATAGCCCAGACTTTGCGCGAAATCGTTGGGGCCAATGCTGTACAGGTCAATGCCCGGTACCGACAGAATGGCATCCAGATTGTCCAGCACGGCGACGTCTTCCAACAGGGCGCACACCAGCATCTGCTCATTGGCCTCACGGTAGTACGCCGCCTTGTCCGGGATCATTGCATTGTAGTCGGTGCCACGATTTCCGCCGAATGACCGCTCGCCCAACGGGCCGAAATAGCACGCGCGCACGAGCTGGCGGGCGTCTGCCTCAGTGCCGATATGCGGGCCTAGGATGCCCCTGATCCCACGGTCGAGGTAGCGCAGGATGGTCGATGCGCCGATGTCGGGCACCCTGGCGAACGGCGTGAGGTTGTAGCGCTCGGCGGTGCGGCAGAGGTCTTCGAGCTGGGTCAGATCGAACGGCCCATGCTCGCCATCGATGAAGACGTAATCGAAGTCGAGCTTCCCCAGGATGTCGATCACCCAGGGGGATGGGAAGGACAGGCTGTAACCGTACGCCTTGCGGCCGGCGCGCATGGCGGCTTTGATTCGGTTGGGTTGCTTCATTGGATGTCCTCGCGTGTGCGACCGCGGTATAAACTGCCGCGTCCTGTCGGTGTTTCGGCCATGGGCACTCGCCAAACTCTACAGCGGCAGACCCGCGTTCTCCAGCATGTGTGAAATACCCAACGGCAGACCGCTTCCATGCGCCCTTCCCGGTCATCCAGTCGCGGTAAGACGCACCGCCGCCGCGGACATGCAGTTCATGCGGCGTGGTCGCGGAGATGGGACGCATCCAGGCGTCGGCAGCCGCTCGTCTCGGGGTCGGTGTGCGCCGCCGCAGGGTGACGCGCGGCAGCCCACCGAAGGCCGCCTGATAATACCCGCTGAAGCGGCCGAGATGGCCGAAGCCGTGGCGCAGCGCTGCCGAGCTGCGCACGCCTGAGAACCGCGCAACAGCCGCCGGCCTTCGCGGGTCGGCGGCTGCAATGCGTGACTTGCGAGAGCCTCTGCTCCCGGTCGGTAACAGTCGAATGCCGTTCGGAAGCCAGCGTCTGCTTCTCGCTGACGTTGGCCTGGAAGAGGTCTGTCAGCCGCGGGCCAATCTTCGTCCGATATGATCAAATTCGCGCTCGCGGCGCAGGTCCCCGATCGTCGCCGCTGGGGACCTGCTCACTGACATCAAGCGAGGTCGAACCGATCCAGGTTCATCACCTTGCCCCAAGCCGCGACGAAGGCCGCCACGAACGCTCCGGCCGCATCATCGGTCGCGTAGGCTTCCGAAAGCGCACGCAACTGCGAGTTCGAGCCAAAGATCAGGTCGACACGGGTGCCGGTCCATTTCTTTGTGGCAGCGGCACGATCGCTCGCCGTGAACGTGCCGTCGGAAGCGGCTTCCCATTTCATGCTGGTGCTCGTCTTGAGCAGGTTCACGAAGAAGTCGTTGGTCAGCGTCTCCTTCCGGTGGGTGAACACGCCCAGCTCCGATCCGCCGACATTGGCACCCAGCACACGCAGGCCGCCGATCAGCGCCGTCATTTCCGGCGCGGACAATGTCAGCAGTTGCGCCCGATCGACCAGCAGTTCCTCCGCCGACCGGGTCTGCTCCCCACTGGTGTAGTTGCGGAACCCGTCCACCGTGGGTTCCAGCACGGCGAAGGAGTCGACTTCGGTCTTGTCCTGCGTCGCATCGGTACGGCCCGGTGCGAACGGCACCGTCACACTGTGACCGGCCTTCTTCGCGGCGGCCTCCACGGCGGCGCAGCCACCGAGGACAATCAGGTCCGCAAGCGAAACCTTCTTGCCGCCCGACGCCGCAGCATTGAACTCTTTCTGGATCTTCTCGAGCGCCGCCAAGGCACCCGCCAGCGCCTTCGGCTCGTTGACCGCCCAATCCTTCTGCGGCGCGAGGCGAATACGGGCGCCGTTGGCCCCTCCCCGCTTGTCGGACCCGCGGAACGTCGATGCCGACGCCCAGGCGGTGGCGACCAGCCGCGAAATCGACAGGCCTGTGGCGAGGATCTTCGCCTTGAGCGCGGTGATATCAGCGGCATCGATCAGAGGATGATCGACGGCGGGAACCGGGTCCTGCCAGATGCGCGGTTCGGCAGGCACTTCCGGACCCAGATAGCGCGAATGCGGACCCATGTCGCGGTGGACCAGCTTGTACCACGCCTCGGCGAAGGCATGGGCGAGCCGATCGGGATTTTGGTAGAAGCGCCGCGAAATCGGCTCGTAGATCGGGTCCATCTTCAACGCGAGGTCGGTCGTCAGCATCGAAGGCGCGTGTCGCTTCGAGGGATCGTGCGCATCCGGAACGGTGCCAGCAGCCGAGGGATCTTTCGGCGTCCACTGATAAGCACCTGCGGGACTCTTCGTCAGCTCCCATTCATACTTGAACAGGTTTTCGAAGAAGCCATTGTCCCACTTTGTCGGGTTGGAGGTCCAAATGACCTCGAGCCCGCTGGTGATCGCGTCACTGCCCGCGCCGGTGCCGAAGCTGTTCTTCCAGCCGAGGCCTTGTTGTTCGATCGGGGCCCCTTCCGGTTCCGGACCGACATACTCGGCCGGATTGGCGGCGCCGTGGGTCTTGCCGAAGGTGTGGCCGCCGGCAATCAGCGCCACGGTTTCTTCATCGTTCATCGCCATGCGCGCGAAGGTCTCACGGATATCACGCGCCGCGGCAATCGGATCCGGCTTGCCGTTCGGCCCCTCCGGGTTGACGTAGATCAGGCCCATCTGCACGGCCGCGAGCGGGTTCTCGAGCTCGCGGTCGCCGCTGTAGCGCTCGTCGCCCAGCCACGTGCCCTCACGACCCCAATCGATATCGTCCTGCGGTTCCCAGACGTCGACGCGTCCGCCGCCGAAGCCGACCGTCTTCAAGCCCATGGATTCCAGCGCGCAGTTCCCGGCGAGGATCATCAGGTCGCCCCAGGAGATCTTCCGCCCGTATTTCTGCTTGATCGGCCAGAGTAGCAGGCGCGCCTTGTCCAGGTTCGCATTGTCCGGCCAGCTGTTGAGGGGGGCAAAACGCTGGCTGCCTGCGCCGCCGCCGCCGCGCCCGTCGCTGATGCGGTAGGTGCCCGCGCTGTGCCAGGCCATGCGGATGAACAGCGGTCCATAATGGCCGTAGTCGGCAGGCCACCAGTCCTGTGATGTGGTCATCAGCGCGAAGATATCCGCCTTCACGGCCTTCAGGTCCAGGCTCTTGAACGCCTGGGCGTAGTCGAAGTCCTTCTCCATCGGGTCGGCCGCCGGAGGGTTCTGGTGCAGGATCGACAGGTCCAGCTGGTTCGGCCACCAGAGCCGGTTCGACATCTGCATGACGACGGCGTTCCTGCTCACTCTACCGCCGCCCACCGGGCATTTGCTCTCGGCGTTCATGGTCACCTCCGACTCGTGGTCTGCGTTG
>DATHNE010000163.1:0-19254 GCA_035486355.1 Acetobacteraceae bacterium
CGCAGCAGCGCCGCCATGTCCCGGGCGTCATCTACCAGGGCCTGTGTGCCGGGCCAGTAGCCGCGCACCGCGGTGGCGCCGAAGCCGCGCTGGTCGGGTGAGAACACGGCGATGCCGGCATCGGCAAAGCTCGGGGCCGGAATTTCCCAGGCGTCGCGGCTATCGTCCATGCCGTGCAACGCCAGCATCATCGCCCAGGGCGGCCCTTCGGGCATCCAGGCGCGATAGGGTAGGCGCATGCCGTCCGGCATCACGAAGACGTCGGTCGTGACGCGCGGCGGTTCGACGCCGGGGCCGGGCGGCACGAGGTGCGTCGCGCATCCGGTCAGCAGCAGGCTCAGCAACAGCGCGCGGCGCGAGGGAGAAGGCATCGTGATGGCATTCGTGGGCCACACTCCACCCCTGCCGGTCAAGCCACCCCGCGCGCCGGTCCTCCGGCCGGGCGCCTGCCGGGATCATCTCGAGCCGCCGGCGTGCGCCGCGAACAGCGAGATCTCACCATGCGGGCCACGCGTCACCTCGCCGGTTGGGTTCGTATAGGACGGATCCCGCACGAAAGGGCAGGCCGTCGGGATGGACCCGGGGCCATCGGGCGATGGGGCAAGCCGCAGGCACGACGGTGATCCCGCCCCGGCGGCGGTGTTCGCCCCCGCGTCCGAGGACGTCTGGATCGGATCGGCACAAGACGCGAGGGCCATCGTGGCAATGCTCGCGAACAGGATCATCCTCACGTCGGGCACTCCCGGTGCGCGACGATTCCCTAGCTCCTGACCGCGACGCGGCGGCCCGGGCGGATGGGGCTCGTCATGGTGCCGATACCTGGGTGGGGACGCCGGCGTATTCGCGGACGATCATGCTCAGTTTTGTGCGATCCCACTCCGACGGAGAGCCGGCCGCGCCCCGTGTCGCGCCGCGTTGACGCGATGTTGCTTCGCGTCCAGCCTGCCGCAAACGGCCGCGCCGAGACGAGGGGATACGAAAATGCCGCTGCCAGCCGACACCGACACCACCACCCCGAAATACCTGCGCGACAAATACGCTATCGTGGGCGTGGGCGAGACGACCTACACCCGCGGTGGCGGCAAGACCACGCGCGCGCTGGGCAGTTGGGCGATGCGCAATGCGATCGCCGATGCCGGGCTGACTGCGTCGGACATCGACGGCATGCTGTCGTATCAAGGCAATGATTCCACCTCCGCGACGTTCATTGCCGGCGACGTGGGCGCGCGGTTGAATTTCTACATGGATTGCCTGGGGGGCGGGTCGTCGACCGAGGCGTTGATCGGATTGGCGATCGGCGTGATGGAAGCCGGGCTGTGCAAGTGCTGCGCGATCTTCCGGTCGATGAACGGGTATTCGCAGGTGCGGATCGGCGGCACAGGCGCGCGCTCGGCAGCGCCGGTCAATGGCGACATGCTGCACAGCCGGGCCTATGGCTGGCAGAGCGCGGGGCAGATGTTCAGCCCGACCTTCATGCGGCATATGTACGATTACGGCACCAGGCCGGAACAGGTGGCGACGGTGAAGGTGATCCATTCCGAACACGCGTCGAACAACCCGAAGGCGCTGTACAAGAAGCGCTATTCGGTGGACGAGGTGCTGAACAGCCGCATCATCTGCAAGCCGCTGCATCTGCTGGATTGTTGTGTCGAGACCGACAATGCCACGGCGATCATCGTGACGCGGGCGGATCGGGCGCGCGACCTGCGGCACACGCCGGCGCTGATCCGCGGTATCGTCGGGCGGTGCAGCAAGCCGCGCATGGACATGCATTACCAGGCCGGACCGATCTCGCGCGTCGCGGGATATTACGCCAGGGATATCCTGTGGCCGAACGCCGGCGTCGGGCCGGAGGATGTGGATGCCACCGGGTCGTATGACGCGTTCACCTTCACGACGATGTTGCAGTTGGAGGATTACGGCTTCTGCAAGAAAGGTGAAGGCGGGGACTACGTGTCCAATGGCACCATGCGGCTGGGCGGGCGGCGGCCGAACAACACCTCGGGCGGGCATTTGTGCGAGGGCTATACGCACGGCATGAACATGGTGATCGAGAATGTGCGCCAGTTGCGCCACGATGTGGATGACTCGTGTCCGATCGGACCGGATGGAAAACGGCAACATACGTACGACTATCGCGAGGGTGGCTGCCGGCAGATCCGAAATGTCGAAGTGACGGCAAACCTGGGCTGGGCCAACCCGATGACCGGCTCGGCCATGGTCATGCGGCGCGGTTAGGGAGGCGAACAATGTCCATCCGCGCGGATTATCTGGGTATGCCGCTCAGCATCGACGACCTAGATCACGAGAACCTGGCGTATTTCGCCCATTGCGCCGCCCACGCGTTCCATCTGCAACGCTGCGACGACTGCAAGCTGTTGCGCTACCCGCCGACCACGGGTTGTCCGTGGTGCTCCAGCCCGAAGGCAACCTGGACGCCGGTGGAGGGTAAGGGCGAGGTGCATTCCTACGAGGAGGTGCATCACGCGATCCAGCCGGCGTTCCGTGATCACACGCCGTACATGGTGCTGCTGGTTGACCTGGACACGCAGAAGGGAAAACCGAGCGAGCACGAGGCGTTGCGTGTGGTGGGCAACCTCACCCTGCCGGATGGCACCCTGGCGCCGCCCGATGTGGTGAAGCAGGTGGGGATCGGCTCGCGGGTGCGGATGGTGTTCAGCGATGTGGCGCCCGGTCTGTCGCTGCCACAGTGGACGTTGGATGAGGCGGCGTCGCAGCCGAAACCATGGCGGTATGCCCAGGAGTGATTTGCCCGGACGGCGCCCACCGCTGAGAGCCTTCAGGGCGATCACGGTGAACGATGCGGTTGCTGGATCGGCTCACCTGACCGAAATCGGCGTGCAACCAAGCGCCGCGACAGTCCGCGGGTATACGAGATCGCCTGCGAATCGGCTCGTCCGATACCGTCACCTACCGTTCCAATACAGGACCGATATGGTTGTGGGGTGGAAGCTGGATCTTATTTGGTCCTGTGCTCTTCGGTGCGTGGTTGGCGGTCCTGAAGGGCGTACCGCTGTACAGCTTCATAGAGTTGCCGCCTGGTGGCGCGACCGGAGCGGCGGTAGGTGGCCTTCTCGGCGGAAGCGTCCTCATGGCGCGTCGAGCGCTGGTATGCATTCGCGAACAGCGCGGCAAGAATGGCCTGACCGTCACCGCGCGAGGGGTACGATTTGCGGCACTCAGCACAAAGTGGGCCGACGGGGCCAGCCGCACGGATTTTGTCGTCGAGAACCCACTCCCGCCGCGGGCAGGCAAGCGGGTCTGTGCAAGGGCGGGTGTGGTGGGACGTGGCGTGAGTGGATGGGTGCGCCGAGAGGGCGCGTTCGTCATTCCCGATGTCTTCGGTGAGCCGTTGACGGCGATCGTTGGTGCGCTCAACGCCTTGCGCAAACTCGGGCAAACGATGCGGCCGCGGCCATACCGGTCGCGGCGGTGCCGGTCCCCGCCTCCCCGCTGAAATTGCGGAAGTGGCTCCTGATTGTGATGGTACTCGCCCTCGCCGTAGCATTCTTTACCGGGAAAACGCTGTCGGGCAGCGGGTTGGCGCCTTGATCGCAATCCTCATCATCCAGCCTTTCCCGCGCAAGGGATCCGCGCCCCGACAGCAGTGACATGCGTTTCGCGCCGCAGTGGGCGCTGGGCGAAGCCGCAGCGCAACCCGCCAAACCGTGCGCTATCCGCAGCAATAGGCGTGCCGGACGTCTTGGAGCCCGGCCCCTGGGCCTGTATGATGCGGGCTCCATCCAACAGGGGCCATTCACATGCCGGACGGCGCCACCACCGCCACGGAAATCATTCACGTCGATGACCGCACTGTCGCCTGCGACGGCGGGGACGGCGCGCTGGGCCACCCGCGCGTCTTCCTGCACATCGAGGGCCAGGAGGTCATGTGCCCGTACTGCTCGCGGCTCTACATACTGAACCCGGGAGCCGGCCACGCCAGCGGACATTGAGGTCGCGGCCCGCCCGGCTGCGGCCACCGGCACCGCACCGCATCTCGTCCTGATCGACGGATCGGGGTTCATCTTCCGCGCCTATCACGCGCTGCCGCCGATGACGCGCCCGGACGGCACGCCGGTGAACGCGGTGTTCGGCTTCACCAACATGCTGGCCAAGCTGCTGCGCGATCATGTCGGCACGCACCTGGCGGTGATCTTCGATGCGGGCAGCAAGACATTCCGTAACCGGATCTACGATCAGTACAAAGCGCACCGCCCGCCGCCGCCTGAGGACCTGATCCCCCAGTTCGCCCTGGTGCGCGACGCGACCGATGCGTTCGGCGTGCCGGCGATCGAGTTGGACGATTGGGAAGCGGATGACCTGATCGCGTCCTATGCCGCGGCGGCGGTGAAGGCCGGCGGCACGGCGACGATCGTTTCCTCGGACAAGGACCTGATGCAGTTGCTGCGTCCCGGTGTGGACATGCTGGATCCGATGAAGCAAAAGCCGATCGGCCTCGCCGAGGTGATGGAGAAATTCGGCGTCGGGCCGGAGAAGCTGATCGAGGCGCAGGCGCTGATTGGTGACTCGGTCGACAATGTGCCCGGCGTGCCGGGGATCGGTCCGAAGACCGCGGCGCAGTTGCTGAACGAATTCGGCGACCTGGAGGGCGTGCTGGCCGCCGCGCCGGCGATGAAGCCGTCGAAGCGGCGCGATCTGCTGATCGAGCATGCGGACAAGGCGCGCCTGTCGCGCGTGCTGGTGACGCTGCGCGACGATGTGCCACTGCCGCAGCCGCTTGAGGCGCTACATCCACGCGAACCGAACCCCGGCAAGCTGGTCGCGTGGCTGACCGCGCAGGGGTTCCGCAGCACGATCACGCGCTTGGGGCTGGAAGATACGCCAGCGCCTCCCCAGGCCGCGTCGACCGGTGGCAAACAGGCGCAGCTCGATCTCGGGAGCGCGCCCGCCCCCGCGACCCCAGCAGCGCCAGCGCCGAGCGGCGATTTCGGTCCGTATGAAACCGTTTCGACCAAGGATGCGTTGCGCGCCTGGGTGGCCGCGGCGGCGACGGTCGGCGTTGTCGGGTTGGACACCGAGACCGATGGGCTGGACGCGATGCGTGCGAAGCTGGTCGGGTTCTCGCTGGCCACTGCGCCGGGGCGCGCCTGCTACGTGCCGTTGCGCCACACCGTGTTGGGCGAACAGGTGGCGATGGCGGATGCGATCGCGATCCTGTCGCCGCTGCTGACCGATCCCGGCGTGTTGAAGGTGTTGCAGAACGCCAAGTTCGACATGCAGGTGCTGCGGCGCGAAGGCTTCCCCGTTGTCGCACCGCTGGACGACACGATGCTGATTTCCTTCGTGCAGGAAGCCGGGCTGCACGGCCATGGTATGGACGAGCTGTCGCGCCTGCATCTGGGCCACACACCGATCAGCTTCGATGAGGTCACCGGCACCGGCCGCAACCGCATCAGCTTTGCCGACGTGCCGTTCGATCGCGCCACCGCCTATGCCGCGGAAGATGCCGATGTGACCTTGCGGTTGTGGCAGGTGCTGCGACCGCGGCTGCGCACGGCGAAGGCGCTGGTATTGTACGAACAGGTCGAGCGGCGGCTGATCCCGATCCTGCTGGACATGGAAGCCGCCGGGGTGAAGGTCGATGCCGACGACCTGCGTCGCATGTCGGTGGATTTCGAACAGCGCATGGTGGTGATGGAGCGTGATTGCCATCGTCTCGCCGGCCACGAGTTCAATGTTGGCAGTCCCAAGCAGCTGGGCGAGGTGCTGTTCGACGAGATGAAGCTACCAGGCGGCAAGCGGATGAAGACCGGCGCCTGGGGCACCGACTCGTCGGTGTTGCAGACGCTGGCCGACCAGGGGCATGACCTGCCGGCACGCATCCTGGAATGGCGGCAGCTACAGAAGCTGAAATCCACTTATGCCGACGCGCTGGTGGAAGAAATCAATCCGGAGACGGGACGGGTTCACACCAGCTTCGCGATGGCGATCGCGGCGACCGGGCGGTTGTCGTCGACCGATCCAAATTTGCAGAACATCCCGATCCGCACGGAGGAAGGCAGCCGCATTCGGCACGCCTTCATCGCGGATAAGGGCAATCTGCTGGTCAGCGCGGACTATTCACAGATTGAGCTGCGGCTGCTGGCGCATGTGGCGGATATCCCGGCGCTGAAGGAAAGCTTCGCGAATGGCGAGGACATCCACGCGCGCACGGCCAGCGAGGTGTTCGGCATCCCGATGCAGGGCATGGATCCGATGACGCGGCGGCGCGCCAAGGCGATCAATTTCGGCATTATCTATGGAATTTCGGCGTTCGGGCTGGCGCGGCAGCTCGGGACCGCTCCTGGCGAGGCGCGTGGCTATATCGATGCGTATTTCACGCGCTACCCGGGCATTCGCACGTACATGGAACGAACCAAGGAAGAGGCGCGGAGCAACGGCTACGTCACCAGCCCGTTCGGGCGCCGCTGCTGGATTGCCGGCATCGCCGATAAGAATCCCGCGCGGCGGGCGTATGGCGAGCGCCAGGCGATCAACGCCCCATTGCAGGGCGGCGCAGCGGATATCATCAAGCGCGCGATGGTGGAGTTGCCGAAGGCGATGCGGGACGCCGGGCTGAAGTCGAAGCTGGTGCTGCAGGTGCATGACGAACTGCTGTTCGAGGCACCGGAGAAGGAAGTGCAGGCGCTGTCCGCGCTGGCGAAGCAGGTGATGGAGAGTGCCGCGTCGTTGAGCGTGCCGCTGGTCGTGGAGACGGGATCAGGCCGCACCTGGGCCGACGCGCACTGATCCCGCCCTTCGCAATGACAGTGGGGGCTATAGCACCTTCGACAGCAGATCCTGGGTGCGCCTCTGCTTCGGCGCTGCCAGCACAGTGTCCTGGGCTGACGTGCATGAGGTTGCGCGCGTCGTCAGCTCCCTGAGCAATACGTGCAGCCGGCCTCCTGCGCGCGGTTGACCCCCCAAGTGCCAGACGGAATCAGCGCGATCCCCGGGATCACATTCGCCGTCCATTCCTTCGCCGCATCGTCCGCACTGACGCCGGCATTCGCGGCGAGCTTCTTGCTGAGGGCATGCAGTGCGATGTTGCACGCGCCAAAGATCACGCCGTTCGCCAACAGCCGGTCGATGGCGAAATCGTCCGACATCAGCACGCCCGGCTTGGAGTGAAAGTAGGGGTTTTTTACCGCCGGATCCTTGGTTTCCGGATCGATGATCTTGAGTGACTCGCCGATCTTGTATTTCGCCCACACCGCATCGTTGAGAGCCAGAGTGAGTGCCATGTGTCGGACCACAATGACCGCCGTTGCGGCTCCTGGCGACGGATTGGTGATCAGGAATGTGTACACAAACGCCAACGGAAAGCCGTCGTTGACCTCGACGGCATCGACCACCTGGCGGTGGCGACCGCTCAGCTTGCCTGGCCAATCCGGACCATCACTCGTTGCGGCCTCGGCGCGCCCATCGGACAGGCCTGTAAGACCGAGCGCCGCCGCGGCGGCAAGACGCGTGACCAAACCACGACGCGGTGCCACATCGGGTGCTGAGGCCGTCGTATCTGTCCGGAAATTGATCATTTGTTCCCCCTGTTCATCACATTCCCGCGCCGGCAGCAGACGCGCGTCGCACCAACAATGCCACGTTGTTTTGATGTCGCCCACTAAACCGTTACAACACCTTTGACAGAAAGTCCTGCGTGCGCCGTTCTTTCGGCGCCGCCAGCACCGTGCGTGGATCGCCCTGTTCCACGATCACGCCGCCATCCATAAAGATCAGATGATCCCCGACCTCGCGCGCGAAGCCCAGCTCGTGCGTCACCACCACCATGGTCATGCCCGACCGCGCCAGGTCTTGCATCACCGCCAGCACCTCGCCTACCAGCTCGGGGTCCAGCGCCGAGGTCGGTTCATCGAACAGCATCAGTTTCGGGTC
Organism: Acetobacteraceae bacterium; assembly: GCA_035486355.1. Taxonomy (GTDB): domain Bacteria; phylum Pseudomonadota; class Alphaproteobacteria; order Acetobacterales; family Acetobacteraceae; genus Palsa-883. Next base: position 7,915 of record DATHNE010000163.1, read on the forward strand.
CATCGCCAGCGCGCGTGCAATCGCCACCCGCTGCTGCTCGCCGCCCGACAATTGCGCCGGATAGCGGTCATGCTTGCCGCCAAGACCAACCCGTTCAAGCAACGTCATGGCGCGCGCCGTCGCCTGCGTGCGCGGCACGCGCTTCACGTGCACCGGCGCCTCGATGATATTCTGTAGCGCCGTCATGTGCGGGAAGAGATTGAACTGCTGGAACACCATGCCGATGCCTTGGCGCATACGGGCCACGTCGCGTTCGTGCAGCTCGTACAACCAGCCGTGGCGTTCGCGGTAGCCGACCAGTTCGCCACCAACCCATAGACGACCGGCGTCGAACGGCTCCAGGTGATTGACGCAGGACAGCAAGGTGCTCTTGCCGGAGCCGGACGGGCCGATGATGCACAGCACGGTACCAGCCGGCACGTCGAGGTCGACACCGCACAGCACCGGCCGCGCGCCATAGCTCTTGTGCAAGCCACGGATTTTCAGCATTGGTTCGGTCATCGCTGCCGGAACTTCCGTTCCAGGAAATACTGCCCCACCGACAGCACCGACACGATAATCAGGTACCATAGTGACGCCACGATCAGCAGCGGGATCGTCTCATACGTCCGCGAATAGATCAGTTGCGCCGTATACAGCAGCTCCGCCATCGCGATCACACTGACCAGCGAGGTGTTCTTCACCATCGAGATCACTTCATTGCCAACCGGCGGGATGATCACCCGCATCGCCTGCGGCAGGATGATGCGGCGGTAGATCATCATCCGCCGCATCCCCAGCGCCAGCGCCGCCCGCATCTGGCCCGGCGGAACCGAAACGATACCGGCCCGAATCACCTCGGCGGTATAGGCCGATTGCGCCAATCCCAACCCGGCCATCGCGGCGAACAACGGCGTGATCAGTGTGTTGGTGCTGATGCTGAACAGCACCGGCCCGAACGGCATATGCAACGTGATCACCGAATATAGCGCACCGAAATTGTACCAGAAGATCAGTTGCACCAACACCGGCACGCTGCGGAAAAACCAGACATAAGCCCAGCTGATGCTCGACAGCAGCTTGTTGTGCGACAGCCGGAACAGCGCCAACACAGTGCCCAGCACCAGGCCGATCACCATCGCGGCCAGCGTCAGCTCCAGTGTACGCTGCAGGCCCTTCAGGATCTCCGCATCGAACATGTACTGCGCGACGACCGGCCACTGAAACGCGCGGTTGGTCGCGACGCTATAACCCGCTGCCGTAACAATCAACAGCACGACCGCCGTCGCCACCCAGGTGCCTGGGTGGCGCAGCTTGACGATCTGCTGGGTGTTATCCGGTGCGGTCAGCGCGGCGCCCCGGTCGGGTTCAGCGGCGCCGTCTTCACCGCACCATCCTCCAGACCCCACTTCTTGATGATCTTCATGTAGGTGCCGTCATCCATCAGATGCTGCACCGCGGCCTGCAACGGCTTGGCCATGTCGGAGCCTTTCGGCATCCCTACACCGATATAGGCGAGGTCCGTGTAGTGCCCCACCACCTTGGTCTTGCCCTTCGACTGCGCCACGAAATAACTGACCGCGGTGGAGCCGACCCAGAACAGATCCGCCCGCTTGCTCAGCATCGCATCGGCGGCACTGGCGCCGTCATTGAACACCAGCGTATCGATCGGCTTCTTACCAAGCTTCTCGCACTCCGGCTGATGCAGGCGAGCGAACTCGGCCTCACGTGAACCGCGCGTGGTGGCGACGGTGACGCCGCACAGGTCGTCCAGGGTGTTCACCTTGATTGGATTTTCCGCCAATGCCGCGAACAGCTCGTTGCCCAGCAGCCAACCGAGCTGATCGATCACCTTCTCACGCACTTCGGTCACGCCCATCTGGCCGGTGGCGACATCGAAACGATGTGCCTGCAGGCCGGGGATCAACGCATCGAAAGTCGTGGCGCGAACATCCAGATTGATACCCAGCGCCTGGGTGGCCGCGCGCAGAAGGTCGATCTCCCATCCTGCGACATTGCCTTGCGCATCACGGAAATCATCCGGTGGCGAACCGAGCGCCACGCCCAGGATCAGCGTCTTGGATGCCGCGACGTTGGGGGGCAGCAGTTTCACCAGCGCGGGCTGCGCCGTCTCGGTCAGAGATGGACCCCCTTGCGCTTGCGCGGCAACACCGCCAAGCGCCAGCAGCGCGGCGCCCGTCAGCATGCCGGCCAGCCGGCAGGCACGGCGGATGACCGTGGTACGCATGAAGTCTCCTGTGTGTGTCATGGTTGATGATTATTCCGCGGCACGCGAGATGTCCGCCCGCCGGCGGTGGCTGCCGTGTGCAGGACGCGGCAGGCCCATCGTCTCGCGCAGGGTGACGCCGTGATATTCGGTCTGCGCCAGGCCACGCCGTTGCAGTAGCGGCACAAGTTCATCCAACGCCGCATCCGATCCGCCGGGCATATAAGGTGGAATCAGGTTGAAGCCATCGCAGGCGCGGTCGTAGTACCAATCGGCCATGCGATCGACGAGCTGCTCGGGCGTGCCGACCATCACCAGGTGACCGGACGCGCCGGCCAGCATCAGATAGACATCGCGGATGGTCATGTTCTTCTCGCGCACGATCCGCAGCAGCGCCTCGTGCCCGCTTTTCACTCCGTTGTGCTCGGCCAGCAATTCCGGCACCGGACCATCGACATCGTAGCCCGACAGGTCGCCGAAATGACTGGCGAGAATCTGCAAGCCCAGTTGTGGATGAATGAGATCCTGCAACCGGTTCATCAGATGCTGCGCCTCGGTCTCGGTGGACCCCAGCACACATAGGATGCCGGGCATCACCAGTTGCGTCTCGGGGTCGCGCCCGTTCGCGGCGGTGTTCGCCTTAACGCTGCGATAGAACGCCTTGGCGACCTCCTTGTCGGTCTGCGCGGTGTAGATGATGTCGGCGATGCGTCCGCCGAGGCTTTGGCCCGGCCCCGACGATCCCGCCTGTGCGATCACCGGATAGCCCTGGATCGGCCGCGCCACGTTCAGCGGGCCATGCACCGCAAAACTCTCGCCGCGGTGGCGCAGATTGTGCAGCTTGGCGGGGTCGAAATACTGACCGGTCTCCTTGTTGCGGAGGAAAGCGTCATCCTCCCAGGAATCCCACAGCCCCATCACCACATCGACGAATTCCTCGGCGCGGCGATAGCGCAGCGCGTGCTCCATGTGGCGCTCGCGGCCGTAGTTCAGCGCTTCCTGTTCGCTCCAGGATGTCACCACATTCCAGCCGACACGGCCGCCGCTGATGTGATCCAGCGAGGCGAACTTGCGCGCGATGGTGAAGGGCTCGTTGTAGGTGGTGGACGCGCTGGCGACGAAGCCGATACGCTCGGTCACCGCGGATAGAGCGGCCAACGCGGTTAGCGGCTCGAACACGTCGATGCGGCTGAGATAGCTGAGCTGTTCATCATCCTTGGCGTAATGGCGCACGGCGGCCCCATCGGCCCAGAACATGAAGTGGATGGCCCGGCGTTCGGCGTGGCGCGCGATGTCGCGCCATAGTGGGAAGTTCAGCGCCGCGTCGGCGCGTGCCTCGGGCAGGCGCCAGCCGGCGGCATGTGCGCCGTTGGCCACGATGTTGAGGCCAAGTTTCATCGGGCCGCGTTTGTCAGCCATGTCGATCCGTCCAAATGATTGTGCGCGCGGTCCTGCGATCGGTACCCGCACTCTCACGCGCCCCTTGCCCCGCGGTCACCATAGGGTCTCGCTTTGCGGGGCGTCAAAGCCTGCACGCGGCGGGCATGAAATTGCTGTCATCCGTAACGGCGGCTGGCGCGCGGCTTTACTCCCGGCCCAGCCGTCCTAGGATTGCGGCGACAAGCTGGGAAACGGATCAAACGAATGTCGGCGACGCATCAGGCTGCGCCGGCGGCACTTGCGCGCGGTGACGCGATCGCACTGGCCGACCGATGGCTCACGCGCGGGCTCGAATGGCTCAGCGCGCTGCTTGTCGTGGCCGAGATCGTCATTCTGTTCGTCGGCATTGTCGCGCGCTATGCGTTCCATCATCCGCTGATCTGGTCGGACGAGCTAGCGTCGCTGCTGTTCCTGTGGCTGGCGATGCTGGGCGCGGTGCTCGCGTTGCGGGGCAATGCGCATATGCGCATGACCGCACTGGTCAATCGCGGCAGCGAGTCCACGCGCCGCTTCACCGACGACCTGGCATTGGCCGCGGCGTTGGTGTTCCTGATCGCACTGGTGATGCCGTCGCTCGCCTATGTCGATAACGAGGCGATCGTTTCGCTGATGTCGCTCGATGTGTCGATGGCCTGGCGGGCCGTCGCGATGCCAGTGGGTGTCGGCCTGATGATCATCACCGCGCTGCTCCGCCTGGAGCGCGACGGGTTCGTACGATCGCTGCTGGCGCTGGCAGTGGTCGGCGCGGTGTTCGGCGTGTTCTGGCTGGTGCAGCCGCTGCTGCCGCCGCTTGGTCAGCTCAACCTGCTGATCTTCTTCGTCGGCGTCGTGTCGGTGACGGTGTTTCTGGGCATCCCCATCGCGTTCAGCTTCGGTCTGGCCACGCTCGGCTATCTGGCGATCGCCAAGCACATGCCGATCTCGGTACTGGTCGCGCGGATGGATACCGGCATGTCGCATCCGGAACTGTTGGCGGTGCCGCTGTTCGTGTTCCTCGGCCTGCTGATCGAGATGACTGGCATGGCCCGCGTGATGGTGCAGTTCCTCTGCAATTTGCTGGGGCATGTGCGGGGCGGGCTGTCCTTCGTGCTGATCGGCGCGATGTATCTGGTGTCCGGCATCTCGGGATCGAAGGCAGCCGACATGGCGGCGATCGCGCCGGTGCTGTTCCCGGAAATGGAGGCGCGCGGGGCCAAACGCGGCGACCTGGTGGCGCTGCTGGCAGCGACCGGGGCGCAGACCGAAACGATTCCGCCGAGCCTGATCCTGATCACCATTGGCACGGTGACCGGTGTCTCGATTGCCGCGCTGTTCACCGGCGGGCTGCTGCCCGGGCTGGTGGTCGGGCTGATCCTGTGCGGGGTGACCTGGCGGCGCGCCGGCGGGGTGGAACGTCTGCCACGTGCCAGGGCCACCGCGATCCGGCGCAGCTTCGTCGTTGCGATCCCGGCGCTGATATTGCCCTTCGTGATCCGCGGCGCCGTGGTGTGGGGCATCGCCACCGCGACCGAGGTCTCGACCATCGGCATTGTCTACGCGACGCTGGCCGGCCTGTGCCTGTATCGCGAGTTCGACTGGTCGCGGCTGTTGCCGATGCTGGTGCAGACGGCGGTGCTGTCAGGCGCGATTCTGCTGATCATCGGCGCGGCGACCGCGATGGCCTGGGCGATCACCATCTCAGGCTTTTCCTTCGTGGTGGCACAGTGGATCGCCGGGATGCCAGGTGGGGCGATCACGTTCATGGCGATCTCGATCGTGTTGTTCGCCGTGCTGGGCAGCATCTTGGAGGGCATTCCGGCGATCGTGCTGTTCGGCCCGCTGCTGTTCCCGATCGCGCGCCAGGTCGGTATCCACGAAGTGCACTACGCAATGGTGGCGATCCTGGCGATGGGTCTGGGCCTGTTCGCCCCGCCATTCGGCGTCGGCTACTACGTCGCCTGCGCGATCGGCGGCGCGGATCCTGATGACGGCATGCGGCACATCTGGCGCTATCTGCTGGCGCTGCTGGTGGGGATCATCATCGTCGCCGCAGTACCGTGGCTGTCGGTTGGATTTTTATAACCAAGAGAGGAAACGACACGTGCGCATCTCCAGACGTGTGGCGCTTGGCGGAATGGCGGCCCTTGCCGCCCCCGCGTTGCCGCGCTTTGCCAAGGCCGCGGAATATACCTGGAAGTTCGGCCATACCGCGCCGACGAGTTTCCCGTTGCATATCCGCCTCGCGGCCGCGGCGAAGAAGATCGGCGATGATTCGCATGGTCGGATGGAGCTACAGGTGTTTCCCGACAGTCAGTTGGGCGGCGACAACGACCTGCTGTCGCAGGCGCGCAGTGGGGCGATCGAATTCTGCCAGCCGACGGGGCAGATCCTGGCCTCGATCCTGCCAGTGACAGCGATCAGCGCGCTGGGATTCGCGTGGACGGATTATTCGAAGATCTGGCCGGCGATGGATGGCGAGCTGGGGGCTTACATCCGCGCGCAGATCACCGCGAAGGCGGGGTTGGTGCCGATGGAGCATATGTGGGACCTGGGATATCGCCAGGTGACCACGAGTACCAAGCCAATCAAGGTGGCGGACGATTTGGCTGGGTTGAAGATCCGTGTACCGGTGGCACCAAGTTTGGTGACGCTGTTCCAGACGCTGAAGGCCGCGCCGTTGGCGTTGCAGTTCCCGGAGGTTTACTCGGCGCTGCAGACGCATATCGCGGATGGGCAGGAGAACCCGCTGACGCTGATCAAGGCGGCGAAGTTCTATGAGGTGCAGAAATACTGTTCGCTGACGAACCATGTTTGGGACGGGCACTGGTTCTGCGCCAATGCCGCGGCATGGAAGGGACTGCCGGATGATCTGAAGAAGATCGTGGCGGACAATCTGAATGCGGCGGCGCTGCTGGAACGGGTTGATATCGCAGCCGGGGACAAGGCGAACGAAGCGGAGCTGGCGGGGAAGGGGCTGGTGTTCAACACGGTGGACACGCAGAGCTTCCGGGACGGGTTGAAGAACGGCGGGTTCTATACGAGCTGGCGGGCGAAGCTGGGCGATGCGCCGTGGGGGATTCTGGAGAAATATGCTGGAGCGTTGGGCTAACCCCCGTCTGTCATGCGAGGCGCAAAGCGACGAGCAATCTCGTGCCGCGGTGGCACCACGATTCGGGCGCCACTGGACCGAGATTGCTCTTCGTCGCTGGCGCTCCGCGCAATGCCACTTTTAGTCGCGCGGTGGTCCGCTGATCGCGTCGAGGTAGCGGCGTACCGAGTAGGCCACCACCGCCTTGCCATCCGTCGGCACGAAGCGGTCCCACCAGGCGCCGTAGATCGGCTCGAATGGCCAGGGTTGCAGCATCGCCGCGATATGCTCGACCGTGGAACGGTCGAGCGGAATCAGGTCGGGATAGCTGCGCATGAAACTGACCTTGCGGTCGAAATTGACCGTGACGATGTCGCCGGATAGCAGCGCGCCCTTGCCACCGGCACCGTCGGCCCAGTGCAGCACCTGCGCGCCAGCGAAATGACCGGGGCAGTGCAGCAGCGTGATGCCCGGCAGCAGCTGCTTGCTGGCGCCATCCCAAAACTGGACGGCTGGATCCGGTCGCATCACCCATTGCTTGTCGCGGATATGCTGATGGATCGGCGCGTTGAACGCGTGGCTCCACTCGATCATCGAGGAATAATAATGCGGATGCGAGATCGCGATGCCGGCGATACCGCCCAGCAGGCGTACGATCTCGATCGTGGCATCATCGATGAAGCTGATGCAGTCCCACATTATGTTGCCGTGCGGCGTACGCACCAGCAGCGCGCGCTGGGCAATGGCAAACGCCGGGGTGGTGCCGATGCCAATCAGGTTCGGCTCGTGCTGGCGGAACGCATTGAAATGCGTGCGGCGCATCGCCGTCAGCGTGGTCCAAGACTGACCGAGCAGGTTCACATACTGCCGCTCGTCCTGGCAGACCGGGCAGGACGCGGGGGGCGCCTCGCTGGGCGGATATTGCGTGCCGCAGGTGGTGCAGATGAATGCTGGCATGCGTTAATCCTAGCGCAACCACGGAAGGATGGGCAGACCTCGTCGTGGGTCAGCACCGCGCGTCGCGCATCTGCGCTACCCGAACGCGGGGCGCAGGCGGGTGCGGTGCTGGCGCGCCACCAGCAGGCCGACCACCACGAGGTTGATCAGGTTGGAGAAGAAGGCCAGCTCGAATGCCTGGCCGTAGTGGCCGAAATGATCGAACATGGCGCCGGCGAGCCAACTACCCACCGCCATGCCGGACATGCCGGACAGCAGCATGATCGGCACGCGCCAGCTCGCCTCGCGCGATGGGTACAAGTCGCGGATCGCCAGCACATAGGCGGGAATGATGCCGGCGAAACCCAGGCCATAGATCGCCGAGGCCGTGAACAGTCCCGGTTCGTGGGCGACCAGCGTGTAGACAAGGATGGAGACGGTTTGCGCGGCGGAGCTGAGTAGCACTGTCCAGAGCCCGCCCATGCTGTCGGCGACCCAGCCCCAGAACTGCCGGCTCAGGAAAGCGAGGCCCAACAACATCGACAGCATGAAGGCCCCCAGTTCCGGCGTCATGCCTTCATCCGTGCACAGCGCCACCAGGTGCGCGGTGGGCATCGCCATCGGGATGCAGCAGAAGAACGGCGCCATCGCCAGGAACAGCATCGCGGTGTTCGGTCGCAGGCCCAATACCGGCGTGCCGGGGGCGGGGCCTGCGGCCGCGGCGGCGGCTTGGCCGATACTTGGCGCGGGCTGGCGCAGGAACAGCAATGCCGTCGGCACCACCACGACCACGACCACCACGGCCGTGATGATCATGGTGTCCTGCCAGCCGATGCGTTCAATCCCGATCTGGAACAACGGCGGCCAGATCACGCCGGAGATGTACTGCCCTGACGATATCAGCGCCAACGCGGTGCCGCGCCGCTTGTCGAACCAGCGGCTGACATAGACCAGCAGCGGCGGATAGATCGCAGCGCTGCCTAGAAAGCCAATGAACAGGCCATGGCCCAGCAGCAACGACCAGGCACTGCCCAGCGATGACATCAGCAGGCCCAGGCCCATAACCACCGTGCCGCCCAATACGGTCCAGCGAATGCCGATGCGATCGGCCAGCAGGCCCATCAGGATGCCACCCGATCCGGTACCGAACCAGACCAGACCGGCGGCGAGCGACGGAATGGCGCGCGGCACATCCAGCGACTCGCTGATCGGCTTCAGCGCGACCACCACGATCAGCGGCGCGCCATAGGTGAAGGACAGCAACAGCAGCACGACGATGGCGATCACCCACGAGGTGCGCGATTCGATGCTGGCCGCCGCTTGGCTGGCGCTCATTACGTTGCTTCCTCCGTCTCGGCTTCTGTTCGGCCGGGCAACCAGCCTAGCCGAACAGGGCGGCGATGTCAGAGGGTTTTACGTCCTCGATGCGGGCGGGCTGCCAGCGCGGGGTGCGGTCCTTGTCGACCACCATGGCGCGTACGCCCTCGATGAAGTCGCTGTGGTCCATGGTGGTGTGGGTCAGCGCGAACTCGGCGTCCAGGCATTGTTCCAGCGTGCGATGGGCGCCCTCGCGCAGGATGCGCAGGGTCCAGGCGAGCGCAGAGGGGGACACCCCGCGCAGCGCCGCGATGGTCTTGGCCGCCCACTCGGACTTTTCGGCTTCGAGCTGATGCAGGATCTCCGGCACGCTGTCGGCGGCGAAGATGCAGTCGATGGTGGGGCGCAGATCCTGCAAGGAACATTCCGGTAGCGGTGCACCACGACAGGCGAGCGCGGCAATGCCGTCGTGCGCCAACGCCTCTGACAAAGCAGGCAGTTCCTCCCGCGTGGTGAAATGCGTGGCGAAGCCGGCGTGCACCGCGTCGGCGCCATGGATGCGCGCGCCGGTCAGGCCGAGATAGGTGCCGAGCTGCCCAGGCAGCCGCGGCAGGAAGAAGGTGGCGCCGATGTCGGGGAAGAAGCCGATCGCGGTTTCCGGCATGGCGAACATGGCGTTCTCGGTGGCGACGCGATAGGCGCCGTAGATCGACACGCCGATGCCACCGCCCATGCAGATGCCGTCGATCAGCGCGATATACGGCTTGGGGTAGGACGCGATCATGCGGTTGAGCGCGTATTCCTCGGTGAAGAAGGCATCGACCGGGGCGCGGTTGTTGTCGAGCTGATGCTGGCGCAGGGCGCGGATGTCGCCGCCGGCGCAAAAAGCGCGGTCGCCGGTGCCCTCGATCACCACAGCGTGGATATGCGGGTTGTCGCGCCAGGCCTGCAGCGTGGCGGTGAGGACGCGGATCATCGACTGGTCGAGGGCGTTCAGGGCCTCGGGGCGATTCAGACGAATTCGGCCCACCCGCCCATCCTGGCGGGTGATCACGCTCGGCTCGGTCATGGGTCCTCCGCGGTCGATGAACGGCGGACTAAGCATGCAGGTCGGACGGAGGCTACCCCCGAGATGCGGAGAGCAGAGCTGTCCTTGCCAATCGTGTCGTGCTCGGGCTTGGCCCGGTCACCCACGACTTGCTGTCGCGGCGCACGCCAAGTCATCGGTGGCCGGACCTGGTCCGGCCAGGACACCGGGGGGTCAGTGCGGCCGGTGGTCGTTATTGACATGCCGATCGCCGGCGAGCCAGCGGCGGAGCTCGCTGTGCGCGTCGGTGCGACGGATCGCAGCGAGCTCCGCGGCGTGCGCGGCATCGACGGTGAATTCCAGCGGCAGGCCGTCGGGGGTTTTGACATACATCGAGACGCAGTAGCCGTGGTCGGTGCGGCGGTATTGGATGCTGGCGGCCTGCAGGCGCGATTCGAGGTCCGCGAAGGTGGCGTCGGAGACCTTGAAGGCGACGTGCCACGAGCCGCCGACCGGGCCGAAATGCGCGCGGTTCATTTCGTAGGCGTCGAGGTCGGCGAACTGGAAGAAGGCCAGCGCGGAGCCGTCGGCCATTTCGAAAAAGGTATGGCAGTAGTCGACCTCGCGGCCGAGGGCGGCGTTGAAGGCGCGTTCGCACCACGTGGCGGTGAGGGGGATGCCGAGGATGTCCTCAACGAAGGCGCGGTTGGCTTCCTGGTCGCGGACCGCGAAGGCGTGGTGGTGGAGGCGTTGGGGTGGGTCGGCGAGAAGCTGGGCGTGGGGGGTCATGGGGGTTGGGGCGGAGTCTTGGGGCATGGTGTTTCCTCCGAGCTTGAGGCGTGTCGTTTTGATCGTCTGTGCGAGTTAAGCTGCAAGCGACGGCTTTATCGTACAACGCTATTCGAGCGTCTTCAATGAATAGACAAAATCCATTTGTGACAGATTTCTCTTTGCCATCCATTGCCGGGTCGCGATCAAGACTGCGAGCACGAGATCTTCATGCTCGTGCAATTCCGCGTGGCGATCCTCAAACGCCTCAATTGCATCGTACTCGGTGAATCGAAGCGGGATGTCGACATCGCCGTGAAGAAGGCGAGAGCGAAAGCCCTATATGGAACCGAATGCCTTTTTGTTTTCAGTTCTGGGTCTTAGTATTGTCTCTGTCTTTCCAAGCAACTTCTCTTTTGAAATGACATTGCTTGTTGAGCAGAGCGCTTCCAGACCGTGCAATGTCCAGACGAGGTTTATTGAGCTTGTTGCGAGAAGGCTCGTTGTCGTTGAATGACTTATTGCGCCGACCGCACGGCCGAGGGGGTCACGCCCATACCGTTTACGAGAGCGCAAGAC
>DATHNE010000164.1:0-23205 GCA_035486355.1 Acetobacteraceae bacterium
GCCGGCATCGCCAACGCCCGATCTTAGACAGGGAACGCCTCGGACGTATAATCGGAACTGCGGTAGCCAACCCGCGCATCAGAGCTTGATCACCGACGTCTATAAGCCCTGCCTCCTCCCTTACGCGTTCATCCGCACCGGACACCACGGACCCGTGGAAGAAAAATCGCGCCCTGCCTCTTAAAAACGGACATCAGAGCGTGCAGTTTTGAACAATCCGGTAGGTGACCCCGGGCACGGCGGCCCGCGGCGCCGAAGCACGTCGACCAGTCAACCACGGACGTGCTTGTGCTTTCGTTTCGGGCGTGCAGCGCGTTTCAGTCTGGCGACAAGCCGGCGCGGCGCCGGATTGGGCGGCGCGGACCCCAGAACTCAAAGCCCCTCGACCCCTGTGGCCCTTCGTGATTCTTTGTTCTTCCTCCGTGGTGAAGCCCTTGCCGTGCTGCCGCGAAGCCAGTCCTCGGAGTGAGGCTACCTTCCCTACCCCGCCTTGTCCTGCGTCTTCGTCGCGAAATCCCCGGCGTCGTGCCGCTCCCACAACTGCTCCGACGGATCTCCCTGCGTCCGATTGACCATCCGCCCGCGCTTCACCGCCGGCCGCGCCCAGATCGCATCCGCCCAGCGCACCACATTCTTATACTGGTGCGCCGAGATGAATTCCGTCGCCCCATACTGCCCGAACTTCACCAGCCCGGCGTACCACGGCCAGCACGCCATATCCGCGATCGTATACATATCCCCGGTCAGGTACTCGGCCTCCGCCAACCGCTTGTCCAGCACATCCAGCAGCCGCTTCGTTTCCATCGTGAACCGGTCGATCGCATACTCGATCTTCATCGGCGCATAGGCATAGAAATGTCCGAACCCGCCGCCCAGATACGGCGCGCTGCCCATCTGCCAGAACAGCCACGACAGGCACTCCGCCCGCCGCTCATCGGTCGGCAGGAACGCGCCGAACTTTTCCGCCAGATGCATCAGGATTGCGCCGGACTCGAACAGGCGGATCGGCTTCCCCCCGCTGCGGTCCACCAGCGCCGGAATCTTGGAGTTCGGATTGATCCCAACAAAACCGCTTCCGAATTGATCACCCTCGCCGATGCGGATCAGCCAGGCATCGTATTCAGCCCCTTTGTGCCCTGCCGCCAACAGCTCCTCCAGCATCACCGTCACCTTCACCCCGTTCGGCGTGCCCTGCGAGTAGAGCTGCAACGGATGCTTCCCGACCGGTAACGCCTTCTCATGCTGCGCGCCCGCGGTCGGCCGGTTGATGTTGGCAAACCGCCCGGTGGCTGGTTTGTTCAGCCAAACCCTCGGCGGTGTGTACTCGACTGTGCTGGACATCTGTGACGCTCCGATCGTTTGGCCGGTAACGTGGCCCCACCCCTCCCCCGTTGCAAGCCGTCCTACCTGCCAGCAAACCCGACCCACCGCCCCACGCCACATCCCGCGCGAGGCGCCAGAATCTTCCTCAGTGGAACTCTGTGTGCACTCAATGAAACGCTGTGATCGCTGACCCTCTTTGCGCGCGCACCAGTGTCGCGCGCGCCAGTTGAACCCCTGCCCCATCCCCCCGATACTCCCCACCCGGGGGGAACATGAGCGTCGCATTAAATCACTGGTCATCCCGCCTCCCGATCTTCTACGGCTGGCTCGTCATCGGCGTCGCCTTCGTCACCATGGCCATTGCCAGCACCGCGCGCACCGCCTTCTCCCTCCTCCTCCCACCCCTCCTCGCCGAGTTCCACTGGGACCGAGGCCTCGTCGCCGGCGCGTTCTCCTTCGGCTTCCTCATTTCCGCCATCGTCGGTCCGTTGATCGGCCGCGTGATGGATCGCCACGGCCCGCGCGTCGTGATCGGCTGCGGCGTCATCCTGCTCACCGCCGGTCTCCTCCTTGCGCAGTTCATCCACCACGCCTGGCAGCTCTACGCCACGCTCGGCGTCCTCGTTGCTGGCGGCGCCAGTCTGATGACCTACACCGCGCATTCGCTGTTCCTGCCGCACTGGTTCCTGCGCTATCGCGGCCTCGCCATCAGCATCGCCTTCTCCGGTGCCGGCGTTGGCGCGATCATTCTGCTGCCGTGGCTGCAGACGATCATCGTGCGCGACGGCTGGCGCGCCTCCTGCACCGTCATGGGCTTGCTCGTGCTGTTCGTTCTCGGTCCGCTGACGTTGCTCACGCGCCGCCGCCCCGAGGACATCGGCCTGCTCCCCGACGGCGCCTCGCACACCGACGGCGCACACGAACGCCGCCGCACATCCAGTATCATCGACCCCACCTGGACTGCGATCGACTGGACACTCGCGCGTGCCGTGCGCACCGCCCGCTTCTGGTGGATCAACCTCGGTTATTTCTGCGCGCTGTTCGCCTGGTACGCCGTGCAGGTGCACCAAACGAAGTACCTGATCGAGGTCGGCTTCACCCCGATCGTTGCCGCCTGGTCGCTGGGCATTGTCGCAGTCGTTGCGATCCCAGGGCAGATCGCCCTAGGTGCCCTCTCCGATCGCATCGGCCGCGAGACGGTCTGGACCGTCGCCTGCGCCGGCTTTGCGCTATGCTACGCCGCGCTGATCGCGCTGGAGCGCGGGCCTTCCTTTCTGCTGCTCTACCTGATGATTTTCGTCCAAGGCTTCCTCGGCTACGCGTTCACCTCCGTCATGGGCGCCATCGTAGCCGAGATCTTCGACGGCCCGCATTACGGTGCTATTTTCGGAGCAGTAACAGTCCCGCTTACCGCGGGCGGCGCCGCCGGCCCCTGGGTCGCCGGCGTGGTCCACGACATCACCGGCAGCTATCGCCCCGCCTTTCTGATCGCCATCGCCTGCTGCATGATTTCGGCTGCGTCCATCTGGATCGCCGCCCCGCGCAAGGTCCGCATGGTCCCCGGCCGCATCCCGCGCCTATAGCCCGCTACCGCGGCTCGCCTTCCCCGCCGCACCGTGCTACACTTAGGCGCGCGTTGGCGCACGATGGGATCATAAATGGCTCAGCCGACCCGCGTGGGAAATCCGCGCTTCTTTACCTGCACCGGGCCACACGGCATCGCCGCCGTCGCCAGTGCCGCAGGCTGCGAGACTCCGACCGGGCCCAGAATGTTATTCACTGGCCTCGCCTCCCTTGAAGCCGCTGGTCCCGACGATATCAGCCTCGCCGGCACCAGCCGCCACACCGCCTTGCTGCGTGAAACTCGTGCCGGCGCCGTTCTGGTCGCGCCGGATATGCAGGCCAGCGTGCCCGCCGGCTGCGTCGCCCTGGTGATGGCCAATCCCATCGCCGCCTGGGCTCAGGTGGCGTTGCTGTTTCATCCCACGCAGTCCGTCCATCCCGGCATCCATCGTTCCGCTGCCGTCGCGGATGACGCCGCCGTCGATCCCACCGCCGAGATCGGCCCCCAGGCCGTGATCGAGGCCGGCGCGATCATCGGCCCGCGCTGCCGCATTGGCCCTGGTGCCGTCATCGGTGAGGGCGTCACTCTGGGCCCCGACTGCCGCATCGGCGCGCAGGCCAGCCTCAGCCACGCCATCCTCGGCGCCCGCGTCTACATCTATCCCGGCGCCCGCATCGGCCAGGAAGGCTTCGGCTTCACCATCACCCCGCGCGGCTTCCAGACCGTCCCCCAGCTCGGCCTGGTGATCGTGGAGGACGATGTCGAGGTCGGCGCCAACACCACGATCGACCGCGGCTCGATGCGCGACACCGTCATCGGCGCTGGCACGCGCCTGGATAACCTGGTGCAGATCGCCCACAACGTGCATATCGGCCGGCACTGTGCCATCGCTGCGCTGACCGGCATCTCCGGCTCGGTCGAGATCGAGGATTTTGTCGCCGTTGGCGGGCAGGTCGGTTTCGCCGAGCATGTTCACGTCGGCACTCGCACCCGCATCGGCGCGCAATCCGGGGTCATGTCGAACCTGGAACCAGGATCGGTCGTCGTCGGCAGTCCCGCCCGCCCCTCGCGCGAGGTCTTCCGCGAGGTCGCCACCCTGCGCAAACTCGCCCGTGGCGCTCGCGCCTGAGTCCCGCCACCTCAGCTCGGCGCGCGCCGCAGCGCACCGACCAGCCCCGCCAACACCAGCGCAAGGGCAACCAGACAGATCAGGCTGGCGTCAAACGCCCTGGCGTACGCACCGGGCGATGAGGCGTGGCCCAACACCCCGAAGAACACCACACCAATCAACGCCACACCCAGCGCGTTGGCGAACTGCTGCATGCTGACCAGCACCCCGGCCGCGGCCCCCGCGTCACGCGCCGGTAGTCCGGCCAGCACACTGGCGGCCAGCGGCGCCATCACCAACCCCATTCCCGCGCCATCCAGCATCAACGCCGGCACCAGCCCCAGAACCGAGCCGCCCGCGCCCAGCCACCCAAGCCATACGCGCAGCGCCACCAATCCCAGCGCCATGCCGAATGCGCCAAGCGCCAGCGGCGGCCGCCCCAACCGTCGCGCGATACGCCCGGCGCCGAGCGACGCGGCACTGAACGGACCAGCCAGCGCCGTGAACATCAGGCCGGACTCCAGCGCGCTCAGCCCCCTGCCCTGCTGCAGATACAGCGATAGCACCAGGAAGAAGGACGCGATCCCAGAAAACAACGCCAGCGCCGCGAGCAACCCGACGCGAAACTGCGCCGCATGGAACAACACCGGATCGATCAGCGGCGCCGCGTGACGCCGTTGCTGGCGCGCGAAGATGCCGAACAGGACCATCGCCGCAGCCAGCGAGACCCAGGTCCACGTCGGCCAGCCCTGCCGGCGCCCCTCGATCAGCGGCAGCAGCAGGGCGGTGATCGACACGGTGATCAATGCGCCACCGACCCAATCCAACCGCCGGCGAACCGGTGCGCGTGACTCGGGCACGACCGAGGCCGCCAGAAACAGCGCCGCGGCCCCGACCGGAATATTGACCAGGAAACACGCGCGCCATCCCAGGCCCAGCACATCCGCCTGGATCAGCAACCCGCCAATCACCTGTCCGCAAGCCGAGGCCAGTCCCAGCACCACACCATAAACGCCAAAAGCCCGTGCGCGATCGGGGCCGGCATAGACAATCCCAATGATCGCCAGCACCTGCGGTGCCAGCATCGCCGCGCCGACACCTTGCGCCGCGCGCCCGGCGATCAGCCAGGCTGCGTTCGGCGCCAAGCCGCACGCCGCCGATGCGAGCGTGAAAACCGTCAGTCCCAGCGCGAAGATGCGCCGCCGCCCGTGCAGATCACCCAGCCGCCCGCCGGTGACCAGCCCCGCCGCGTAGGTCAGCCCGTACCCGGCGACAATCCACTCGATGGTGGCCGCGCCCGCACCCATATCCCGTTGCACAGAAGGAATAGATACATTCACGATGAAGAAATCCAGCACCACCATGAACGTCCCCGCGAGCAGCACGGGCAGCGCCAGCCAACGGCGCCATGCCAGCGCAACCGACAGCGGCGGGGCATCGACGGTGTTCATGCGATCCATCTCCACGCACCGGTTTGTTGCGATTCCGGTGCATGATGATAGGATCACCGAGGACGCGTGTGGCGTCGATTACGTTACAGGTAATACCAACCGGTAACAGAACAACAAACGCCGCCCACGACGCTTACACCTGCCGCGCGTCGTCGCGCCGCAATCCCGCACCGCGCTGCAGGATCTCCGCCGTTGCCTCATCCGCCGGATAGAAACATTCCAGTGCCAGCTCCGACAGCGTGATGTCGATCGGCGTGCCGAACATCGTCACCGTGCTGAAAAACGCCATCACGCCAGCATCGGTCGCCAGCTCGAACGGCAATACCATGCCACCGTAATCGCGTGCCGGGCGCGCGATGCGCGGCGGGCTCGGCGCCGGATAACCCCGTAGCTCCTCCAGCAACGCCCGCAACACCGGGTCCGCCGTCGCCTCCACCTGCCGGCGCAGCCGGTCCAGCAGATGCGTGCGCCATTCGACCAGGTTGACCGTGCGCGGTGCCAGGCCCGCCGGATGCAGCGCGACGCGCAGGACATTGACCGGCGGCACCAGCAGCGCCGGATCAACCCCCACCAGCAAAGGCGTCAGCGCAGTGTTCGCCGCCACCATGGTCCAGTGCCGATCCACCGCCAGGGCCGGATACGGCTCGTGGCCCAAGATTACCAGCTCCACCGCCTGATGCGCCGCGTGCAGCGCGGGATCCTCCAGCTTGCGCTCCGGAAAGTTCGGCGCGAACCCCGCGGCGGTCAGCAGGATGTTGCGATCTCGCAGCGGAATCGCGAGCTGCTCCGCCAGGTTGAGCACCATCTCGCGTGAGGGCTGCGACCGTCCGGTTTCCAGGAAACTCAGATGCCGTGCCGAGATGTTGCCCTCCAGCGCGAGATCGAGCTGGCTGATATGTCGCCGCCGGCGCCATTCGCGCAGCAACGGGCCGAACTGGGATGCGGTGCGTGACATGCGGGCAGATTACCGCGCGCGGTGCGGCGTCTCCATTACCTGGGAGGTCATATACCTGCCACGTAATCGACGCGCCGGACGCGCCACGCTTTCTCTGCGCCCGGGAGAGATCGCCTCCCGCAGCAGGAGCATGCCATGAACAACGTGAACGAAACCGTTATCGGCTACATCGCCGCGTGGAACGAGACCGACCCCGCCAAGCGTCGTGCCATCATCGCGCGGACCTGGGCCGAGGACGGCAGCTACCTCGACGGCCATCGCGACAGCATTGGTCACGCGGCGATCGATGGGATGATCGCCGCGGTGCAGGCGCACTTCCCCGGCTACTGCGTCCGCCTGTCCAGCGGCGTCGAGGCGCACCACGACCGCGTGCGCTTCAGTTGGACCGCCGGCGGCCAGCCCGACACGCCGCTGTTCTTCGGCGGCACCGACTTCGCGGTGTTGGCGCCCGACGGCCGCCTCCGCGCCGTCACCGGCTTCACCGACGCGATGCCGGCGAGCTAGCGGACGGGATGGCGGGGGCGCGGGATCGCCCCCGTCGTCGCGGTGTTATGATCCGAGCGATTGTCCCGGAGATGATACTGGGGCGATGATGATACGGGAGAAACAGTCGAAGGAGCGGCTATCACCATGGCGAAGAGCGCACCGACCAAGGGTGAATCCCCGTCGCGGCTGATCGACGCGCGGATTAAGGAACTGGATGACTGGAGGGGTAAGACGCTCGCCCATATCCGCGCGCTCATCAAGCAGGCGGTTCCTGAGGTGATCGAGGAGTGGAAGTGGCGCGGCGTTCCAGTGTGGTACCATAACGGAATGATCTGTACCGGCGAGACGTACAAAAGCGTGGTGAAACTGACCTTCGCCAAAGGGGCCAAGCTCAAGGACCCTTCAGGTCTGTTCAATTCCAGCCTTGAAGGCAACATCCGGCGCGCGATCGATATCCGTCAGGACGATGACCTCGATGCAAATGCCCTCAAGACCCTCATACGTGAGGCTGCGGCCCTGAACGGGCCGTCCGCCCAATAGTCGCATGCGGTGGAGAGGATGCCGTTCGGCGCGAGCCGACCGGCCGACAGTCACTTGCCATACGCCTGCGCGATCTGCCCGATCAGTTTCGCCCAGGGCATGTCCATCGCGTCGTAGACGGCGCTGGCCTCCGGGCGTGCGTTGTCCTTCAGGATCTCGACCATCAAGGTCGCATAATCCGAGACGATCACGCCAGCCTGCAGCATGCGCAGAAGGCCGGCTTGGCGCTTGGTCTCGCTGAACGTTCCGGACGCATCGACGGCGACATAGGCGTCATATCCCTTGCCGACCGCGGTCATGGCGGGAAACGCCGCGCAGACTTCGAGCGAGATGCCGGCGAAGATCAGCTTCTTGCGGCCGGTCGCTTCGATCGCGCGCGCGACCGTCGCATCATCGAATGCGTTGACCGACGAGCGGTCGATGATCTGGGCGCCAGGCAGTGCGGCCACAAGTTCCGGGAAGGTCGGACCCCACATGCTGTCGCGCGCGGTCGTGGTGGCGACGATCGGCAGCTTCAACACCTTGGCGGCTTTGGCCAGCGCGACCACGTTGTGCTTGAGTTCTCCCGTCGAATAGTCGCGCACCCCGGTCATGAGACCGACCTGATGGTCAATGAGGACGAGCGCTGCGTTTTCGGACGTGAGCGGTTCATAGGGGTGGACTGTGTCTGCCATGCCATTCTCCCGAGCTGGGGTGGGTTGAGATGCGCCGCTGACCGGCACTGCGCCGACACTCATCGCGGCAGCTCCGAGCGTGATTGATTGCAGGACCTGACGCCGTTGCATGGAGGTCTCCGGGGGGCTGCGAACTGCTGCCGCCGGCGTTCGCCAGCGGATGAAACGTAGTTGCTGGACCATTGGACAAAAAGCCGGCAAAAATCGAACCTATCATCCAACAGATTGGACGATGGGGCGCCCCATGCTCGACCTCAACGACTTCTTCTATTTCGTCCAGGTGGTTGATCGGGGTGGCTTCACCGCCGCCAGCCGCATGCTTCGGCTTCCCAAATCGACCCTGAGCCATCGCGTCCGCCAGCTTGAGGCGGGCCTCGGGGTTCGGCTGCTCAACCGCACGTCACGGCGGTTCGGGATGACCGATGCGGGTGGCGAGTTTTATCGCCATGCGGCGGAAATGCTGCAGCAGGCCGAACAGGCCGAGGCCTCGATACGGCATCGCCTGAGTGAACCCGTTGGCACCGTGCGCTTGACGTCGGCCGTGGCCACCATGCAGTTCGCATTGCGCGGGGTGGTGGCGGATTTTCTCATCCGCCATCCCAAGGTCAACGTCGTCGCGCATGCGACTGACCAAAGCGTCGACATCATCGGCGAGAACTACGATGTCGCGGTCAGGGCGCATTCAGACCCACTTCCGAGTTCCACGCTGGTGCAGAGGACGCTGGCACCGGCGCCGTGGCTGCTGTTCGGAGGCGCCGCCTACCTCGACGCAAACGACACGCCCAGGACGCCCGAGGAGCTGCGACGGCACCCATCGCTTTTTATGATGCGCACCGGGGTTTCCCCGACCTGGCGGCTTCGCCATTCAAACGAGCGAAAGGGCGAGGTTGTGGTGCCGCTAATGCCGCGCCTCATGAGCGACGATATGGTCGGATTGAAGCAAGCGGCAATCGCCGGGCTCGGCATTGTCGCGCTGCCCGGCTATGTCTGTCGCGAAGAGCTTCGATCCGGAGCGCTGCGTCGGGTGCTGCCCACCTGGCTTGCCGGTGCTTCGACGTTGACGGCAATGCTGCCTTACCGGCAAGGCCTGTTGCCCTCGGTCCGCGCCTTCATTGAGCACCTGGCAGTGCAACTTCCGCAGGCTGTGGCGATGTAGGCGCGTAGGCTGTCGCAATGCGTCCCACTGGGTCTTGGATGTTGTTATCCCAACGAGCCTGTCTCTGAATAATGGTGAAACGGCCGGGATGGATGGATAGCTGCCGTCGCGTTGCCGCCGTCGAAACGGCGTCGTTGCACCGCATTCAGGCGGTCCGGTCTCATTCAGAAACAGGCTCTAAACAGGCGCGCCTGCTTGATGCGTCTGCCTCACACGGGCTTCCGCATGAACACGCGCTGAAACCCGGCCTGTTCCCCCCGCGCGTATTCCTCCCACCCGGTCCGCGCATACAGCGCGATATTCTCGTGCATCAACACATGCGTATACAGCCGCAGCTCCCGAACCCCCGCGCGCCGCGCCTCCGCATCCGCGAACTCCATCAGCATCCGCCCCACGCCCCTGCCCTGCCAGGCCGGCGCCACTGCAATATTGTCCAACAACAGATGATCCGGCTCCGGTTCCAACACCAGGATGCCAGCCACTGCATCCGCCTCAACGCACACCCACACCTGCCCCGCTGTCACCCGCGCCGCATAGTCATCCAGCATCGGCCCCGGCTTCTTGCCGATCCGCGCGACATATTTCATGTACGCATCATACACCACCGCCGCGACGGCGGGCACGTCAGCCTCAACGGCAGGTCGGATCCGCAACATGGCGCATCATAACCGCCTCGGGATATGCCGCGCCAGCCCCGCCGAGGCCAGCATCATCACCCCGCCCGCCACCAGCAGCGACGACAGCGCGAATACCGACAGCAGCACCGAACTCGCCAACGGCACGCTGAGCTGCGCCACATCGCGGTAGCTGACGAACGCGGTCGTCATCTCCGACCGCTCGTACGGATGCACCGCGCGCAGGAACAGCAGATTGCCCGCGCCGTCGATCATTTCGGTGCAGAACGCCGCGGTCACCAGCAGCGCCGCACCCAGCCACGGCGAGTGGAACGCCAATGCGGTGCACAGGCTCAGCACCGCCGTCACCGCATAGGCCACGATCAGCAGCGCGCGCAGCCCATATCGACGCCCCAGCCAGCCCCAGACCGGCGCCAACCAGATCCATCCGGTGCCGATCGACACCAGCACTCCGCCGACCTCCGCCCCCAGCCCCGACGTCACCGCGAAGATCGGTGCGTAGAGATAGAACAGGCTCCACCACGATGATCGTGCTGCCGCCAGCGTCCAGGCCAGCCGCAACCGCTTCTGGCCGAAGAACCGCGGCAGATAGCGCAACGGATTCGGCGGTGATCGCCTTGCCGCCGTGATCCCGCCGCTCAGGCGCAAGATCCAGAACAGTGCCAGCAGTCCCAGCGCCACAGCCGCCGTGATGCCAAACGGCGCGGCAAAACTGACATGCTGTTGCAGATACACGCCCAGCCACGGTCCCAACGTCCAGGGCCCGGCGGAGGCGAATATCCGGATCGGCTCAAAATGCCGCAGTTCCTGCCGCGTCACCTGGTCCAGCAAATACAGTGTGCTGGTGATTTCGATGCAGGCGAACGCGAAGGTCGCCAGCGCCAATCCCACGGCCAGCGCCCAAACCACGCCCATCGCCTGCAATGCCGCGCTGACGGCCAGCAGCAGCGCGCCAAGCGTGAACACCATCCGCCGCTGGAACAGGTGCACCAGCATCGGAATGCAGAAGCGCCCGGCCACCGCGGCCAGGCCTGCGACCAGATACAGGAGCGTTACCGCCCGCGCACCGCCCAACAGATGCAGCGCCTCCAGCGGCACCACGGTCAGCAGGATCGCCTGCGCCGCGGCGGGCGCGAAGAACAGGCTCAGGAACACCATAGCCTTGCGCGCCGGTAGCGTGCCGATGGTCAGCGGCAACGGATGCGCGGTGACGCTCACGCGCACACGAGCGCGGCAAGGGGCCGACGGCGATACATGTTTCCTCCCGTCGCGCCGCGGCGCGACGCCAGGGCAGAGTGGCACAGAATCGACCCCGCGCGTAGCGCATCCGGTGCCGGGCAGCCCTGTGAGACCCGTCTCAGTCTGGAGCCCGTGTCGATGCCATTGTCATACCGAACCAAATCCGCGACGATGTGGCAGAAGGGGGCTTCCCATGCCAGGTGATGCCCTGCCGTCCGGCAGCACCACTGGATCCACCGCGCCGGCTGAGCCCAACGCGACGGTGGTGCAGCTTCCGCCCCGGCCCGGCGTGACGCCGCCGCCGCTGCCCAGCCGCAAACCGACAATCACCCATTGCAGGCCGGCGGCCGGGACCTGCGCGGCAAC
This sequence comes from Acetobacteraceae bacterium, assembly GCA_035486355.1. Lineage (GTDB taxonomy): Bacteria > Pseudomonadota > Alphaproteobacteria > Acetobacterales > Acetobacteraceae > Palsa-883. The sequence goes on from DATHNE010000164.1 coordinate 11,498, forward strand.
ACGGTAAAATATATCTACGCCTGCGACTTCCCCTTTGTGTCAGGCCGTCCCCGGGCTCGAACCGGGGATCAGCCCGGCCACTTGCGACTTGCCTTCTGACGACGCATACGCTCGCGTAAACGGATCGAACGGAATGACCGGCACTGCGTCGGTCGGCACCCCACCGCGCCGTGTTCCAACCTCGATCTCCATCCATTTTTCGGCGAAGCACGGCGGTAGCACGCGGCCATCGGGCAGCGACAGCCAGATGCGCATCAGGTGCCGTCGATCCGGTCCCGGGGCGTCCTCGTACGTCGTGCGGGAGTGGAACACCACGTGATTGTGCAGGAACTGGATGTCGCCGGGCTCGAACTGAAGACGCAGGCAGAACGGATCTTCCTCGCAGATCACGTAATACAGATCGAGCGCCTCGCGCTGTGGCTCCGACATCGTCGGCGCATCGGGAAACCGCGTCAGTGATTCGATATACTGCCGCACCGGCGAATACCCGTTGAACAACCCTTGGTGCCAGGAGAACAAGGGCATACCGAACCACGGGAGCTTGCCGGGAGGCACCTCGCCGCGCCGATCCAGATAGATCGGTTCATAGAGGTCCCGCAGCAGATCAGGCCTGCGGTGCATCATCTCATCATGCACCGCGACGCCGCTGACGATCATGCTCTCGCCACCGGCCCGCGCGCGGTTGATGCACAGCAGCGCCACCACGTCGCAGGAATCAGAATGGAAGCACAGCTCCGCATTCGTCTGCGTGATGCGCTTGTTATGATCCGCGACCGTGTCGCCGACATCGATCACATGCCCGACCAGATGACCGTTCTGGTTCTGCGTCACCGGGTCGCCGATATGCCGACACAGCCCCCAATAGATCCGCACCAAGGTCTCTCGGTCGTAGCGTTTCACCGGCAGCCCCTTCACGTAGCCCAGCCCCAGGCCAGACCGGATCTGTGCCCGCAGCCCACCCAGCCGCGCCGTCAGCCGATCCAACGGGAAGTCGTCGCGTGTGATCGCGGCGATTGGCAGGTCGCGGGCGCGCGTTGCCGCCACTGCCGCCTCGATCTCGGCGATGTCGGTGTCGTCCAGCCGGCAGATCCAGTCGTCGCGCTCCAGCACCCGCGGCGCGGTCCAGGCGAAGCTGCCGCCGATCGGCGCAGTTGGCATGGCGGGAAGCACGGTCATCTCCATCGGAACCTCTCCTGTCGCGAGGGCCTCAGCGTCGGCGCGGCCGGGATATTTTGGAAATTGTGCTTTCTGATCTCAAGTATTTCGGAAACTATGGCACCACCGGAGACCGCCATGACCCGCCGCCCCCTGCCGACCCTGGAGCGTCTGCGCACGTTGCGCGAGGTCGCCCGGCTGGGCGGTTTTTCCGCCGCGGCCGACGCGCTCGCCCTTACCCAGCCCGCGGTCAGCAATCAGGTCCGCCAGTTGGAACAGTTGCTGGATGTTCCCTTGCTGGAACGCCTGGGCCGCACAATCCGCCCGACGCGCGAGGGCGCCACGCTGATCGCCGCTGCCGCGCGTGCCTTTGCCGAGCTGGAAACCGCCATGGACGCGATCGCGCGGCAGAAGGCGCAAGTCGCCGGCACGCTGGTAGTGGCCGCCGGCGCCACGGCAACACGGCATCTGCTGCCGGCGGTGATCGCCGATCTGCGGACGCGCCATCCGGGGATTGAGCTGCGGATCCTGACCGGCAATACCCGCGACCTGCTGGCCGGCCTGCGCGATGGCATCATCGATCTCGGCGTGCTGACCGCCGGCCCTGATATCAAGCCGCTGGCCGCCAGCGCTTTCTTCCGCGACCGCCTGGTCTGTGTCACCCCGCCAGGCGAGGCGCCCGCCGCCAGCACGATCCGCGCCCCGGCACTGGAGGGCCGGCAGCTCGTCCTGTTCGACCGTGACGGCTCGATCCGCCGTGCGATTGGTGCCTGGCTGGCCACCGCCGACCGCGCCCGCCTGCGCATCACCGACCTGGGCAGCGCCGAGGCCCAGATCGCCTTCGTCCGCGCCGGCTTCGGCTGGACGATCGTGTCCGAGATCGCGGCACGTGAGGATATTGCCGCCAAGCGGCTGGATTTGCTGACCCTCAATCCGCCGCTGTTCCGCGACCTCGTGCTGACCTGGCACCCCAACCGCGCCGCGCGCCCGGTCATCGCCGCCGCGCTGGAGGTGTTCACCGCGCACGCGGCAGGGTAGCCGCGCCGCGACCTTCCACCCGACGCGCGGTCGGATTATGCACGGGGCGAGCAGGATATCTGTTGCGAGTCCGCTCGGCGTTGTTTCAAGGAAGACACATCATGGCCAAACCCGCCACCCAAGGACAGACCAGCGACTGGGATCGCGACGCCGCGTTAACCGCCGCCCGTATCTTGCTGGAAATAAAGGCGGTGAACTTCCGCCCGGAAGAACCCTACACCTTCACCTCCGGCTGGAAGTCCCCGGTCTACATCGACTGCCGCAGAATCATTTATTTCCCGCGTGCGCGGGCAAAAATCTGCGATCTCGCGGTCGAAAAGATCAACCGTCACATCGGCTTCGAGACCATTGAGGTCGTCGCCGGCGGCGAGACCGCGGGTATCCCCTTCGCCGCCTGGATCGCCGACCGCATGGCCGCGCCGATGGCCTATGTGCGCAAGAAACCCAAGGGCTTTGGCCGCGCAGCTCTGATCGAAGGTGACGTGCCGGAGGGCAAGCGCACGCTGCTGGTGGAAGACCTCACCACAGATGGCGGCTCCAAGATCCGCTTCACCCAGGCGTTGCGCGACGCCGGCGCCATCGTGAACCACGCCTTCGTGGTGTTCTTTTACGGCGTCTTCCCCGGCGCCTTCGAGACACTCGCGAGCATGGACATCACGCTGCACCACCTCTGCACTTGGTGGGACGTGCTGGAGGCCTGCCGCGAGCGCCCCTACTTCTCTGAGAGCGCGCTGGCCGAGGTCCGCCGCTTCCTGGAAAATCCGGTCACCTGGTCCGCCTCGCACGGCGGCGTGGCCAGCGCTCAGGAAGCCATGGCCCGCAAAGCCGCGGCCGACGCCTGACGCCCCCACTCGGTATTGGCCGGGCTTGGTCCCGGCTATCCGTCGCGGCACGTTGCGGGCACAGATGGCCGGGACAAACCCGCCCATGACGACCCGGGTCGGCGTCGCATGCCCCGATTTCATTCCGCAACACGACCGTAACGTGCACCGACCTAAAAATGACGTAAGAGCACGCCATACAAGCGCTTCCGGGGGGACGCTCACATGATCTGGTTGCTGTTCGTGCTTCTGCTCGTCGTCGCACTCATCGCTCTTTACATCCACGACAAGCGGCAGACCCACCACACCATCCTGCGGAACTTCCCGATCCTCGGCTATTTCCGCTACTTCGCCGAAACGCTCGGCGAATACATGCGCCAATATCAATACCTTCCCGACTGGGCCGAGCGCCCCTTCAACCGCCTGGAACGCGCCTGGATCTACCGTTCGGCGAAGGGCGTCTCCAACCTGATCAGTTTCGGCAGCGAGAACGTCCCGCCGTTCGTCTTCCGCAACGCCGCATTCCCGGTGCTGGACGAGGAAAAACGCCCCTACCCCGGCAAATGGATCGGCCTCGCCGATGGCCCCGGCGCCTGCCGCGAGCCCTATTTCGCCAAAAGCTTCTTCAACATCTCCGGCATGAGCTACGGCGCCCTGTCTTCGGCGGCCGTCACCGCCCTCTCGCGCGGCGCCAAGCAGGCCGACATCTGGATGGCGACCGGCGAAGGCGGCCTGGCGCCGGCTCACCTGGATGGCGGCTGCGATGTCATCATGCAGATGGGCACCGCGAAATATGGCGTGCGCAACCCCGACGGCACCCTCTCCGAGGATAAGCTGCGCGAGATCGCCGCCCACCCGCAAGTGCGAATGTTCGAGGTGAAGCTCGCCCAGGGGGCCAAGCCTGGCAAAGGCGGCATCCTGCCCGGCGCCAAGGTCACCGCCGAGATCGCCGCCATCCGCGGCATCCCGGCCGGCGCGGACAGCATCAGCCCCAACCGCCACAAGGACATCGGCAACATCCCCGAGCTCGGCCAGTTCGTGAACCGCGTGCGCACCGTCACCGGCAAGCCGGTCGGCGTGAAGTTCGTCGTCGGCGATCTCGATTTCCTCGACGCCTGGTTCAGCAACTGCGTCACGCACCCGGAGCATTGTCCCGACTACATCCAGGTGGATGGTGGCGAGGGTGGCACCGGCGCCGCCCCTGCCCCGCTGGTCGATTACGTCGGCATCCCGATCACCGAGGCCCTGTCGGTCGTCGCAGCCGCGCGCGAGCGCCACGGGCTGCGCGAACGCATCCGCATCACCGCGTCCGGCAAGCTGATCACGCCCGACAAGGTCGCCTGGGCGCTGTGCATGGGCGCCGATTTCGTCTCATCGGCGCGAGGCTTCATGTTCAGCCTGGGCTGCGTCCAGGCAATGAAATGCGGCACCGGCAAGTGCCCGACGGGTGTCACGGCGGCGGATCCAAGGCTGATCGCCGGCCTCGATCCGACCGACAAGGCAGTGCGCGTCGCCCGTTATGCGCAGCGCGTGCGCGAGGAGGTGGAGATCATCGCGCATTCCTGCGGTCTGGTGGATGCCACTGGGTTCCTACCGCGCCACGTCACCGCGATCGAGCGCGGCGTCGGTGGCTTCCGGGCAGCTCAAGGCAGCGATTGAGAGATACCCTGTTGCTGGGGCACGATCTGGTTTGGTTTCGTGGGTAGAAGGAAGAGGAACCACAGATCACGCAGAGCGACGGATGAAGGCACAGACGGTTGGGGGACGGACCGAAATATCCGTCGTGTGGCAATGGACGTTATGGGGCTCCGTGCGGCGCGCAATCAACACATCTGCTACCCCACAGACGATGGAGACTATCCCCCGAACATCTGTGCCTTCATCCGTGGCTCTGTGTAACCTATGGTTTGCCCTCCTTCCTGCTACAAGCGCCAACCGCTAAATCGTCTCCACCACTTCTGGCACCGCATGCGCGCGCACCGGTGGCACCGGCCCAGTCCACGCCTCCACCTCCACCAGGCAGCTCTGCGCCGCCGGCCCCTGCGCGAGCCTCGACGTGCCGACATCCCGCGTCAGCACGTTGGGATTGCCGTGCACACACATGCCGCCCTGAGGATCGTACCACGCGCCGGTCGCCAGCACCGCCACACCGCGCATCAGCCCATGCGTCAGTCGCGCCCCGGCCAGACAGGCACCACGATCATTGAACACCCGCACGATGTCACCCTCGGCGATCCCGCGTGCCGCCGCGTCGTCCTCATGCAGCAGGATCGGCTCGCGCCCCTGGATCTTGCTCGCCGCGCTGACGCCGACATGGTCCCACTGGCTGTGCAGTCGATGCTCCGGCTGCGCCGTTAGCAGATGCAGGCGGAATCGTTCCGCATGCGGCGCACCAAGAAATTCCGCCGGCGGTAGCCAGGTCGGATGCCCTGGGCAGTTCGCATATCCGAACCCATCAATCGTCGCCGAGTACAGCTCGAACCGACCCGACGGTGTGTTCAGTTGATGCGCCGCCGGATCGCGGACGAAATCCTGATACGGCACATAGGGTGCCTCGGCCGCCGGCACCTCCACATGTCCCTCGGCCCAGAACGTGTCGAAGTCGGGCACCACGTTGCCGCCGCGCGCGCAGCCCTGCCGCCAGCGCTCATACAGAAACCGCAGCCATGCCGCCGGATCGCGCTGCTCGGTGAATTTCGCCCGCACGCCCAGCGCATCGGCGATATCGGCGCAAATCTCGAAATCGCTGCGCGCCCGGCCCTGTGGCGGCACCGCCTGCTTCATCGCCAGCACGAACCGGTCGCGCGAGGACGACGCGATGTCGTCGCGCTCCAGCGTCGTGGTCGCCGGCAACACGATATCGGCCCGTCGCGCCGCTGCGGTCCACCACGGTTCGTGCACCACGATGGTCTCCACGCGCGCCCAGGCGCGTTCGAAGCGACGCAGATCCTGATGATGATGGAACGGATTGCCGCCCGCCCAGTAGATCAGGCGGATGTCTGGAAAGCGCTGGCGCCGTCCGTTGAAATCATACTCGGTGCCCGGGTTCTCCAGCATGTCGGTGATGCGCGCCACCGGGATGACCGAGGTCACCGGATTGACCAGTGGCAGCATGCCCGCCGATTGGATCTCGGCGCGCGGCGTGCCCATGCCGGCAATGCTGCCATAGCCGAAGCCGAACCCGGTGCCGGGCTGGCCGATCCGCCCCAGCATCGCCGCCAGCGCCACCAGCATCCAGAACGGCTGCTCACCATGCTCGGCGCGTTGCAGCGACCAGCAGGCGGTCAGCATCGACGGCAGTGTGGCGCAATCGCGCGCCAGCGCGGCAATGCAGTCCGCCGTCACGCCGGTGATCGGTGCCGCCCAGTCCGGCGTCTTCGGCACGCCATCGCCACGGCCCAGCACGTAGTCCCGCAGCCGGTCATAACCGGTGGTGCAACGATCCAGGAAGCCGTGATCGACGCGTCCCTCGGTGATCAGCACATGCGCCATCGCCAGCATCAGCGCGGTGTCAGTGCCCGGATGGACCGGCACCCACTCGGCCGGCACGTCGGCCGGCATGTCGGCCTGTTGCGGCGAGATATTCACAAGCCGCACGCCCGCCGCGGCGGCACGCCGCAGCCACAGCCCCATCTCGTGCGCGCCGCCACCGCCGTTTTGGATCTGCCCGTTGCGCAGCGCGATACCGCCGAAGCACAGCATGATCTTCGCGTGCCGGCAGATCGCCCGCCATTCCGCGACCGGTCCGACGCAGCAGGAAAAATCGCCGGTGACATGCGGCAGCAGAATCTGCGCTGCGGCGTGTGAGTACGACGTGAAAGACGTTGAGAAACCACCTGTCGCTGCCAGCATGCGCTGCACCTGCGTCTTGGCGTGATGGAACCGCCCGGCCGAGGACCAGCCATACGAGCCACCATAAATCGACGCCGCGCCATGCGCCTCGCGCACTCGCGTCAGCTCCCCCGCCACCAGACGCGTTGCTGTATCCCAGTTGACCGGCACGAACGCCTCGGCGCCGCGCGGCGTGCCACCGGCGCGATCGCCCTCGAGCCAGCCCTTGCGCACGTAGGGCCGATCGATGCGGTTTGCCGCATGCACTGCGTCGGCCGCGCCGTGGATGATCGGCGACGGCTCAGGGTCGTGCGGGAACGGATGCGCGGCGACAATGCGGCCGTCGCGCACTTCGGCGCTGAACGCGCCCCAGTGCGAGGCGTGCGGGATATGGGTCATGGCGTAAGGATGACCGGATCACCGCGGTGCAGCAAGCGCGGCAGGCCGGAGCTATGGCCGCCGGACCACCATGCCGGGCATGATGTCGCGGTGACAAACGTGTCGATGAACGCGGGAGCTGAGCTGGGCATGCGTGAGCAAGAGCCGTCCGAACTTCCTGTCACGGGCTATTTCAACTGCTTCTCCTGCCGGCCAGGCGGCAAGCTGGCGGTGCATGTCAGCGTGCGGGACGGCGGCCCCTACCGCGCACGGCTCGAGCGCGTGCTATCCGGCGATCCCAATCCCAAGGGGCCAGGCGTGCGCTTCGAGGATCTGTCGTCCCGCTTTGACCGCACGATCAGCGGACGCCGCCAGCCGATCCATGCTGGGTCCTACGGCACCGCCCCTGCCCCCGCACATGCGCCCGACGCCGCGCGCACCTGGTCCGTGCTGGTGTGGATCACGGCGCCCATGGCGCCTCGCGCGGTGTTCGCGCAGGAAGACGGCGCGCATCGTGTGGTGTTATCCGCTGGCGCCGCTGGCACCGCGGCCAGGGTGACCTGGCCCGGGGGTGAACTTGCATTGTCGACCGGCGCCGCGTTGCTGACGCGCCGCTGGCATCGCATGTGGCTCAGCGCCGACCCCAAGACCGGTATCGTTGTTCTGCACCAGGCCCTGCTGGACTGGGACGCGCCGGCGACATCGCGGGCGCAGGCCAGTGGGCTTGTGTTGCCAGCGAAAGGAACCGTCTTGATCGCGGCGGAAGGGGCTTCCCAGCCGTCGCGCCATTTCACAGGCAAGCTGGAAGCGCCGTGGATTGTTTCGGGCACGCAGGAAATCGGAACGCCCAGCGCCGGAATCATCCTCGCCGCCTGGGACTTCGCACAGGGCATCGACACCACACACATCACCGACACCGGCCCGCAAGCCTGCCACGGCAAGCTGATCAATCTGCCCACGCGTGGCATGGTCGGCGCGCACTGGGCCGGGCACGAGCACTGCTGGCGCCACGCTCCCGCCGATTACGCCGCTATCCATTTCCACGACGACGACATCGACGATTGCCGCTGGGCCCCCGACTTCGACCTCGACATCCCCGACGATCTGCCAAGCGGCGCGTACGTGCTGCACCTGGATTGCGCGCACGGCGAGGACCGCGTGCCCTTCTACGTCCTGCCACGGCGCAACGGTCCCTTTGCCAAGGTCGCCTTCCTCGCCTCCACCTTCACGTATCAGGCCTACGCCAATCACGCCCGCGGCAATTTCGGCAGGCGATTGCGGGAGCGGGTCCAGGAATGGGGTGCCTATCCCTACAACCCCGACGAGTATCCTGTGTACGGTCATTCCACCTACAACCGGCACGCTGACCGCAGCGGCATCGCCATCTCCAGCCGCCTGCGCCCGATGCTGACGATGCGACCCGGCTTCCTGACCTTCAACGATGCGCGCGGCTCCGGCCTGCGCCACTACCCTGCCGACACGCACCTCCTGGCCTGGCTGGAGGCGAAAGATATCGCCTTCGACATCATCACAGATGAAGACCTGGACGACGAAGGCCTCGCGTTACTGTCGCCCTACAAGGTGGTGCTGACTGGCTCGCACCCGGAATATCATACGCTCGGCACGCTGGACGCGCTGCAAACCTACACCAACAGGGGAGGCCGCCTGGTCTATCTCGGCGGCAATGGCTTCTACTGGCGGATCGCCCGATCGAAAGCGATGCCAGGCGTCATCGAGATCCGTCGCGCCGAGGGCGGCATCCGCGCCTGGGACGCCGAGTCCGGCGAATACTTCAACGCGCTCGACGGACAGCTCGGCGGCCTATGGCGCCGCAACCGCCGCCCGCCACAACAACTCACCGGCGTTGGATTCTCAGGGCAGGGCCTGTTCGAAGGCACGCATTACCTGCGTTTGCCGGCATCCTACGAACCCGACCACGCATGGATGTTTGAAGGGATCGAATCCGATCGCCTGGGCGATTACGGCCTTTCCGGCGGCGGCGCCGCAGGCTTCGAGATCGATCGTGCCGACTTCGACCTGGGCACACCGCCATCGACTGTGATCCTGGCCCGATCCGAAGACCCGCCCCAATCCTTCGTCACGGTTCCGGAAGAGTTGCTGTCGCACATCTCAACGGTCAACGGCGAGACCCCGGAACAACTGAGGCGCGGCGAGATCGTCTACCTCAAGAACCAAGCCGGTGGCGAGGTGTTCTCCGTCGGCTCCATCACCTTCTGCGGCAGCCTGTGGCAGGACAACGGCTTCAAGGGCCCGATCTCCCGCCTGCTGGAGAACGTGGTCCGCCGGTTCAGCCGCTGACACCGTTTCACATCTGCGTCGGGAATCCCTTCTTGAACTCAATCCGCGTCGCGTGGATCGGCCGTGTGTCGCAGTTCTGCACATAATGCAGCGCTTGCGACGGGAACTTGATCGTCAGCGGCAGTGGCAACCCCTCGCGCGGTGGCAATATGTTTGCCTCGCCGGTCGCGCCATTGTAGTCACGGATCTTCGCGGTGCGGTCGAACACCATGACCGAGGGCCAGCGATGATGATGCGGGTTCTCGGTCTCGCCGGGCGCGACGCTCACCGCCAGAACGCGAATCACATCATCCTCGTACAGCACCGCGTGGTTGCGCGGTGCTGCGGTCACCGCATCGAGCGCGGGATCCCAGGTGGCGGGGTCGCTGCTGTCGCTTGCATGGTCCATCGCATCGTCTCCTTCCCTCGGCGTATCAGCCTGCGTCGGCCGCGCGGCGTCAAGCATCGCGCTTGCCTGCGCACGCCCCCCGGCGTCGACTGCCCGCATGCCCCATCGCCTCAGCCTCGACCATATCGCCGCAGCGGCGCGCGGGGTCGCGGGGGGTGCGGAACATGGTCGCTGGTGGCCGCAGCGGGCGATTGGCCATTTGTAGCGACGTCGCCAGCGCTTGCGGCCTTACGCGCCGTGACGGCCGGCCGCCTCATGCGGCGGGGGGCTTTCGCCTGTGGTGGCGTGTTGTCGCTCGAGGACCTTGAGGCGGCGATTTCCCGGCATTCTACCGCGACGAATATTCAGTTCCACTACGGCTCGACGCGCTCGATACCGTAACAACACTTATCGCGACGGATTGTTGGGACGATTGGTTCCTCTCGCAACCAACCGCCCCACGCCTTCAATCACCTCGTCCCAGTCATCCACGTTCCGGTCGTGCGGATGCACCATGATGTGCCCCACGCCGACCGCTTCGTATGCGGCAACGCGGTCGCACAGCTCGCCGTAGTCCTTCCCGCTCCAATGCAACCGCATCGATACGGTGAACGCCGTCTCCGGGCGAACCGCCCGCAGCCGAGCAACAATCGGCGCCGCCTCCTCCGGTGAATGCCGGCTACCATGCCACCCTTGCATCCGCTCCGTCCGCTTCAGCGCCGGCTCCGAACTTCCACCAATCCAGATCGGAATCGGACTGACCGGCATGGGCAGCATGCTCATCCCCTCGATCTCCGCCGGGATGTATTTCGCCTTGAATGTCACCGGATCCTGCGACCACACTGCGCGCATCATTGCAATGCCCTCATCCATCCGCCGCCCGCGCTCGCGGAATGGCACGCCCAGCGCGGCGAACTCCGGCTCCAGCCAACCCACGCCCGCCCCCAGGATCAACCGCCCCTCGGAGAAGTTGTGCAGCGTCGCCAGCTCCTTCGCCAACGGCAACGGATGGCGCATCGGCAGCACCAGCACACTCGTGCCCAGCCGCACCCGCTTCGTCACCGCCGCCACCCAGGTCAGCGTCAGCACCGGATCGTAGAATAGCGGAGAGCGCGGAAACTGGCCGCGCGGCACGATGATGTGCTCGCTGACCCACACATCGGCCAGCCCCAGATCCTCGGCCCGCAGTGCCAGCCGACGAATGAGGGGCGGGTTCGCCAATTCCCCGGCATGCGGCAGATGAATTCCGAGCTGCATGGCTATTCCGGCAACTTGGTCGACTGCCAGGTCACCATTTGCCACGACCCGCCGCGCTTCGCCCACACATCGGTGAACCGCACGCCAAAGGACATCGGGTTTCCCCCAGACGTCACCTTGATCCGCGCCACGCCGGTCAGCACCACGGCATCTCCGCAGTCCTGCGCCACAACCTCCGACGGCACCACCGAGGAATACACCGTGGCACCCGACTGCATATTGCCGATCAGGCTCGCCTTCGTATCCATCCGCGCCGAGGAATGCGTGTAGATGAGATCATCCGCCAGCACCGCGTTCAGCGTGGCGACATCCTTCTCCGCCATCGCCGTCATGCGCTTGCGATCCAGCTCGATCACCATCGGTCCGTTGCCGGCCATTGCGTCCTCCTCCCGTCCTCAAACAAGGGAGAGCTTGTACCGGATACCCCAACCTGACCAGTCTTGTGGCTCAGGCGCGGTGGAATGACCTACCGCAAGGCGGCCTTTTTGCGTTCTTTGCGTTTTTTGCGGTTATTATACTTTGCCTGCGGTGCCCCGCTCTCA
>DATHNE010000165.1:0-30975 GCA_035486355.1 Acetobacteraceae bacterium
GATCCGTCCTACTCGGCGTTCAACTGGTTGCTGAACGAGCTGGGGTTCAAGTCGGTGCCGTGGCTTGGCGTGGGCTGGATCGCCCGGTTCTGCACGATCACTGTCAACGTCTGGTTCGGCACACCGTTCTTTATGATCATGTATCTGGCGGCACTCAAATCGGTACCAGAACAGCTCTATGAGGCATCGGCGATCGATGGTGCCAGCGCGATGCAGAAGCTGTTCTTCGTTACCCTGCCGATGATGCGCAACATCATCGCGATCACGGTGCTGTTCAGTCTGATCGTGACCTTCGCCGACTTCGATATCGTGCGCATCCTGACCTCGGGCGGGCCCGAGGACATGACGCACGTGTTCGCGACCTACGCCTTCCAGGTCGGCATCCAGTCGGGCGACATCCCACTGGGCGCCGCGGATAGTCTGTTTATGCTGCCGATCCTGGCCTTTGCCGCCTTCTTCGTGCTGCGCGGCGTCACCAAGCGCACCAGGGAGATCGCGGCATGAGCGCGACCACGGCAGAGGTCGGCAGCGTCGCGCATCGCCGGCACAAGAGTCTGCATCGCCAGCGGCTATGGGCATTGTGGGGCAGCTATATCGCACTGGGATTCTTTGTCGTGCTGTTTCTGGTGCCACCGTTCTACACGGTGGTCACCAGCCTGAAGACGTCCGGCGAGATTGGCGCCGAGAAGGGCAGCCCCTGGTATCCGCACCATCCAACGCTAGAGAATTTTTGGTATCTGATCACCTACCCAAACTTTCAGCACTACTACCTGAACTCGATCATCGTCACGGTGCTGACCGTGGCGGTCAGCATGGTGATCGCTGTGCTGGCGGCATTCAGCCTGTCGCGGATGGGCTTCTTCGGCAGCCAGACACTGTCCACCAGCGTGTTCCTGACGTACCTGGTACCCCCGTCACTGCTGTTCCTGCCGCTGTTCCAGATCATCGGCTGGCTTGGCCTGATCAACAGCTACTGGTGCTTGGTGCTGCTGTATCCCACGCTGGCGGTACCGTTCTGTACCTGGATCATGATCGGCTATTTCAGTTCCGTGCCGAAGGAACTGGATGAGGCCGCGCTGATCGATGGCGCCGGGTATTTGCAGATGTTGTGGAAGATCTTCATCCCCGTGGCGATGCCCGGTATCATCGCGGCGACAATCTTTGCCTTTACCGTCAGTTGGGGCAGCTTTCTGTATCCGCTGGCGTATCTCTACACCTCGAGCCAGATGGTCCTGACCGTCGGCATCGTCAGCGACCTGATCCGGGGCGACGTATTCGAGTGGGGAAAGATCATGGCAGCGAATTTGCTTGCATCGCTGCCCCCGATCCTGATTTACGCTTTCCTGATGGATTACTACGTCGCTGGCCTGACCGCGGGCGCGACCAAGGGCTGAACGCCGCAAACCGCAACGCCAACGAGGGAACACCAACTCCATGTCTGAGGTTTCTATTCGCAAGGTCGTCAAGAACTATGACGGCGGTGTGCAGGCGGTGAAGGGGATCGATCTCGAGATCGCCGATCAGGAATTCGTGGTGCTGGTCGGCCCCTCGGGCTGCGGCAAGTCCACCACGCTGCGCATGATCGCCGGGCTGGAGGAGATCTCGGCAGGCGAAATCTGGATCGGCGGCGACGTGGTGAACGACGTCCCACCGCGCGATCGCGACATTGCGATGGTGTTCCAGAACTACGCGCTGTACCCGCACATGAGCGTGTTCGACAACATGGCATTCGGGCTGAAGCTGCGGAAGTTCGCCAAGGACGAGATCAAGCGTCGTGTCGACGAAGCGGCGCGTATTCTCGACATCCAGCCGCTGCTGGAACGCAAGCCCCGCGCCCTGTCAGGCGGCCAGCGGCAGCGCGTGGCGATGGGCCGTGCCATCGTGCGCAATCCCAAGGTGTTCCTGTTCGATGAGCCGCTGTCAAACCTGGACGCCAAGCTGCGTGTGCAGATGCGCACGGAGATCAAGAAGGTGCACCAGACGGTGCGCACGACCACTGTCTATGTGACGCACGACCAGGTGGAGGCGATGACCCTGGCCGACCGCGTGGTGGTAATGAATGGTGGCATCATTGAGCAGGTCGGAGCACCGCAGGAGCTGTACCACAACCCGGCGACCCGTTTCGTTGCCGGGTTCATTGGGTCTCCGGCGATGAACTTCCTGAACTGCCGGGTGGTGGATGCGAATGGCGGGCTGGCCGTGGCGGTGACCGATCGGATCACCTTGCCGATCCCGCCCGCTCGGGCGGATCGCTACGGCAAGTTCAAGGGCAAGCAGATGATCCTGGGCCTGCGGCCGGAGCATCTGTTTGAGTACCACGAATCTGGCCGTCCCGGCTGGGCGCGCATGGAGGCCCCGGTCGACGTGGTCGAGCCGATGGGCATGGAGACCCTGGTGCACTTCTTCCTGAGCGGCACCCCGGTCTGTGCGCGCGTCGATCCCGCAACGCATGCCGTGCCGAACGAGATGCTGCCGCTAAGCGCGGACATGAACAACATGCATCTGATGGAGCCGGACAGCGGGGCGGTGGTGTAGCGCCAGCACTTTACGGCCCTGGCGCGGCGGCGCTAGGCCGCCAGCGCGACGGCTCGGATATCCTTGATATCGCGGAACTTGATCTCCGGCGCGTGTTCGGCGGCGCGGTTCATCATGAAGACTGAGCTGGCCAAGTACACCGGATCGCCGTCCACATCGTCCGCCATGCTGCCGCGGTTGGTGGCGATGAATTTGGCCAGAGCCACTTTGTCGTCAGCATCGATCCAGCGCGCGAGCGCGTAGGGCGGCGTTTCGAAGCCGATCGCCACACCGTACTCGCCGGCCAGCCGCGCCTGCAGTACATCGAGCTGCAGCGTGCCGACCACACCGACCATGGGCGATGAACCATCCTGTGGCCGGAACAACTGTACCACACCTTCCTCGGCCAGCTCCTGCAACGCCTGGCGCAGCTTCTTTGCCTTCATTGCGTCGTCCAGCCGCACGCGGCGGAGAATTTCGGGAGCGAAATAGGGCACGCCGGTGAAGTTGATGTCCTCGCCGTCGGTCAGCGTGTCGCCGATGCGCAGCGTGCCGTGGTTGGGGATGCCGACGACGTCGCCGGCGAAGGCCTCGTCGGCGATCTCACGTTCGCGGGCGAAGAAGAACTGCGGCGCGGTCAGCGGAATCTGCTTGCCGGTGCGCACGTGCTTGATCTTCATGCCACGTGCGAGGCGGCCCGAGCAAACGCGCGCGAAGGCGATGCGGTCGCGGTGGTTGGGATCCATGTTCGCCTGGATCTTAAATACGAGCGCGGTCAGACCGGGCTCGGTGGCGGCGACGGTGCGCGTGTCGGCGCGCTGCGCGCGCGGCGGCGGGCCGTATTCCGCCAGCCCATCCAGCAGGTCGTTGACACCAATGCCCTTGATCGCGGCACCGAAATAAACCGGTGTGAGATGACCGGCGTTGAAGGACTCGCGATCAAACTCGGGCAACGCGGCGCGCACCAGATCAACTTCGTCGCCGAGTGCCTGCAGCCG
Source organism: Acetobacteraceae bacterium (assembly GCA_035486355.1). Taxonomy (GTDB): domain Bacteria; phylum Pseudomonadota; class Alphaproteobacteria; order Acetobacterales; family Acetobacteraceae; genus Palsa-883. The sequence continues at coordinate 3,513 of DATHNE010000165.1, forward strand.
CGCGTCCGATTGCGCCAGCTCCTGCGTCAAGTGCTGGGCACGAGCGCGCAAATCATAGGTGCCGACGAACTCAGCGGCGCGGCCAATCGGCCAGACGACCGGGGCGGTGTCCAACGCGAGCGTCGAGGCGATCTCGTCCAGCAGCTCCAGCGGGTCGCGGCTTTCGCGGTCCATCTTGTTGATGAAGGTGATGATCGGGATGTCGCGCAGGCGGCAGATCTCGAACAGCTTGCGGGTGCGCGCCTCGATGCCCTTGGCGGCGTCGATCACCATCACCGCCGCATCCACGGCGGTGAGCGTGCGATAGGTGTCTTCCGAGAAGTCCTCGTGGCCCGGCGTGTCGAGCAGATTGAACACGCAGCCCTGGTGCTCGAACGTCATCACCGAGGTGACAACGGAGATGCCGCGTTCGCGCTCGATGCCCATCCAATCCGAGCGCGTGCGGCGGCGCTCGCCCTTGGCGCGCACGTTGCCGGCGAGCTGGATGGCACCGCCGGCGCGCAGGATGTGCTCGGTCAGCGTGGTCTTGCCGGCGTCAGGGTGCGAGATGATCGCGAAGGTCCGGCGGCGGGCGATTTCGGCGGTCTGGTCGGTCATCGGGGCCTCATGGCAAGCGCCGGGGGTGGGACCGCCCGGCGCCGTCCTCGTCATATAGGGCGGGGGGGTGGAAAACCAGGGGTTGGCGCTATCGGCCTCCACGCGCGCCGGCCGCGCCAGTCGTACACATCCCGCGCCAGCCGAGACGACCGAACAACGTCTTGCACAGAATGAATACACCCAGGGAAGCGAGATAGGCCGCCACACATCGTCTGACGGGCATGGGCTTTGGCGGTCGGCGCATCAGGACACTCAACGATAGCGCCGGCACCAATTGCCACCGCCGCAAATGCAATCGTCGCCGAGAGATCAATACGCGCCAAATATCCTGTAATGGCAGAAGGCACGCTGACAAATGCGAATGCCAAAGCCCCCAGACGTATCCTGCCTATCATCAAAAAATCTGCACGCCCGATATCTCGCCTTAGCGGCGAATGACCTAGACGAGGGACCCGGACCCGCCGGCGTCGGGTGCGACCGCTCAGCGCCGCTTATGTTGGAAGTCCCGCCGCTCCGGCCAGGGCCGAAGCTAGAACATGCGCTCCAGCGCCTCGCGCCCAGTCATCCCCGCCACCACGCCGCGTTCCGCCGCCGCCGGGGTGCAGTCGTAGACACGCGCGTCGAGCAGGTCGATGATCTCCCGCACGTCAAGCACGCGCGCGGCGATGATGTGCCGCTTCGGCCGGCGTTGTTGCAAGAACGGTAGGTCCATGTAGCCGGCCGCGATGTACCCCCTGTCGGTGCTGATCGTGAGCTGGCGTGTCTGCGGCAGCTCCACCATCACGCCAATTGCTGTCCCACCGGTCAGCGGTATCGGTTCCATCTTAATCATCTGCGCCCCCGTTCATTGCCAGTCTCATCTGGCCGCCCGCGTCGGACGTTGACAACCCCGACATGCTGCGTGGCTAATTCGCGATGGAAATGCGCAGGACCGCCGCATGAACATCATCACCCGTCCCGACCCCGTCATGCGTGCGCGTGACCTGGGCCCGGCGATCGAAGCGGCGGCAGCCGAGATCGAGCAGACCCAGCGCATCGGCGAACCATTGCTGTCGCAACTGCACGACTCCCGCCTGTTCCGCCTGCTGCTGCCGCGCAGCTTCGGTGGCGAGGAGGTCGAGCCCTGGACCTACCTGCGCGCCGTCGAGGAAGTCAGCCGCCACGATGCCTCGGTCGGCTGGAACCTATTCGTCGCCAACAGCTCCGCCCTGATCACGCCGTTCATGGATCCCGCCTCGGCGCATGTGATCTACGATGATCCGCGCGCGCTGGTCTCCTGGGGCCCGCCCAACGCGGCGCGTGCCCGCGCGGTGCCAGGGGGCTATCGCATCAGTGGCGAATGGGAATTCGCCTCCGGCTGCCGTCAGGCCACCTGGATGGGGGCGCACGCGCAGGTGGAGGAACCGGACGGATCGCTGCGCCGCAACGCCCGCGGCATGCCATTGATCCGTACGCTACTGTTTCCGGTGGCCCAGGCAAAGCTGATCCACAGGTGGAACGTGATTGGCTTACGCGGCACCGCGTCGGACGCCTATTCCGTAACCGATCTGTTCGTGCCCGAGGCGTTCAGCGGCACGCGCGAAGAACCGGACTCACGCACCGAGCCGGGCCGGCTTTATGCCTTCACCACACAAGGCCTGTACGCCGTGGGGCACACCGGCGTGATGCTGGGCACGGCGCGCGCGATGCTGGAGGCCTTCATGGCGCTGGCGATGGAGAAGACGCCACGCAATCTCGGCCGCCTGGCCGACAACGCGGTGGTGCAATCCAACGTCGCCCGCAGCGAGGCAAAGCTGGGCGCCGCGCGTGCCTATCTGGTGGAAACACTGCAGGAGATCTGCGCCACCGCCGAGGGCATACCCTCGATCGATCTCGCCGCGCGGGTCCGTCTACGGCTGGCCTGCACGCATGCCATCCAGACCGCCAGCGAGGTCGCCGATTTCGCCTACAAGGAAGCCGGTACCAGCGCGATCTTCCTCGACACCGTGTTCGAACGCCGCTTCCGCGACATCCATACGGCCTCGCAACAGATCCAGGCCCGCGGCGCGCATTTCGAGACCGTGGGCCGGATTATGTTGGGATATGTGCCGGAGGTGTTTTACTGAAACACTTTGCCTCTCCCGCATGGCGGGAGAGGCATACGCCACCTTAACGCGAGTAGTATTCCACCACCAAGTGCGGTTCCATCTGCACCGGGTACGGCACATCGGTCAGTTTCGGCGCGCGCACGTAGCGACCCTTCATCGCGCGATGATCGACTTCCAGATATTCCGGCACATCGCGCTCGGTGCTCTGCGTGGCGTCCAACACCACCGCGAGCTGCTTCGACTTTTCCTTCACCTCGATCGTTTCGTTATCACGCACCAGGTAAGAAGGAATGTTGAGCCGCTTGCCGTTCACCAGCACATGGCCATGCGAGACGAACTGCCGCGCGGCAAACGGCGTCACGGCGAATTTCAGGCGATAGATCACCGCGTCCAACCGGCGCTCCAGCAGCTCGATCAGATTCTCCGAGGTGTCGCCCTTCCGGCGGACCGCTTCCTCGTAATACTTGCGGAACTGCTTCTCGCCGATATTGCCGTAGTAGCCCTTCAGCTTCTGCTTTGCCATCAACTGCGTGCCGAAATCAGTCGGCTTCTTGCGCCGCTGGCCATGCTGGCCGGGCCCATATTCGCGCTTGTTGATGGGGGACTTAGGCCGCCCCCAGAGGTTCACCCCCAGACGGCGGTTGATCTTGTACTTACTCTCGGCGCGCTTGGTCATTGGCGCGTTGCCCTTTCACGGCCCGTTGTTGCACCGGTAGGCCGCGCCAAAGAGTGGTCCCCTGGGCGCGGCGGGCGCGGACCCCGAAGGTCCGTCCACATTCCCGGCAGTGGGCGGGGCTTCTAGGGGGGTGGTCCTGGCTTGTCAAACCAGCCCCCCGCCCCTAGCACGGCGCCATGATCACCCGCGGCGACATTATCTGGCTGGGCGTCTCGGCCGGCGTCATTGGGTCCCTGGTCGGCGGCATGCTGCTGGGGATTGGCATGAGCATGATCATCGAGGGCCAGCCGCACGGCTGGCTGCTGCTGCTGCCGGGCGCGCCGGTGGCCGCGATCCCGGGCTGGCTGCTGGCCCGGAAGCTCGCCAACCAGTTGTAATCCCGTGCGTTTCGGTATCACGCTCGCCAATCGCGGCCTGCTGCTGGGGCTGGCCACGGTGAAAGACCTGCTGGCGCTGGCCGACACGATCGAGGCCTGTCCGCTGCTGGATTCGGTGTGGGTCGGGGACGCGTTGTTCGTCAACCAGCGGCTGGACGCGTTGACGTTGCTGGCTGCGGTCGCGGGCCGAACACAACGGGTGAAGCTGGGCCCGGCGTGCATGGGGTCCTTCTCACTGCGTGATCCTCGGGTGTTTGCCTATGAGTGGGCATCGCTGGATGTGTTGTCAGGCGGGCGCACCATTCTGTCGGTGTGCGCGGGTGGCGGCGCCGGCGGGACGTGGGAGGCGGAGAGCGCGGCGATGGGTATTCCACCCGCCGAGCGCCGCAAGCGCATGCTGGAGAACATCGCCGCGTTGCGCCATCTGTGGACGACGGACGACGCGCCGTTCGAGGGGCAGTTTCTGCGCTTCTCCGGGATCACGCTGGCGCCGAAGCCGATGCAGTCTCCCTGCCCGATCTGGCTGACCACCAACGCCGGTCGGTTGGCCAATGGCCAGGCGGATGCCGGCGGGTCGGTGCTGGCGCTGCGGCGGGTCGGGCGGCTGGCGGATGGCTGGATGACACACTCGGTCAGCCCGGAGCGGTTTCGTGCCGGGTGGGAGACGATCCTGGCCACCGCCCAAGAGGCGGGGCGTACAACGGACCATTTCGACAATGTTTTGTGTCACCACATCAACATCAACGAGGATGCCGACGCGGCATTGGCCGACGCCAAGCGCTATCTCGACCTGTATTACGGCGCGAACTATACGAAGGAGCGACTGGAGGCCTGGGGGGTCTACGGATCACCGAAGGACTGCGTCGCACATCTGCGCCGCTACCTCGGCACCGGCTGCAACCGGATCACCTTCCGGCTGGTGACCATGGGCGACGCGATGGCTCAGTTCCAGCGTTTCACGCAGGAGGTGTTGCCGTTCGTGGTGTAACCGCCCGCGCCTGCTGCACCGCCTGATCCAACGCATCGAGAAAACGCGAGCGGTCGGCGCGCGTGAGCGGTGCGGGACCGCCTGTGGTCATGCCGATCTCGCGCATATGCCGCGCGACTTCGCGGCCGGCGAGCGCGCTGCCGATGTTGTCTTGGGTCCAGCGTTTGCCCGTCGACGTGAGGGCATGTGCGCCCTTCGCGAGGCAGCGGGACGCCAGCGGAATATCGGAGGTGACGCAGACATCGGCAGCGGTGATGCGATCCGCGATCCAATCATCCGCGACGTCGGCACCGGCGCCAACGATGATCATATGTACGTTCGGCAGACCGGGGGGGCGGATGGGGCGGGAGCCGTTGGAGACGATGAACGTGGTGAGGTTGAGGCGCGTGGCAACGCGGTAGACTTCCTCCCGCACCGGGCAGGCGTCCGCGTCAACGTAGATATCGGTCAAACCGGCACGTCGCCCAGCAGCATGATGCGATACAGATATCGCACCTGGTTCATGTCGTAATCACCGTTCGCCTTGTGCAGCAGGCAGCGATTATCCCACATCACCAGATCGCCTGGCTGCCATTGGTGGCGGTATTCGAACTGCGGCTGACGCGCGTGCTGCAACAGCTCATCCAGCAGCGCCAGTGCATCGGCTTCCTCCATTCCCTCGATCCCCTCCACCCGGATCGGATTGAGATAGATCGCCTTGCGTCCGCTTTCAGGATGCGTGCGCACCAACGGGTGCAGCACTGCGTCCGGCACGGCCTTGCGGTTCTCCTCGCTCAGCGTCATCAGCTTCCGCGCACTGTACTTGCTCTGATAGACATGGATCGCGCGCAGGCTGTCGATCCGTTGCCGCATCGTATCCGACAGATCCTCATACGCGCGATGCATGTTCACATACTGCGTGTCGCCGCCCCGATCCGGCAGCTTTACAGCATGCAACACCGTCGCCTTCGGCGGACGCGCGGCGTTGGAGTGATCGGTGTGATAGCCGGCACCAGGGATGTAGCGCGTGCCATCCGGATACTTGTCCAGGTTCGAGACGTAGTGGATCAGCGGACATTCCGGCAGCGAGAATTTCTTGTCCTGCTGCGGGAACACTTCGCCGAACAGTTGCACCGCATCGAGCAACTGTTGCGGCGAAAGGTGCTGATCGCGCACCACCAGCACCGAGTGATCTACAAACGCCTGATTCAACCGCGCCTGCATCGTCGCGTCAAGCGGTTCGCGCAGATCGACCCCGCGCACTTCCGCCCCGGTGTGGTCGGTCAACAAGCTGATCGTGCAGTCTGCCATGGTTTGCATGGTCGTATCCTCCGTCAGGCCTCATCCTCGACCCGCCCGAGCTGGCGCCGGCCCAGGGCCAGCTCGGTCACAATGCCATGCAGCGTGCGCAGCTCCTGCTCGGTCACCTCGCCGCGCTCAAAGAAGTGGCGGATGTTCCGCACCATGCCGGGACGTTTCGGCAGATTGCGCAAGAACCCGCATTCATCGAGCTGCGCCACCAGGTGGCTGAGGAAATTGTCGAGCTCCCGCTTGGTCGCAACATTGGTCTCGTTGGTCATCAGCACGCGCGACAGTGTGGTCTCATCGGCGGTCCACCACTCGTAGGCCATCACCATCACGGCCTGCGCCAAATTCAATGACATGAACGCGGGGTTCAGGGGATAGCGGATCAGGGCATCGGTCGCAGCCATGTCGTCGTTATCGAGGCCCGCGCGTTCGGGCCCGAATAGCAAGCCGACTTTCAGGTCGCGGCCGCAGATCTCGCGCAGCTCCGCCGCCGCGCCGCGCGCGGTCAACACCGGCTTGATGATGTGGCGGGGCCGCGGGCAGGTGGCGAACACACGGTGCAGATCCGCGGTCGCATCGGCCACCGTGGTGTGCACTGTCAGCGCATCGAGGATGCGATCGGCGCCGGAGGAATTCCGCCAGGCCTTTTCCTGCGGCCAGCCATCACGCGGGGCGACAAGACGCAGATCGAACAAGCCTCCGTTGGCCATCGCGCGGGCGCAGGCGCCGATGTTGTCGGCGAGCTGAGGACGCACCAGGATCACGACCGGGGAATTGCCGATCGGTGCGATATCGGCGCCGTTGTCGCGCCCGGTCAAGCTATGTCCTTTTCCCACCAACTACTCCCGTCGCCTCCACGCGGGGCGATGGCATAGGAGCAGCGCCTGTTCCCACAACGACACGCCGCCAGGTCGTCCCCCCCGCGCCGTCCTCCAGCACAATCCCCTTTGCCGCCAGCGCCGCCCGGATCGCATCGGCCCGTGCGAAATCCCGCGCCTTGCGCGCAGCCAGCCGTTCCGCGATCGCCGCCTCAATCGCGGCACCATCCTCACCACCACCACGGAACCAAGCAGCCGGTTCCCGCTGCAACAGCCCCAGCACCTCGCCCGCCGCGCGCAATCCGCACGCCGCCTCGAAATCCCCCGCCAACGCAGCATCCGCCAGTGCATGCATCGCGGAAAGCGCCAGCGGCGTGTTCAGGTCATCGCACAACGCCACCATCACCGGCCCCGGCACATCCATCGCCTTGATCTCGGGATACCGCTCCAGTGCGCGATAGAACCGGTCGAGCTCGCGCTTCGCCTCGGTCAGCGCCGCGTCATTGAAGTCCGGGGTGGAACGATAATGCGTGCGGATCAGCAGCAGCCGCACGGCCTCACCCGGCGCACGCGTCAGCGCCTCACGCAGCGTCGTGAAGTTGCCGAGGCTCTTCGACATCTTCTCGCCATTCACCAGCAGCATGCCGTTGTGCACCCAGTAGCGCGCGAAATAGCTGCCGGGGAACGCGCAGCAGCTTTGCGCCGCTTCGTTTTCGTGATGCGGGAAGATCAGGTCGGTGCCGCCACCATGGATATCGAACGTTTCGCCGAGATACCGCCACGACATGGCACTGCATTCGATATGCCAGCCCGGCCGGCCGCGCCCCCAGGGCGAGTCCCAGCCCGGCAGGTCCGGTGACGATGGCTTCCACAACACGAAATCGCCCGGATCACGTTTGTAGGGCGCCACATCGACTCGCGCCCCGGCCAGCAGTTCCTCTGGACTGCGTCCGGACAGGTGGCCATAGGCAGGATAGCTCCTCACCGCGAACAGTACGTGGCCTGCCGCCACGTAACCATGGCCGCTCGCGATCAGCCGCTCGATCATGGTGATCATCTCGCCGATATGCTCAGTGGCGCGCGGCTCGATATCCGGTGGCCTGGAGCCGAGTGCGGCGAGGTCAGCGTGGTAATCGGCAATGGTGCGCGCCGTCAGCACCGAGATCGACTCCCCCAGCTCGCGCGCCCTTGCGTTGATCTTGTCCTCAACGTCGGTGATGTTCCGCACATAGGTCACGCGCGGATACATCCGGCGCAACAGGCGCGCCAGCACATCGTACACGACCTCGGGTCGCGCATTGCCGACATGCACCAGGTCGTACACGGTGGCCCCACACACATACATCCGGACGTGATTTGGATCGAGCGGGACAAACCGCTCCTTCCGGCGCGTCAGACTGTTGTGCAGGGTGAGTTCGTGCATGGGTCCATGGTTCCGTGAGGGATGCGCTTTCTCCGCCAAAGCTTGCGGTAAATCAACGCGGTTCGCCCTGCTGATTGACATGGTGCCATCGCCCCGCTACGTCGACCGCCGCCGTTTGCGAGTTATTCGCAACTAATGCCGGCGCCGGGACGCGGGCGCGTGACGATGAGCTGCCCATGGACCGACGCAACATGAGTGACGTCCCAGCCATGGCTGTCCGCCATCGGCGCCTTGCCCGCGCCCTGGCCGTGTTCGGTCCCGGTCTGGTGGTAATGCTGGCCGATACCGACGTGGGCAGCGTGATCACTGCCGGGCAGAGCGGGGTGCAGTGGGGCTATCGGCTGCTGGCCTTGCAGGTGCTGCTGATCCCCATCCTCTACATGGTACAGGAACTGACGGTCCGCCTGGGCATCTTCACCGGCCGCGGCCATGGCGAGTTGATCCGCGACACATTCGGCCCGCTCTGGGGCTGGGTGTCCGCGACCGGCCTGGGCATCGCCACGGTCGGCGCACTGTTGACCGAGTTTTCCGGCGTCGCCGGCGTGGGGGAGCTGTACGGGCTGCCGCGCTTCGCAACTCTGCCGATCGCGGCAGTCGCGCTGCTGGCGGTGGTGATCACTGGCTCGTACCGGCGCGTCGAACGCGCGGCGATCTGCCTGGGGCTGTTCGAGCTGGCGTTCTTCTTCGTCGCCTGGGCGGCGCATCCGGACGGTGCAGCACTGGTGCAGGGCAGCCTGGATATTCCCTATGCCAATAAGGCCTACCTCTACTTGGCGGCAGCCAATATCGGCGCGGTGGTCATGCCGTGGATGATTTTCTACCAACAGTCCGCCGTGGCCGATAAGCGGCTGCGCCCCGAGCACTACACAGCCGCGCGCTGGGACACCGCGATCGGTGCACTTGTCACGCAGTTGGTGATGGCAGCCGTGCTCATCGCCTGCGCGGCGACAATCGGCGTGAAGCACCCGGAGGCGTCACTGTCCACGGTTGGCGACATGGCACAGGCACTGACGCCGTTTCTGGGCACCACGATGGGCAATCTGGTGTTCGGCATGGGCGTGTTGGGCGCTGGCATGGTCGCGGCGATTGTCTGCTCGCTGGCCTTCGCCTGGGGCCTCGGTGAGGTCACCGGGTATCGCCGCTCGCTGGAATACCGCCCGTTCGAGGCGCGCTGGTTCTACGGCGTCTACGCGGTCTGCGTGATCGGTGGCGCGGTGGTCGTCGCGGTCTGGCCGGACCTGGTGTCGCTGAACGTCGGCGTGCAGGTGATGAACGCGCTGATGCTGCCGCTGGTGCTCGGCTTCCTGATCGCGCTGGCGATGAAGGCGTTGCCACGCGCGCACCGGCTGCGTGGGTGGTATTTGTGGGTGGTGCTGATCGTCTCGGTCTTGACCTGCGCGTTGGGCGTGTTCGGCGGATTTTCTGGCGCGGGCTTGCTCGGCTAGGCTGCGCCACACGCCAAGAAGGGAGCGAACGCCATGGGCCCTGCGCTCGAGATCCGACCGATCGCCGGCGCCATCGGCGCCGAGCTGCATGGCGTCGACCTGTCCGATGATCTGTCCGCCGACACCATCGCAGTGATCCGCCAGGCGCTGTTGGATCACCTGGTGATCTTCTTCCGCGACCAAACATTGCCGCCGGACCGCTTCCTGGCGCTGTCCCGCCGCTTCGGCACACCGATCGAATACCCGTTCGTGAAGGGCCTCGAAGGTTTCCCTGAGATCATCACAGTCGCCAAGCTGGAGCACGAACGTAGCAACTTCGGCGGAATCTGGCATTCCGACACCACGTATTTGGAACAGCCGCCGATGGGCACACTGCTGGTGGCGCGCGAGGTGCCGCCGGTTGGTGGCGACACGCTGTTCGCCAATCAATATCTCGCCTACGAAACGCTGTCACCGCGCATGCGGGCGATGCTGGATGGGTTGCACGCGGTCAGCAGTTCGGCCAAGGCGGATGTCACGCGCACGCGTGAGGATCGCATCAAGAGCGATGGTACCGCGACCGCGCGGGCGGAACTGTCCGCCGAGCATCCGGTGGTGCGCACGCATCCGGAAACCGGCCGCAAGGCACTCTATGTCAACGTGGCACACACCGCGCGCTTCGCCGACGTGACCGAGGAGGAGAGTACCGGGCTGCTGAATTTCCTGTTCCGCCACCAGATCCGGCCAGAATTCACCTGCCGCTTCCGTTGGGAAATCGGATCAGTCGCGTTCTGGGACAATCGCTGCGCGCAGCACAATCCGATCAACGATTATCATGGCTATCGTCGGGTGATGCATCGCATCACGCTGGCTGGCGACACACCGCGATAGCACAATTCAGACCTGCGGAACGATCGCGCCATTTTCCACGCGGATGGCGCCTTCCAGCCGGGACACAATCACGGTTGCCACCATGTCGTTCATCACATTCAGCGTGGTATTGGTCATGTCGAGCAGGTGGTAGATGCCGCCGATCAGTACTGCGATTTCCACTGGCAGACCGAACGCCTTCACGAACACCAAGCCGACCACCAGCCCACCTCCCGGCACCCCGCCCGAGCCGGTTGCCAGCAGCAACCCGGTCAGCACGATGACCACGATGGTCCCTAGCGCGAGATCCTGACCCTGCGACTGTGCCGCGAACAGCAAAATGCAGGCTAGAAAGATCGCAGTGCCATCCTTGGTGAACTGCACGCCGAACGGCAGCGTGAAACCGCAGACAGCGCGCGGGATGTGCAGCTTCTCCTCGGCGAGGTCGAGCGCCTGCGCCAAGCTGGCGAGGCTGCTCGTGGTGCCAGCGGTGGTGAGGTACAGCGGATAGGTGCGCTTCAGGAAGAACACCGGCGACACGCGCGCGATCGCATACAGCAGCGCCATGATCACAACAAATGTGCCGAGTTGCGAGAGATAGACGGCACCTATGAACTTCAGTAGCGGACCGGCGATTTTTGAACCGTAGACGCCGACACTGTAGGCCGTCAGCGCCCCCAGGCCGATCGGCGCCAGTGCAATGATGATGGCGACGAGGCGCATGAACAGCTTCCGCCCCGTCTCGAAGAACGCGGCGACACGCATCTTGGTGCCAGCGTCGAGCAGCAACGATGCAATGCCAAGAAGGACGCCGAACACGACGATCTGCGTCACGTCGCCCTTCACGAAGGCTTCGACAATGTTGGAGGGGACAATCGCGATGAGCACGTTCATCAGCGACGGCATCTGCCCGATCGGCGTTTTCACATCGCCCTTCAGATCGAAGCCCGCCCCTGGCTGAAACAGGTTCATCACCACGATGGCAATCACAAACGCAATGATGCTGGTCAGCACGTAATAGACCAGAATGCGCACCGTCAGTCGGCCGACGAAGCCTGCATCCTTGATCGTCGTCAGACCGGACATCAGCGTGAAGAAGATCAATGGAATCGCCGCCATCAGCAGCAGGCGGATGAAGATGTCGCCGATCGGCTTCAGGTTGTCCGCCGCCGGTCCCATCACCAGGCCGATCACCGCGCCGACCGCCATGCCCAGGAAGATCCGAGTGCCGATCGATCGATCGCGATACCAGCGCCAGACGCCCATCAGCGATCCAGTCTTTCGTCAAGCGCCGCGACGAACCGGTCGATTTCGTTGCGCGAGTTGTGCAGTCCGATCGACACCCGGATCGCGCCAAGGCGGCCGGACACGATGATCCCACGCGCGGCGAAATATTCGACCCAGCCTTCGCCCGGCAGCGCGAAGACGCAGATCGAAGACCGGCGTCGCGGGTCCTGCGGCCCCACCCGCGCGATCTGCCGTTCGGCGAGAAGCTCGGTGAGATATTCGCCCAGTCCGAGGACGTGCTGTTCGATGGTGGCAATGCCGATGCCGCCGATCAGATCCAGCGCCGCGCCCATTGCCTGAACGCCGGCGTAGTTGTGATTGCCGATCTCGAACCGTCGCGCATCATCACACAGCGGGATATCAGGGTTCAGCACCAGATGATCATCGCCAAGGCCCGGCATCATGCTGGCGCGCGCGGTGTAGGCTGGGGACAGGCCGGAGATCAGATCGCGACGGCAATAGAACAGGCCCAGCCCGTGCGGCGTCATCAGACCCTTATGCCCGCTGGCCGCCCACATCGCGACACCCAGGTCCCGCACCCGGACCGTCAGCAACCCCACCGCCTGCACGCCATCGACAACAAGATACGCACCCACGGCGTGACAAAGCGCGGCGATGCCGGCGAGATCGTTCCGCTGGCCGGGTGCGAAGGAGACATCCGCAACTGCCACCACCCGGGTCCGCGCATCGACATAGGGACACAGCATATCGGCATCGACCCAGTCGCCGCCCTCAGGGGCCATCCGTACTTCGACGCCCCGTCGCCGCAGGTTCAGCCAAGGGAACACGTTGTTCGGATGCTCGCGGCTGGGAATGACGACGTTATCGCCATCGCGCCAGTCGATCGCCTGGGCGGCGATGTTCAGCCCTTCCGAGGTGTTCTTGACGAAGGCGATCTCAGCGGCGTCGCAACCCAGCAGCGCAGCGGCCTTAGCACGTGTGATTTCCACCGCCGTCACCGCGCCCTTCTTGTCGCCACCATCATCCTGCTGGCGCGCGAAATACGCCGCCAGCGTCTGCGTCACGCAGGTCGGTGGAGATCCAGTGTTCGCCGTGTCCAGATAGATGCGGTTGCGCGTGACGGGGAACTGCGCGCGGGCGGCGTGCAGCTTATCGAGGGCCTCGGTCATGACGGCAACATCTCATCCTCATCGGCGATGCGATTGAGGGGCGCCGGGAACAGTGACGTGTATTTCAGCCCGCTGCCGGTGTTGATGATCGCAACGGTCTCATCGTCGCGGACCTGGCCCTCGGCAAGCAGGCGGCGCAGCGCGACGATCGTGGTGCCGGCCTCGGGGCACAGGAATACGCCGTCGGTCTCCATCACCGCGCGCACCGCGCGCAACGCGTCGTCGCTGGAGACGGCGATCGCGGTGCCATTGGTCTCGCGCAGGATTTTCAGGATCAGGAAGTCGGCGGGCGACTTCGGTGCGCGCAGGCCCCCAGGCAACGTCGAGATATCACCCCAAGGCTCGCAGGACTCGCGATCGGCATGGAACGCTTCGACGAACGGCGCGCAGCCTTCGTATTGCGCGACGACGAAACGCGGCAGCTTGCCTTCGATCCAGCCCAGCGCCTTCAGCTCCATGAATGCCTTCCAGATTCCCAAGAGCCCGACGCCGCCACCGATGGGATAGACGACGACATCCGGCATGCGCCAGCCGAGCTGCTCGGCCAGCTCCAGCCCCATCGTCTTCTTACCTTCGACACGATACGGTTCCTGGAACGTATTCGCCCAGAACGACTGATGCGAGTCCGCATAGGCCCTGGCGAGACGACCTCCTCGCCCATTATGGCCGCCAAACGTGTGCAGGCGCTGGCCGGTGAGGGCTGTTTCGACCCGCGTCGCTTCGGGCACATCGTCAGGCAGGATGATGGTCGCCCGGATTCCGGCGCGGCGGCAATACACTGCCCAGGCATCGCCAGCATTGCCGGAGCTGGAGACAACGACATCACGTACACCGAGTTCGCGCAGCCGCGTCACGCTGACCGCGGCGCCGCGCGCCTTGAATGTTCCAGTCGGGTTCTGGCCTTCGTCCTTCAACCAGAGGTTGGGCAGGCCGTGCTGTTCTCCCCAATGCAATGGCAGCAGCGGTGTGAACCCCTCCCCCAAGGAGACGCAGTTCGCCGCATCCTGCACTGGCAACAGTTCCGCATACCGCCACAGCGTCGCAGGCCGGCCAATCAGGGAGCCGCGTGACAGATTCTTCCGCAACGCGTTGATGTCGTAGTGACACAGCAGCGGGCCGCCGCAGACGCAGGCACCGTGCAATTGATTTGGTGAAACGACCTGACCGCAGCGCGCGCAGGCAAGGTGGGACAAAGAGGACCGGGAGCGGAGATGCATAGGACCGGCGTGCCTAAGGTGCCAACCCGACGCGCACCATACCGCCAATGTCCATACGCCGCTCCCGGCCTTACCCCAACGCTGGTATGTTCGCATTCATGATGGTAAACGACAACCAAATGATAACCGCATATCGTTAAGCTAGATGTTATCGTTTTTGCCGACGCAACTGCGCGCGCTGCTGACCGTGGTGGAACTGGGGTCAGCCCGCGCCGCGGCGGATCAATTGCACGTCTCGCCGGCCGCGATATCGTCCTCGCTGGCCGCCTTGCAGCGTGCCGTGGGCGTGAAACTGTTCGAGAAGGACGGGCGCGGACTGCGGCTGACCAGCGCGGGCGCGTCGTTCCTGCGTGATGTCCGCCGCATCGTGGCGCTGTCGTCCAGCGCGGTGACCTCAGCGCAGGCCGCCACACAAGCGCCGCCGCCACCGCTGCACATCGGCTGCGTGATGTCGACGAGCGAGGCCTTCCTCGGCGATCTGCTGGCGCAATTCATGACGCACGCGCCCGATATCGCAATCGAACTGCAAGTCGTGCGGCGGGAGGCTATGTGGGACCTGATTGCCGAGCGGACACTGGATGCCGGTATTGTCGAGGTGCCACCCAACCTGCCGACGTTGCGACCACGCGCGATTCGCCGAAATGATTATGTTGTTGCCGCGGTGAGCGGCCGCCGCATTACCAAAGCGGCGCTGGCCGACGCGCTGTGGCTACTGCGCGAACCTGGCGCCGGTACACGCGCGGCAACCGAGACACTGTTGCACGAGTACGGGCTGTCACCACACACCTGCACGATCGGCTCGCCGGCCGCGATTATCCGCTGCATCCGCGCAGGTGTCGGCGTGTCGCTGCTATCCCGTGATCTCATCGCCGATGATTTGCGGGCCGGTCGGGTGCAGATCGTGCGCACGCCGTTCACCCCGCATCCGCGGCCGTGGTATTTCATCACGGCCGCGGATCGGGATCCCTTGCCGGAACTCGAGCGTTTCCTGACCTTCGCACTGCAGATTGGCGCCTTCACGCTCCCGGAGTGAGGCGCGTCAGGGGCCCGCGTGCTCCAGCGCCAGCACCTGACGCTCGAACAGCTGCCGATATAGTCCATCCGGTTGCAGCAGCAGACGGGCGTGATCACCCTGCTCCACCACGCGGCCGCGATCGAACACCAAAATGCGGTCCAGCGCCCGCACGGTCGACAACCGATGCGCGATCACGATCGCGGTGCGCCCGGTCAGCAGCCGCTCGATCGCCCGCTGGATCAGCACCTCGGATTCTGAATCCAGGCTCGAGGTCGCCTCGTCCAGGATCAGGATCGGGGCATCCGCCAGGAACGCCCGCGCCAATGCAACGCGCTGCCGTTCACCACCGGACAGCTTCACCCCACGCTCACCCACCAGCGTCGCATAGCCACGCGGCTGCCGCGCGATGAAATCGTGCGCATTCGCCAGCCGCGCCGCGTGTTCGATCGCCGCGGAGGAGGCATCCGGCCGCGCGTAGGCGATGTTCTCCGCCAGCGTGCGGTGGAACAGCACCGGCTCCTGCGGCACGATGGCGATCTGCGCACGCAGCGACGCCTGGGCGACACCGGCGATGTCCTGACCGTCGATCAAGATACGCCCGTCCGTCAGGTCGTAGAGCCGCTGGATCAGCCGCACGAACGTGGTCTTGCCGGATCCGGAATGGCCGACCAGCCCCACACGCTCACCCGCGCGGATCGCCAGCGACAGATCCTGCAACAGCGGCACCGGATGCGCGCCGTAGCGGAACGTCACGCGATCGAACAACACCGCGCCCAGCGTGATCCGGATCCGCGGCGCGCCGGGACGATCCATCACCCCCAACCCCTCATCTTGCAGTGCCACCAGCTCCTCCATATCGTTAACGGAACGTTGGAGGTTGTTGATGTGGAAGCCCACATCCCGCAGATAGCCGTGGATGACGAAGGCCACCGCCAGCACATAGGTCACATCGCCAGGCGTGGCGTGGCCGTGCCAGGCCAGTACCAGCACGGACAGGATTACCGTGGCGCGCAACAGCAGCAGCGTGCACAGCTGCGCGGTGCCATTGTTGGTGGCGCGCCACCAATTGCGCCGCGTCCGTCGCGACCATTTCGCCAGCACGCCGGTCAGCAGCATGTCCTCACGCGCCTCGGCGCCGAACGCCTTCACCACCGCGTTGCAGGTCACCGCATCGGCCAGCGCGGCGCCGATTCGCGTGTCCTGCCGGTTCGCCAGGCGCGCGGCGGGTGCCACGTAGAACAGCGTGCCGTTGACCGACAGCGCCAGATACAGCGCCGCGCCCACCGCGATGACCAGCCCCATCGCCGGCCAGCGCAGGCTCAGCAGCACCGTCGATCCCAGCAACACCAGCACCGACGGCAACAGCGCGATCAGCAGCGTGTCGTTCAACAGGTCCACCGCCCACATGGCGCGCGTGATCCGGCGCACCACGGAACCGGCGAAGCTGTTCGCATGCCATTCGGTGGACAGGCGCTGCACGCGCCAGAACGCCTCTCGCGCCATGTCCGACATGATGCGCAGAGAGAAACGAATGATCGCCAGAAAGGATACGTGGCGTAACGCGATCATCATAACGCCCAGCGCCAGGATCGCGCCCAGTGCCCGCGTCGCCTCGCGCCACGCGGCATCGCGATCGGCGGCCAGCCGGCCGGCGGCATCTGCCAACTGGCCGGCAAAGACCGGCAGCAGCACGTCAGAGGCTGTCGCCGCGGTCAGGGCGGCGATGATCGCGGCGACCCATAGCGGCTGACGCTGCCAGTGGCGCCAGGTGAAGGCGATCACGTCCTGGAACGGCCGCTTGTCGCGGCGCGGATGATTGGAAGACACTGGTTCAACGATGCCGCTGTCGCGGCGATCGATCCCTGCAAGAAGGAATTCACTGCCGGACCAGAGGTCCGTCAGCCTGTCTCGATACTGAGCGGAATCGAGGTTGGAGAGGACGCGGGCCTAGCCCGCAAGCACACCCATACGCGACATGGGCGTGTCGGGCGTGACGAGCAGAATGCTAATACCCATGCAAGCCTCCCGACCTCTCGAAGGTTGAACCTGTGAAACCTTAGCCTGACAACAGGCGATTTGCAAGAACGATTTTAGCGCGCCACAACTTGCAGCCGCTGCGCCACCGTCGCACGACCGATCAACGGCAGCAGATCGCGCAGTTCCGGACCATGATCCTCGCCGGTCAGCGCAAGGCGCAACGGCAGAAACAATGTGCGTCCCTTGCGACCACTGACCTGCTTTAGCGTGTCGGTCCAGATGCGCCACACCTCGCCGGCCCATGGTTCCGGCGGCAGAGATTCAAGTGCCTGTCGCAGGAAGTCCGCTTCACCCTCCAGCGGTGGCGGCACGACGTTGCCGGCAACCACCTCCCACCAGAGGCGTGCTTCGGACAGCATGTCGAGATTGCCGCGCACCGCGAGCCAGAATGGCTCGGTCGCGCCTGCTGGCAGCCGATCGGCCACTGCATCAAACGACAGCGTGTGGAGCACGCGGCGATTGAGTGCCAGCAGTTGCGTGATGTCGAAGCGCGCGGCGGAGTGCGACACATGCGCAAAGTCGAAGCGTGCGGCCAGCGCCTCGAGCGACAGCGGCTGCGGATCATCCGAGGTGCCGAGGCTGGCAAGATACGCGGTGATCGCGGATGGTTCGACACCGTCATGATGCAGCGTGCGCAGGGTCAGGCTGTCGAGCCGCTTCGACAGCTTGCCGCCGTCTGTGTCGGTCAGTAGGGGCAGATGGGCGAAGCGCAACGCCACGGGATTGGTGCCCAACGCGGCAAAGATATCGAGCTGCACACCGGTGTTGGTGATGTGATCCTCACCGCGGATGATGTGTGTGATGTCGGTCGCGATATCGTCCACCACCGAGGTGAAGGTATACAACGGCGTGCCGTCGGCGCGGATCAGCACCGGGTCGGACACCGTGGGCAGCTTCACCTGACGCCGCCCCAGCACGAGATCGTTCCACTCGATGACTGAGCCAGACAGCAGGAATCGCCAATATGGGCGCTTGCCGTTGGCTTCCGCCTGCGCGCGCTGTTCCGGGGTCATCCTCAACATGGCGCGGTCGTAAACTGGCGCGAGGCCACGCTTCAGCCGCTGCTCACGCTTGGCACGCAGCTCGTCTTCCGATTCGAAGCAGGGGTACAACCGACCGGACTGCTTCAGCCGCTCGGCGGCAGCGGCATAGAAATCAAATCGATCGCGCTGGCGGAAGCTGGCATCCCAGTCCAAGCCGAGCCAACGCAGATCGCGCTCGATCGCGACGGCGTAATCGTCACGGGACCGTTCCAGATCAGTGTCGTCGATGCGTAGCAGGAACCGGCCGCCGTGGTGGCGCGCGAACAAATAATTCGCCAGCGCGGCACGCGCGTTGCCGACATGCAGCAAGCCGGTGGGGCTGGGCGCGAAGCGGACGGTGCTCATGTCCGCTTATTCCTCATCGTCGTCATCCTCGTCCATCCGACGTGGATCCAGCGCGCGCCAGTCGCATTCCTCAGCCCCAGCGCGCCGGTCAACAAAATCGCCCAGCTCGCTGGCGCTGCGCCAGCCGCCCTCGCCCGCATCCACCACCTCGGCATCCTCACCAAAGGCGAACCAGGTCTCCAGCACCTGCTTGGTGTCCATGCCCGGCACCCGGCAGCGTTCGACCGAATCGCGCACGTAACGGCGGGCAAAGGCGTTCGCCTGCATCAGCGTGGGAAAGCCGGCAATCTCCTCGACGAGATTGTTCTCGGCGCCGCCCGACAAATCGAGAATGCGCACGCGCCAGCCGCCATCCGGGGCAAACAGATCACTCATGATGGCAAGCTAGGCAGAGCGCGAGGGCAAATCAACGCGCGGCCGCAGGCACCAGAACCTCGATCGCCGCACGGGTCAGGCGCGCCGTGCCGACATCGGTGCGCGTCATGGACGTCCCTGCACTTCATTCCGACGGCCGCTTCCGCGCCCCGTTCTTGCGCAGCAGGAACTCACGGCCGAGCTTCACCATCGGTACGCCATCATACTCAATGATATCAGCCGTGGCATAGGTTTCGTGCCACGAATCCGGGATGAAGCTGCCGGTGCCAACCACATCAATCGGCGCGCGCGCATCCGCCATCACGCGGCATTTCTCCACGCCGAATCCCGAGGAGGCGACGATCCGCGCCTTGGCATAGCCGGCGGCATTCAGCGCCTCGCGCAAACGCCAGACTGCGGCGGCGGAGACCCCGGTACCGACCAGAAATCGCAGTTCAGTGTCACTGCGATAGCGCCGGATCGCACCCGGCGCGTAGCGTTCCAACACCGCGTAGCTCTCGGCCGGATCCAGCCCCTCGACGAAGCGGCCGCCATGGGTATCGAGCCGGAACGACAGCACGCCCGCCGCGGCCAGCTCCGGAAAGCGCGCACACACCGCCAGCGCGTCGGTGATCTCGTGGCCGAAATAGTCGACCAGCACGGTCATCGGCTCGCCGGGAAAGGTCTCGGTGAACATCTCGGCGGCGCGCAGCGTGGTGCCGGCATAGCCGATCAGCGCGTGCGGCATCGTGCCGAGGCCATGCGCCTGGCCGAACCAATGCGCGGTGCCGTCATTGGCGTTGCCGACAAAGCCGCGCGCGCCCTCACGCTTGGCCGCATCGCTGCCCACCGCGGCGGCGTAGGCCATCATCTCCTGCATTTCGGCGCCGGCGCAGTGGCGGGCTTCCATCGCCAGGAACGATGCCGATGGCATGGCCAGGCACATCTGATACGCGTTGTGTGCCGCCACCGACGCCGGGCCGAGCTTCTGCAGCAGGATCGTTTCGAGTTCCGAGAGCTGAACGAGACTGCCGGTGATGTAGGCGAGCGGTTCGCCGGCGCCGACCCAGGCGCCTTCAGGATACATCACTTCGGTATCGAAACGCGCGCCGCGCTCGCGCGCGACGCTCTCGAGCCAATCCACCATCAGCCGCGGGGCGGAGATCACCGGGCGGCGCAGGAACACCGCATAGGTCACCCGCTTGTCGCCAAAGCGCGCCACCACACGGCGCGTGCGGCTGAAATAGCTGTCGGTCCGCGCGGCGATGTCGGCGGACAGGTCGGCGCCGGAGGGTGGCCAGTCAGCGGTCATCGGCGCGGCCAGGGACGGCACCCGCGTGCACCTCTCCCGCACTGGCGGGAGAGGTCGCGGAGCACCGCGCCGCGGGTGAGGGTCGCGCCCCCCTCACCCCGGCAGCGGTTCGCTTGCCGACCTCTCTCGCGACGCGGGACAGGTGTACGCGGGCGCCGCATGCCACCTACTCCGCGGCGGCGGATACTGACGGACTGGCGACACGGCGACGCTTCAGCTCCTCGGCCACCAGGAAGGCCAGCTCCAGCGACTGCTCGGCATTCAGCCGCGGATCGCAGAAGGTCTCGTAGCGCTCCGCAAGATCCGCCTCGGTCAGCTTGTGCGCGCCGCCGATGCATTCGGTGACGTTCTGACCGGTCATCTCGACATGCACGCCGCCCGCAAACGTGCCCTCGGCGTTGTGCACGTCGAAGAAGCCGCGCACCTCCGACAGGATCGCGTCGAACGGACGCGTCTTCACATTGCCCGCCACCGTGATGGTGTTGCCGTGCATCGGATCGGTGATCCACACCACCTTGTGGCCGGACCGGCGCACCGCGCGCACCAGCGGCGGCAGGCGCGCGGCAATCTTGTCGGCGCCCATGCGACTGATCAGCGTGATACGGCCGGATTCGTTCCCAGGATTTAACGAATCGAGAATACGCAACAGGTCGTCCGCCTCCAGCGTCGGGCCACACTTCATGCCGATCGGGTTTTTCACCCCCCGCAGGAATTCAACATGCGCGCCGTCCGCCTGCCGCGTGCGATCGCCGATCCACAGGAAATGCGCCGAGCAGCCGTACCAGTCGCCGGTGGTCGAATCCACCCGCGTCAGCGCCTGCTCATACGGCAGCAGCAGCGCTTCGTGCGCGACGTAGAAATCCGTCTCGCGCAGGTCGCGCGTGGTTTCGCTGGTCATGCCGCAGGCGGTCATGAAGGCCAGCGTCTCATCGATGCGATGCGCCAGGTCGCGGTAACGCTCAGCCAGCGGCGAGCGCTCGACGAAGCCAAGGTTCCAGCCATGCACCCGATGCAGGTCGGCATAGCCACCCGAGGCAAAAGCGCGCAGCAGGTTCAGCTTGGCGGCAGCCTGGAAATAGCCGGTCTCCATCCGCGCCGGATCGGGGATACGGGACGCCGCGGTGAATTCCGGCCCGTTGATGATGTCGCCGCGGTAGCTGGGCAGCGTCTCACCGCCGACCGTCTCGTTGTCGGACGAGCGCGGCTTGGCATACTGGCCAGCCATGCGCCCCATCTTCACCACCGGCAAGGAGGCGCCGAAGGTCAGCACCACCGCCATCTGCAGCAGCACGCGGAAGCTGTCGCGCAGGATGTTGGCGGTGAAGTCGGCATAGCTTTCGGCGCAATCCCCGCCCAGCAGCACCAGCGCCTTGCCGTCGGCGGCATTGGCAAGCTGCGCCTGCAGCCGCCGCGCCTCACCGGCAAACACCAGGGGCGGGTAGTGGCCGAGTTTCTCCTCCATCGCGCCCAGGGCAGCCGGATCCGGATAGGCCGGCACTTGCTTGATCGGGCGGTTGCGCCAAGAGTCCGGGGACCAGGCGGTCTTGCTGGCGGTCATTTGTTCCTCCATCGCCGCCCGATTGGGGGCGGACTGGGGCGTAGCTGGCCCCAGGGGCGCGAGTTATCCACCGAAACGGGTTGGCGCGCTACTCCAAGACCGACGCTGACGCCGAGGAAGGGCAGCGCGCCTCGTACACCGCTCCCGCATCGCAGGCGAGGTCGGCGCGGGAAGCGAAGCCGGGTGCGGGTCTGTGCACCCGCACCACCCCAACAGGTGCATAAGGTGTTCCTCCGCAAGAACGGGGAACCGGAAAAAACGCAAATGCCTGCGGACTGGCCGATCGGCGCCCTCCTGGCATAATTCCTACGTCAGGACGTCATGCCTCTAGGACGTGAGGCAAACCTTGCGCGCGGCGCCCACGCTCTCGCCGTCGATCAGGCTTTCTCCACCCCCCAAAACACCGGGGCAGACCCTTTCAACAGGCCAGTGATGTTCGATCGCCAGGCCGCCTGGGGCAGGTACTGGCCCAGCGGGATGGTTGGCACATTGGCGAAGGCCGCTGCCTGGAAAGCAATCTCCTGCGGGCGGCGAGCGGCCTCGTTGGGCGCGTCGATCCAGGTGGAATAGGCGGCTTCCAGCTTGGGATCGTCCGGCCAACCGAACCAAGCCTTCGCGCCGTTGCTGCGCAACGTGTTGGCCAGCATCGGATCAACATATTCCGGCCCCGGGGCGCCGGCGGGGAACAGCGACCATCCGCCCTTGTCCAACGGCGCCTTGCTGGTACGGCGCTGCACGATGGTGCCCCAGTCGGTCATCTGCTCATCGACGTTCAACCCGACCTTGCGGAACTGCTCGGCCACGACGGTGGTGAAGGCGTGGTAGACGAGCTGGTCGGTGGGATGCAGCAGCACAATGCGCTCCCCGGCATAGCCCGCCTGGTCCAGCATCGCCTTCACCTCGGCGGTGCTCCAGCGTTTGCGGCGGAAATCCATGCCGGCGTCATTGGCGGCCGGCACGCCAGGCAAAAAATAACCCATCGGGGCGTGCCAGCCGCTCGGGTCCTCGCCCATGGCGGCGATCAGCGCCTCGCGCGGGTCGATCGCCGCCATCATGGCGCGGCGGACACCGACATTGTTGGTCGGTGCCAGCAGGCTGTTCGGGCGGATGATCGCGACCGTGCCGTAGATATCCAACAGCCCAGTGGTGACGCCGGACTGCTGCTTCAACATCGGGATCAGGTCCGGTTGCGGCAGCTCCACCCAATCCACCTCGCCCGCCGCGAGCGCATTGGCGGCGGTGGCCGGATCCGGAATGACCTTCCACTCCACGCGGTCGAATTTCACCTGATGGCCGCCGGCGGTGTAGGAGGCCGCTTCCTGCCGCGGCACGTATTTGTCGAAGCGCGCGAATGCGGCACTATGGCCGGAGACATACTCGTCCGGTAGAAAGCGGAACGGGCCGCTGCCGACGATCTCATTCACCTGCTTGAACGGATCGGTGGCGTTGGCAATGCGGGCCGGCATCATCACGGGCTGTGGTTGCACCTTCGACAGGAAATGCGCCAGCAGCGGGAACGGGCGATTGAGCCGCCAAACCAGGGTGCGATCGTCGGGCGTTTCGATCGCATCGACGCGGGCATCGATCGTTTCGCTGACGGCATCGCGCTTCAGCCAGCGCCGCAGGGAGGCAAGACAGTCGCGCGCCAGCACCTTCGTGCCGTCGTGGAACACCAATCCGTCACGCAGCGTCATGGTCCAGCGCTTGCCATCATTGTCGACGACATGGCCTTCGACCATCAGCGGTTTGGGATTGAACGCGATATCGCGGCCGTAGAGGTTTTCGTAGACCATCAACGCGAAGTTGCGGGTGACGGTGGCGGTGGTCCACACCGGATCGAGGCTGGTCAGGTTTGCCTGCGGTACGAAGACCAGCGTGCGGGCCTTGCCGGCGAGCGCCGGGTGGCCCAACGGCAGGCTCGCGGCCGCCGCCGCGATGAAGCTGCGTCGATACATGGTGTGTCCCCCTGGACGGCCCGCTCTTACGACAAGCACGTCATGACATCGTGTGATTATTCCGCGGCGGCAGCAACTCCCGTGACACGTGTCCGGGTCCGCATGGTGACGAATTCCTCGGCCGCGGTCGGGTGGATACCGATGGTGCGGTCGAAATCCTGTTTGGTAGCGCCCATCACCAGGGCGATGGCAAGGCCCTGCACGATCTCGGGCGCATCCTCGCCCAGCATGTGCGCGCCGAGCACCTTCTGCGTCGCCTGATCGACCACCAGCTTCATCACGCTCTTGCGGACGCGGCCCGACAGAGTGTGACGCATCGGCGTGAACTTGCTGACATAGACATCGACCGGGCCGTGCACGGCAGCCTGCTCTTCTGTCAAGCCGACGGTCGCGAGCGGCGGTGTGGTGAACACCGCGGTCGGCACGTTTCGCAGGGAGACAGAACGGGGATGCTTGCCGAACAGAGAGTCGGCCACCGCGTGGCCCTCGGCGGTGGCGACCGGGGTCAGGTTCAGCCGGTCGGTGACGTCGCCGATGGCGTAGATGTGCGGCTGGTTGGTGCGCAGATGCGCATCGACCAGCACCGCGCCGACATCATTCGTGGCGACGCCCGCGGCCTCCAGGCCGAGGCCCTCGGTGGCAGGCGCACGGCCCAGTGCGCTGAACACCAGGTCGGAGGCGACGGTCGTGCCATTGCTGAGCGCCAGCACCTTGGCCCCGCCTTCCACTGCCAGTGACCGCGGCGTGCTGCCGGGATGCAGCGTGATGCCTTGCGCGGTCAGCGCCTCGGCTGTGGCCTCGCGCATGTCCTGGTCGAAGCCGCGCAGTGGCAACGACGCGCGATAGACCAGGTCCACCTGCGCACCGAGCGCGGCGAAGATGCCGGCGAATTCCAGCGCGATGTAGCCGGAGCCGAGCACGATCACGCGCTGTGGCATGGTCGGCAGGTAGAACGCGTCGTCCGAGATGATGGCGAGTTCGCTGCCGGGGAACGGCACGCGGGTCGGCTGGCCGCCGGTCGCGATGACGATGCGCTCGGCGGTGACGCGTTGGCCGCCGACATCGAGCGTGTGTGGATCGCGGATGGTGGCACGGGCGTCGAAGATCTTCGCCCCGGCATTGTCCAGAAGGCGGCGGTAGATCGCGTTGAGCCGCTTGATCTCCCGGTCCTTGGCGGCGATCAGCTTGGCCCAATCGTGCGGGCCCTTCTTGATCGTCCAGCCGAAGCCAGCGGCATCATCCGCCCAGCCGCCATATTCCCCCGCCTGCACCAGCAGCTTCTTCGGCACGCA
Organism: Acetobacteraceae bacterium; assembly: GCA_035486355.1. Classification (GTDB taxonomy): domain Bacteria; phylum Pseudomonadota; class Alphaproteobacteria; order Acetobacterales; family Acetobacteraceae; genus Palsa-883. Next base: position 28,605 of record DATHNE010000165.1, read on the forward strand.
GCCGACGTTGACGCAGGTGCCACCCCAGAAGCGTTCCTCGGCGACACCCACCCGCGCGCCATGGCCGGCGGCGATACGCCCGCAACGCACCCCGGCCGAGCCGCCACCGATGACAAACAGGTCGAAGTCCATCAACGAGGTCCTTGTCTTGCGGCGCGCAGCTTAGCGCGATCTGTTCGGCTTGGAATGGATTGCCCGCCACACCCGCTCCGGCGTCAGTGGCATGTCGATATGCGTGACGCCAAAATCAACCAGCGCGTCGACCACCGCGTTCACCACCACGCCGAGCGCCGGCGTGGTGCCCCCCTCCCCCGCCGGACGGATGCCCAGCGGGTGGGTGGGCGACGGCACCTCGCTCATTTCGGTGACGTAGGACGGCAGGACATCGGCGCGCGGCATGGCGTAGTCCATGAAGGAGCCGCTCAGCACCTGGGCGTCGGTGGGATCGTAGACACAGTGTTCCCACAGCGCCTGGCCGACGCCCTGGGCGATGCCGCCATGCACCTGGCCGTGCACGATCATCGGATTCACCGCGCGGCCGACATCGTCCACCGCGACGTAGTTGACGATCGTCACCACGCCGGTGTCGGGATCGACCTCGACCTCGCAGACATGGCTGCCGTAGGGAAAGCTGGCTTCCTTGATCGTTTCGTCGCTGATCGCGTCGAGCGGACCGTGCAGGTCCTCCGGCAGATCGTTGCGGGCGATGGCCGCCGCGGCGACCTCGAACAGCGTGATGCTGCGGTCGGTGCCGATGACGGTGAAACGTCCATCGGCGAAGGCGATATCGGCCGGCGCCACTTCCTGCACATGCGCGGCAATCCGCGTCGCCTTGGCAATGATCTCGCGCGTGGCGTTGTGCATGACGATGCTGCCAAGCCGCAGCGCGCGGCCGGAGTGTGCCCCGCCGCCCCATTTCACCCGGTCGGTATCGCCGGTCACCAGGCGCACGGTCTCGTTCGGCACGCCGAGCCATTCGGTGACGAGCTGAGGGAAACTGGTTTCGTGGCCTTGGCCTTGCGAGCCGGTGCCGATGATCAGCTCCACCACACCTTCCGGCTTGATCGTCATCTCGGCGCGTTCGCGCGGCACGCCGGTGGCGGTATCCACATAGTTGGAGACGCCGATGCCACGCAGCGTGCCGCGTGCCTTGGCCACGATGCGGCGGGCTGCGAAGCCCGACCAATCACCCAGCACCAACGCACGCTCCATCACCGCATGATAGGTGCCGCTATCGTAGACCATGCCGAACGGATTGCGGTACGGCATGGCGCTTTGCGGCACCAGGTTGCGTCGGCGCAACGCGACGCGATCGAGACCGGTCTGGCGCGCGGCAATGTCGATCAGCCGCTCCATCACGAACATCACCTCGGGGCGGCCGGCGCTGCGATAGGGGCGCGTCGGCGCGGTGTTGGTCAGCGCGGCGCGGGCGCGGAAATGCACCGCCGGCACGTGATAGATGCTGGCGGCGATCGCCACGCCCTTCTGCAGCGGACTGAAGCCCACCGGGTAGGCACCGACATTCACCAGGTTGCTGCCGCGCATCGCCAGGAAGGTGCCGTCGGCAGCCAGCGCCAGCTCCGCCGTCGCGGTCAGGTCGCGCGCCTGATAATCGGACACAAACGCCTCGCTGCGCGTGCCGGTCCATTTCACCGGCCGGCCGACGCGGCGCGCAGCCCAGGCCACCAGCGCGAATTCCGGATTGAACGCGCCGCGCGTGCCGAAATTGCCGCCGACATCGTGCATCACCATGCGGCAATCGGCCTCTGGCACACCGAGCACGGCGGCAAGATCGTTGCGCGGGCGGACCACACCGCCAGCCCCAGCATGCAGCGTGTATTTTCCGGCCAGCCGATCATACTCACCGACCGCGGCGCGCGGTTCCATCGGCACGCCGGCGACGCGCTGTACCCAGGTGTCGAGCCGCACCACATGCGCGGCACCAGCGAAGGCGGCAGCGGTGACCGCTTCATCACCGACCATGGAATCAACGCAGAGATTGGTCAGCGCGTCTTCATGCGCATGCGGCGCATTTGGCGCGACCGCGTCCGCCGCGCGGGCGATCGCCGGCAGCGGCTCGTACTCCACCTCCACCAGCTCGGCCGCATCCTTTGCCGCGGTGAGCGTGGTCGCCACCACGACCGCGACGATGTCGCCAACCTGATGCACCGCCTCGATCGCCATGCAGTGATGCGGCGGCGCGCAGGTCACCGCGCCGACGCGATCGGGCAATGCGATTTCGGCCGGATGGTTTGACCAGACCGCGTGCGGAATGGGTCGCAGACCGTCCGCAAGCAGGTCCTGGCCGGTGAGCACCGCCAACACGCCTGATGCCGTGCGGGCCGCCGCGGTGGCAATGCCGCGAACCCGC
>DATHNE010000166.1:0-3549 GCA_035486355.1 Acetobacteraceae bacterium
GCGCGTGGTTCGAGATGTCACCGTCCGAGCAGACCCGAGCGATTTACGCCCAACTCCGACGGATCGACGCGGACCGAGCGGCGGCAATGGCGTTCAGCCCAGGCCGTCCCGGTCGCTATCGGGTGGCTGGCGAAACCGCCAGGCGTGCGGCAGCAGGCTGATCACCCATCCGGGCACCCCCGGCCTGGGTTGTAACCGCCGGGCAAGCGAGGACATGCGACATGGACGCCTCTCGCCGAGGCCACAAGATGCGTATCAACAACAATGTGCTTCTCACCTTCCCACCGCGGCCCTTGACCGACTGGGAGCAAGAAACGCTGCGCGGCTGGCTGGAGGCGGTTGATGGGTTCACCGCCTTCGTGAGCCAACGGCGGCGCGATGATCCTGCGATCTACCGCCGCATCGTGATCTCACGGCGCCGCACCAAACAGCACGCGTACACCATCCACGCCCTGCAAGGCGTGGACGCCTGGATCGTGGTTTCTGTCACGGAAGGCGAGGACTGTAGCGCGACAATCAGGATGGTGGCCATCCATCCAGATTGTCGCCGGACAGAGGACATCGCCAGCTTCCCGACGCTGCGCGCGGCGCTGGAGTTCGTGCAGCCCCTGTCGGTCGGGGCGGTAGCGCCGGCGTAGCCCGGCCACTTCAGGCAACCCGGCCAGCACGGTCAAAAAGAGCCCCGACCCTTGGCAGGCCGGGGCGAGTTAACAGGAGTCCTCCCCGAAGGGAGCTGGGCGGCGCCGATCCACGTTTACGACAACGATCGGCGCCGAAACGCAAAGGGCCGGCTAGCGGCCGACCCCTTCTGCGTCTGTTAGGCTGTAGTGGGCTCGCGGTTGCTTATCCGCCGTGGTGCGCACCGCTGCTAACGGTCAGGATCAAGCCCCGCCCAACCCGCTTTCTGGCGGCCCCGAGCGGACAATCTTCGGGTCGTTATTCCTATGCCAGAACGGCACGTCTGTCACGGTCTGCTGGCCGCCCATCGCATAGGCGGCCGGCGGTGGGCTCGTGACGCCCGTGGCCGAATTGTACGTGCTCCCGTCGGTATAGGTCGTGACGGAAGCGAACGCGGCGCCCGCGGTGGTCAGGGCAAGTGCCGAAGCCAGAAGCAGCGTTTTCATGGTGAACACCTATTACTGCGGCGGCGAGGGTGGTCGGCTCCTGCCAACTCGGTTGAGGTCCTCGCCTTCCGATTGACGCCCATGTGGTCTTTGTGTGGTCCGCCGATAATTGCGATAGGTCGCACAGGATCTGTGCGACGCTCGTGCAGATCGATGCTCGTCACTGTTCGACTTTACTGGGTGCGATCCGTCTCCCCATCCTGTCGGAATGTTCGTCGTCACCGAAGCCGAGGCCGCAGCAGTCCGTGCCGCGTACGACCAAGGCGCCGAGGTCGCCGCTGCGATCGAACTGCGCCGGCTGTGCCCTGGCGTCACAGACAATAAGCAGGCGCGGGCATGTGCGCGGACCATTGCTGGATGGAAGCCGCTGAAGCTGCTGCCACGGCCGCCGATACGGTCACGGCGGTTGGCGCGGGAGTGACCGATCCGCCCGGCGCGTTACCCGTGACCACCCCAACGCGACGCTCGTGGGACAGTCTGCCACCCATGTGTGACGCACGCGGGACAGGAAGACCCACCGAAAACCCACGAAGAAAGTCATTCGGAAAGGCGTTGGGCTTGGGCGCAGACCAAGCCACTCCTCACTCCGTTCGGAGTGCCCGCAATCTGTAGCCCGGCGGCCATGATCCGGAAACTTTCAAACCCAATAGTAGAGTGTGTTCCGGTCCTGGTTTCTCCTGTTACAGGGCCGGTCTTGGGCGCGCTACCCGGTGAGTGTCGGGCGACATGAAAAACTGACCCCCTGGCGACAGTTAAAACTGACCCCCTGATCGCCCGGAGGACCGCGCTAATGACGGAAGGAGGAAGCTCGCCCCGGGATTGGCATGAACGGGGGGAGACGATGCTGACGCCGGACGACGTGACGGCGATGGTGCGGCTGCACGGGCTGGGCTGGGGAAGCAAGCGGATCGCGGCGGAGTTGGGCTGCGCGCGCAACACGGTGAAGCGCTACGTGGCGGCGGGCGGGTGGGCGCCGCAGCGTCGTGGCGATCGGCAGCGCCGGCTGGCGGGTCTGGAGCGCTGGCTGTCGGAGCGGTTTCGCCAACACCGCGGCAACTGTGACGTGGTGCGCCAGGACCTCGTGCGCGAGCATGGGATCGTCGTGTCGCTGCGCACGCTGGAACGTGCGGTGGCGCCGCTGCGGCAGTCATTGCAGGCGGAAGCCCGGGCGACGCTGCGGTTCGAGACGGCGCCGGGACGGCAGTTGCAGATCGACTTCGGCGAGATGCGTCTATCCATCGCCGGTGAGACGGTGAAGCTGCATCTGTTCGTCGCAACGCTGGGCTACTCGCGCCGGCCTTATGTGCGGGTGTTCCGCCACCAGCGGCAATCGGCCTGGTTCGACGGGCTCGAGGGTGCGTTCCGCCACTTCAACAGCGTGCCGCGGGAAGTGCTGCTGGACAACCCAAAGGCGCTGGTCGCACACCACGACGCGCAGACCCGCGAGGTGCGCTTCAACGAGCGGCTGTTGGCGTTTGCCCGGCACTGGGGGTTCTGCCCGCGCGCGTGCGCACCGTATCGCGCCCGCACCAAGGGCAAAGACGAGAGTGGCGTCAAATATGTGAAGCGCAATGCCATCGCCGGGCACCGCTTCGACAGTTGGGCGGCGCTGGAAGCGCATGTCGCATGGTGGATGCGCGAGGTCGCCGACGCCCGGGTGCATGGCACCACCGGCGAGCCGCCGCGGCACCGCTTCGATCGCGATGAGGCGGCAGCGTTGCAGCCATTGAACGGCCGCCCGCCGTTCGGTGAGGTGCGCGAGCTGGTGCGGCGCGTGCAGGGCGACTGCGCGATCGAACTGGACACCAACAGCTACAGCGTGCCGTGGCGCCTGGTCGGCGAGAGGGTGCAGGTGACGGTGGCCGCAGGCCAGATCCGGGTGAGCCATGCCGGCCATGAGATCGCGGTGCACGCCGTGACGGCAGGCCGGCGGCAGCGGATCATCGATGCGGCGCATCTGCACGGGTTGGCCGGCACGGCGCGCCCGGCGCCGGAGGTGCCGGCGGCCGAAGCCATGCCAACCCTGCTGCGTCCCCTGGCTGAGTATGAGCAGTTGGTCGGGGGAGGCTGGTGATGCTGGTGGAACCGGAGACCCTGACCCGTTGGCTGACCCGGCTGAAACTCACCGCGATCCGTGACCAGCTGGACAGCCTGCTGGACGAAGCGGCCCGCCAGGACCTGACGCTGCGCGAGACGCTGGCGTTCCTGTGCCAGCGTGAGATCGCGCGCAAGGATGAGCGGCGGATCGCCGCAGAGACCGCCGAACACCACTCGACAGCCCCTACCCGCTTCCAGGGCTCCCTAATAACGCGCCGCTGGCGCGGTGGTGGCATTGCGATCTATCAAAAACGGCCGCCCACTGGAGCGGTCCCAGGTCCAGCCGGGTCGGATCGTCACGTAGGCACCAAAACAACTCCCCCTGCCG
>DATHNE010000167.1:0-8048 GCA_035486355.1 Acetobacteraceae bacterium
TTCAACACCAGCTGCTGCAGCTCAGTGGGCGATAGGCCAGAAATCTCGGCGGCGGCGGTCACAACTAGCTTGAATCAAACCGCCCCGCGTCGCCTCAAGCAAAAAATCAACCCTCGCCCGGGCTTTTGCCCCTGTTACCGATGTCGACGCCTTCCTCGAACAGTTCGCGGTTGGCCGTCTGGTCCATGAGCGGGGAGCCAAACGTTTCGACCTCGCGGGTATGATAGCCGCGCGCGATGCCGAAGATGACGCGTCCGCCGGACAGGATGTCCGCCATGGCGTAGTCCTCCGCGAGCCGCAGTGGATGCCACATCGGGACGACATTGAAGCCACAGCCGATGTTCAGGTTCTTCGTCTTGTGTACCAGGTGCATCGCCATCATCAGCAGGTTGGGGATGCACTCGGTACCTTCCGGCTGGAAGTGATGCTCCGCCATCCAGAACGTATTGTAGCCGAGGCCGTCCATGGTCTGGGCATAGGACACCGCCTTGTGCAGTGCGCCGGCGAGTTCGTCGTTGGAATACCAGCGATCGTTGATCGGTGTGCCGAGGTAGCCGAGATTCTCCATGTCGACGGTGCCGACGTAAGAGCTATCGAATTTGGTGATCATCCTGCGTTTGTCTCCGGTCACGGTCGCCGCGATTGGACAGCGATGCGGAACTCGGCCCCTCGGATGCGGCTGCTGGCGAGTCTGCTGCTGGGGAGGGGATGCAATGGCCGCCGAACGGTGATTCGACCCACTACTCCATTCCTTCGTAGAAATCATTCCCCTTGTCATCGATCACGATGAACGCCGGGAAATCCTCCACCTCGATCCGCCACACCGCTTCCATCCCCAGCTCGGGATATTCCAGCACCTCGACCTTCTTGATGCAGTCCAGCGCCAATCGCGCCGCCGGCCCGCCGACACTGCCGAGGTAGAACCCACCATTGGCCTCGCAGGCGTTTTTCACCGCTTTCGAGCGGTTGCCCTTCGCCAGCATCACCAGCGACCCGCCTGCCTGCTGGAATTCGGCTACGTAACTGTCCATTCGCCCCGCCGTGGTCGGGCCGAAGCTGCCCGTTGCGTAGCCCTGCGGCGTCTTCGCGGGACCGGCGTAGTACACCGGGTGGTTCTTGATGTAGTCAGGCAGGGCTTCGCCGCGATCCAACCGCTCCTTCAGCTTGGCGTGCGCGATGTCGCGCGCCACCACCACGGTGCCGGACAGCATCACTCGCGTCTTCACCGGATAGGCCGAGAGTTGCTTGCGGATGTCCGCCATCGGTTGGCGCAGGTCGATCGCGACCGCCTCGCCGCCGAGATGATCATCGGTCGTCTCCGGCAGGTATTTCGCCGGCTCGGTCTCCAGCTGCTCGAGGAACACACCATCCGGCGTGATCTTGGCCAAAATCTGCCGATCCGCGCTGCACGACACGCCAAGGCCCACCGGCAGCGACGCACCATGGCGCGCCAAGCGAATCACGCGCACATCATGGCAGAAATACTTGCCACCAAACTGCGCGCCGATGCCGATGTTGCGCGACAGTTCCAGCACCTGCTGTTCCATTTCCAGGTCGCGGAATGCGTGCCCGGCCTTGCTGCCCGAGGTCGGCAGCGTGTCCAGCCAGCGCGTCGACGCCAGCTTCACCGTTTTCAGCGTCATCTCCGCACTGGTGCCGCCGATGACAATCGCCAGATGGTACGGCGGGCACGCCGAGGTGCCCAGTGTCTTCATCTTAGTCTCGATATATTTCAGCAACTTCTCCGGCGTCAGGATCGCGCGCGTTTCCTGGAACAGGAAGCTTTTGTTCGCCGATCCACCGCCCTTCGCGACAAACATCAGGTGGAACTCGTCCGCGTGATGCTCGCCAGGCGCGGCCATGATGTCGAACTGGACCGGAAGATTGTTGCCGGTGTTCACTTCGTCATACATGCTCAGCGGCGCCATTTGCGAGTAGCGCAGGTTCGTTTCCGTATACGTACGATGCACGCCCCAGCTCAGCGCCTCTTCTTCGTCGCCATCGACCCAGACGCGCTGGCCCTTTTTGCCGAACACGATCGCGGTGCCGGTGTCCTGGCACATCGGCAACACGCCGCCGGCGGCGATGTTGGCGTTCTTCAGCAGGTCCAGGGCGACGAAACGGTCATTCGCGCTTGCCTCGGGGTCCTCGAGGATGGCGCGCAGTTGCGCCAAATGCCCTGGCCGCAGCAGATGCGACACGTCGTGATAGGCCTGGAACGCCAGCTCCGACAACGCCTCAGGTGCCACGCGCAACACGGTGCGCCCATCGCAGGTGAAGGTGCTGACGCCACCGATTGGCAGCCGCTTCCACGCCGTCTGATCCGCCCCTAGCGGAAACATCGGGGAATAGAGAAAGCCGGACGGCCGCGGCAGCGGGGCATTCATCTTGTCGTCCTTTCACACAGGTCGGCGCGGTCAGCTCTTGGCGGGCGGCCGGCGACGGAATGCGTCCAGGCTGACCACCTGCGGCGTCGTGGTCTCTCCGGTCGCCGCGTCACCAGCTTCGGCGGGTCCCGGTGGATCCGCGGGCGGCTCGGGTTGGACCGCCTCCGGCATGATTGGATGAAATCCAAGCCCATAACGCACCGCGGGATCGGCAAAGGCCGTCAGCGCATCGAGCGGGATGACGAGCTGTGCGGGTGTCCCACCAAAGGACAGCCCGACGCTGATCAGCCCCGCCTCCTGATCCATCTTCAGGTCCCAGAACTGGTGTTGCAGGACGATCGTCATCTCCTGCGGGTATTGCGCGCGAAGCCGCGGCGGAATCACCACGCCCGGGTGGTCGGTGCGGAACGTGATGTAGAAATGGTGCTGCCCGGGCAGCCCTTCGGTGGCCGCATGTTCGATCGCCCGCGCCACAACTCGCCGCAGGGCCGCCTCGGTCCATGCCTCATACGGCAGCAGGCTTTCCGGGAGTGTCTGGTCGTCGTCACTCATCGGCGGGTGCATAGCAGCATGGGCCATCCAGTGGCCAGTGCTCGCCGAGAGCAAGGCGCCCGCACGGCTTCGGCCAGGGGATACGATTACGCCCGCCGGATATCCGTGCCGGCGGGCGTAATCTTTTGGTCGGGACGCGTCGGTCGATCTACTTCATCAATGCGGCCCGCGTCTCCTTGTCCGGATGGCCGGTGACCTTCAGCCCTTGGGCCTGCTGGAACGTCTTCAGCGCGTCCGTGGTCTTGGGGCCCATCTTGCCGTCCACCGTCAGACTGGCGCCGTGAGCGTTCAAGGCGGTCTGCAGCTTCTTGGCCCGATCCATGCGCATGTCGGCATGGGTGCCGGCGGCGGGCGCCGCGTGATGCATCGGCATCCCCTGCATCCCGGAGGCGGGTGCACTGTTGCTGGGCGCTGGGGCCGGTGTCGCGGGCGCCGCCGGCGCCGGGGCAGCGGGAGCCGGGGCAGAAGTGGCAGGCGCCTGGGCAAAGCCGGGCACGGCCAGCAAGGGTGCCGCCATCATGATGCTGGTGGCGAGAGCGAGTATACGTTTTGACATGGGAATCCTCTCGATCAGGCGTTGTGCCTGCCGGAGGTTGCGCCCCATTCTTCTCGGAAGATCAAGGGAAAAGTCCTTGGATCAACGTTAAATTGTTGGAGATGACTCGGTTGACGCGCCACCCCGAGTCGCCCAGCTGTTTGCCGCGACCGGCATTTGCGATACGGGGGCGGACGCCTGACAACACCGAGGGACGCCATGCGCCAGCTGATTGCCGGAAACTGGAAGATGAACGGACTGACCATGCAGGCGGCGGCCATTGTCGGTCCGCTCCATGACGCCGCCGCTGATCTGGGTTGCGATTTGCTGGTCTGCCCGCCGTTCACGCAGGTTATTGCCGTCGCGCAGGTGCTGTCGGGGTCCGCGGTCGCAGTGGGCGGCCAGGACTGCCACGCCGCGCCGCACGGTGCACACACCGGGGATATCTCGGCGCCGATGCTGCGTGATGCTGGCGCGACCTGGGTGATCCTGGGCCACTCCGAGCGCCGGCAGAACCATGGCGAAACGGACGCGCTGGTGCACGAAAAGGTGCAGGCGGCCGTGGCAGCCGGGCTGACGCCGATTGTCTGTGTGGGAGAGACCGGGGATCAGCGCCAATCCGGCCAGGAGACCGAAGTGGTTGGCTGGCAACTCTCCGGCAGCCTGCCCAAGCCGTTCACGGGTGTGATTGCCTATGAGCCGGTCTGGGCGATCGGCACCGGCAAGACCGCGACCGAGCAGGACGTCGCAACCATGCACGCCTTCATCCGCGAGGAATTGGTACGTCAGTTCGGGGACGCCGGCCGGGGGGTACCTATATTGTACGGCGGCTCGGTCAATCCGAAGAATGCCACCAGCTTGCTGGCAGTGCCGGAGGTGGGTGGGGCATTGGTGGGCGGCGCCAGCCTGAAGGCCGAGGACTTCCTGGCGATTGCCCGCGCCGTGCGGGCCGGGTAGAAGCCGCGCTTCGTCGCAGCGCCCCACCGCGGAGCCACCTCGGTTGTCCACCGTCCTATTGATCATCCACTTGTTCGTCACGCTGGCCTTGATCGGCGTCGTGCTGATCCAGCGCAGCGAGGGCGGTGGCCTGGGCATCGGCAGCTCCCAGGGCATGGGGGCGTTCATGTCTGGGCGTGGCACCGCCAATCTGCTGACACGGGCCACGGCCATCCTGGCCACGGTCTTCATGGTGCTATCGCTGGCCCTTGCACTGCTCAACCGTGGTACCACGGGTGTGGCCGGGTCGATCCTGAACAATCCGCCGCCAGTTAGTACGCCGGCGCCCGCGCCGGCTGGCCCGAAAGCGCCCTCCGCGCCGACCAACTGAGAGGTCGCGGGGCGCGGGACGGCAGAGGACCGACCAGCGCCGAATTCGTGCTTTGAGCGCGGGGGGCCGGCCACGAATCACCCTAGATTTGGCCAACGCGGGCAGGTCCCGTAGATTCTTGACGATGCGGTTGCGCCACGGTGTGCTGCACACATGTTCGGCGCATTATTCGACCTGCTGGCGCTTTGGGGTTTTGTCATCGCAATTGTTGCCGGCTGGCGCGCGCGCACCGCGCTGACCGAGCTGCGTGCCTTGAAGCAGCAGTTGGCCGCAGGAACGCCGCCCGTCACGGCCTCCGCGTGGTCGTCCGAGCCCGGCGCACCAACCCAAGACGCCGTACCGCCGATCGCCGTGGACATACGTGCCCCCGCGAAGCCGCCGGTGCGAGTGGCGTCGCCGGCTGAGACGATCGTCGAGACGTCCGTCCCGGGCACCGATCTGGAATCACTGCTGACCCTACGTTGGGGTGTTTGGCTTGGTGCCGCCGCACTGGTACTCGCGGGCGTGTTCCTGGTGCGCTACGCCGTCGAGCAAGGGATGCTGGGTCCCGGCGCACGGTGCACGCTGGCGGGACTACTCGGCGTGGCACTGCTGGTCGGTGCCGAATGGCTGACGCGCCGTGACGGGCCACTGGCGGTGGGAGGCTTCGGGACCGACCAGGCGCCGGCCGGGCTGGCAGCCGGCGGGACGGCGGTGCTGTTCTGCGCCTGGTATGGCGCTGGCGCGGGCCCGTTCTACGACCTGGTGCCACCTCTGGTGGCGTTCGCCGGTATGGCGGTCGCGTCGGTCATCGGGCTCGGAGCGCCCCTGCGGTTTGGCCCCTTGGCCGCCGCGGTGGGGATCATCGGGGCCTTTGTCACACCCGTGCTGGTGGCGACCCCGGCCCCGTCGCTGCCAAGGTTGTTCGGCTATCTGTTCGCCGTTTCCCTCGCGGCCCTGCTGGTGATGCGTCAGGCCGCGTGGGTTTGGCTTGGTTGGGCAACCACGATCGCCGGCGCGGTCTGGGTAGGCGTCGCGGCCTTGCCCAATCCGCCGGACGCCTGGGCGGCGGCGGTTTTCGTGCCCGTGACGGTGGCGCTGCATTTGTGGCTGCTGCCCGGTGAGGCCCTGGAACACCCAGTCGCGCGTGCCCTGTCCTGGGCACATTTGCTCACGCTGGGGCTGGCGGGGCTGCTGGTGGAGAGCTGGATACCCGGCCCGGCGCCGCGGGCCGCCCTGTTCCTGTTGTCGCCGATCGCGGTGTGGAAGGGCGTCGCGGAGCCGCGGCTGCTGTTTTTGCCGTGGCTCGCCGTTGGGTTGGGGCTGGTCGCCATGCTGCTTTGGGCTTTGCCGGGTTGGGCAGCGAGCGGTCAGACGACGCTGGCGGGCACCGCGGTGGCGATACTGCCTGGAGCGTGGGCGCCAGAGGCCATCCGGCCATTGCTTTCGACCGCGGCAGCCTTCGCGGCGTTTCACGTCGGGGTGGGGTTGTGGCAGGAACGGCGTGCGGCGGAACCGCTAAGCTGGGCGGGGCTGGTGGCGGCGGTACCGGTGCTGACCTTGGCCGTCGCTTATACGCAAGTGGTGCGATTCCAGACCGACATGGCTTGGGCGGTGCTGGCGTTGGGCCTGATGGCGGCGCCGACGGGGACCGCATGGTGTGCCGCCGCCGAGGCGGCGCCCGGTCGGGCCGGATTGCATGCGGCGGGCGCCGCGGCCGCATTGTCGCTAGGCTGAGCGATGCTGTTGCGCGAGCAGTGGCTTGTCGCTCGCGCTGGCACTGTTGCAACCGGGCCTCGCCTGGATCGAAGCGCGGACCGGATTGCGGGTGTTGCGCAAGGTCAGCATTGCGCTGGCCGTGGTCGTGATGTTGCGGTTATTGGCCAATCCCTGGGTGCTCGCGCAGGTTTTCGGCAGCGATCCGCCACATAGCGGATTGGCAGCGGCGTATCTGTTATCGACGCTGTCGTTCGGTTTGGCGGCATGGCTGTTCCGGCGCGGCAGTGACGACCGCGCGGTCGCGGTGCTGGAAGCGGGCGCGGTGTGCTTCCTGGCGGTATTCGCGGCCCTGGAGATCCGCCACTGGGCTGCGGGCGTCGCGTCCGCGCGGCCTCCGCGTTTCGGGGAGCTGTCGGCGCATCTGCTGGTGCTGGGCGTCCAGGTCGCCGCGCATCGGGTTCTGGGGCAGCGCGCACCGACCGGTGCTGCGTGCGGCGTCCGACATGCTCGGGATACTGGCGGCGATCCTGGCACTTGGCCTGATCGTGATGAACCCGACGGTGGCCGGCAAACCAGCCGGAGTGTTGTCGCTGGCCACGGCCTATCTGGCGCCAGCCGGGATCGCGCTGTTCGTCCGCCGACATGTCGCCGAGCGGGACATGCGGCTTTTGTTGGCAGGATATGCCGTTCTGGCGGGCTTCGTGTGGATCACGCTGCAGGTCCGGCAGGCCTTCCACCCGGCGGCGATGCAGTTTGCCGCGGCGCGGATCGAGGAGGCGGAGCTGTGGGCGTGGTCCGGGGCCTGGCTGGGCTACGGCATAGTACTGATGGTGCTGGGGGTGCGCCAGGGACACCGGCCGCTGCGGCTGACAGCACTGGGCATGATCGGCCTAGTCTGTCTGAAAGTGTTCCTGGTGGACATGGCGGACCTGACCGGACTGTGGCGCGTGATGTCATTCCTGGGGCTCGGCCTGGCGCTGATCGGCTTGGCGGCGCTCCATCGCCGGTTTGTGCTGCCCGGTCATCAGGGGCGGCACGGCTGACCTGCAGCACACGCGTTCGCGAGGTGCGAATACGAGGCTTCCCCCCGGCCGATTCGCCACCGTATAAGGGTCGCCCATGACGCGGTTTGTGTTCATTACCGGCGGCGTGGTTTCCTCCTTGGGAAAGGGCATCGCATCGGCGGCGCTCGGAGCGCTGTTGCAGGCGCGTGGCTATTCCGTGCGGTTGCGCAAGCTCGATCCCTATCTCAACGTCGATCCCGGGACAATGAGCCCGTATCAGCACGGTGAGGTGTTCGTTACCGACGATGGGGCGGAGACCGATCTGGATCTGGGACACTACGAACGCTTCACCGGCGTGCACGCCACCAAGGCGGACAACGCCACCACCGGGCGCATCTACCAGGATGTGATCGCCAAGGAGCGGCGCGGCGACTACCTGGGCGCCACCGTGCAGGTGATCCCGCACATCACCGACGCGATCAAGGACGCCATCACCGCCGAGGCGCTGGACGCCGAAGGCCGCCCGGTGGATTTCGCGCTGATCG
>DATHNE010000168.1:0-8871 GCA_035486355.1 Acetobacteraceae bacterium
CCGAGGGCCACGACAGCCCCTGCTGGGGCGGCGAGCATTTCATCGATCACATCCTGGCCGGCGGGCCCGCCGCGCAGTGGATGCAGCCGGCAACCTTGCGTGTGCTGGGGTTCACGGAAACCGGCGCGGACTGGAAGGAACGCCTGTCGGACCACTGCCCGGTGTCGGTGCGCTTCCACCTGCCCGACTGACGGCGTAGGCTCCGCGGTATCATGGATGCCGCCAAGGACGTTGCCATCACTCTGAACATCACGCGCAAGAATGTGCGCCGGCTGCTCGATTGCTATCGCGTCACCGATGGCAAGGGCTTCAAGCTCAAGCATCACGATCCGGCCGACACCGCAGGCCGCCTGCTGAGCAAGGACCAGGCCAGCCATCTGCTGCAGACGGGCGTAATACGGCTGGCGGAGCTGCAGCAGAAGCTTTATGCGCAGAATAGCTGGTCGATGCTGTGCGCGTTCCAGGCGATGGATGCGGCGGGCAAGGACGGCACGATCAAGCACGTCATGTCAGGGGTGAATCCGCAGGGCGTGCAGGTGACCAGCTTCAAGGCACCCGGGCCCGAGGAACTGGCGCATGATTTCCTGTGGCGCTGCGTGCGGGTGCTGCCTGAGCGTGGACGGATCGGCATCTTTAATCGCAGTCATTACGAGGAAGTGCTGGTCGTACGGGTGCACCCCGAGATCCTGGAGAAGCAGCGTTTGCCGAAGGAGCTGGTGGGCAAGAAGATCTGGGACGAGCGGCTGGAGGAGATCGCAGGGTTCGAGTACTACCTGGCGCGGCAAGGCACCGTGGTGTTGAAGTTCTTCCTGAATGTCTCGAAAGAGGAACAGAAGCGCCGGTTCCTGGAGCGGCTGGACGAGCCGGACAAGAACTGGAAATTCAGTGCCGGCGATTTGGCGGAGCGTGGGTTCTGGGACCAGTACCAGGCGGCGTATCAGGAGGCTATCGTGGCCACAGCGGCGCCGCATGCGCCGTGGTACGTGGTGCCGGCGGACAACAAATGGTTCACCCGGCTGGTCGTGGTGGCGGCGATGATCGAGGCGTTGGATGGGCTGGATTTGAAGCTGCCCGCGCTTGGTGAGGAGCAAACCGCGGCGCTAAAGGCGGCGCGCGCGAAGCTGGAAGCGGAATAGGATCATATCCTCTACGCGTGCGACATGGCGCGCGTCTGGAGGCGTCGGGTTGTCGTCTGCGGACGAAGGGATATCCCCGCTGTGGTCAGTACGCTTGGCCCCAATTCTCGGTGCCAGTGATGTGTCGGATGCGAGGGCAACGTTTCCGTTGCGTAATCCTACTGTGCCTGTTGCTGCCGACCACGCCAGCCGCCGCATTTGACGCAACCGACGCGGTGATTGCGGGTGTCGAGGCATACAACCACGGTGATATCCGGGCCGCGTTCCGCCTGCTGAGTGCGGAGGCAGCGCAGGGTAACGAGGCAGCGCAGGGTAACACGGACGCCGAGGTCAATCTCGGCTCCATGTGCGCGCGGCCAAGGTGTCGCCGCTGACCAGCGCGAGGCATTGCGCCACAATCGTCTGTCAGCGGAACAGGCCAACGGCGAAGGCGTGAACGCGCTCGGCGATAAATATGAGTTCGGTACCGGCGTGAGTCCGAATCTGCAAACCGCCATCGACTGGTATTGCCGTGCCATCGCACAGGGCAATCCGCGGGCACTGAACAATGTTGCTATCCTGTATAGTCAGGACATCGGTGTGCCGCGTGATCCTGGCGTTGCCCGCGATTTGTGGCGTCAATGGGCGGAACGCGGACATCCAAACAGCGCCTACAATCTGGGTGTCTCGCTGTTGGCCGCGCCGGGGGCGTCGGAGGACAAGCGTGAGGGTCTGCTGTGGCTGCGACGCGCGGCGATGGTCGGTCAGGCAGCGGCGCAACAGCAGCTTCGTGCGATGGGCTTCACCGGCCCCTTCCCGGTGCCCTACGACAGTGCCGCGGCGATGACCATTCTGCCGAGGGACATGAAGCCCGGTCACGCGCCGGCTTGCGGGGCGCCGATTTCGTAGGCGATGAGGCTCAGGCCCGCGAGCCTGTTCGCAACTGTCGCACCAGCCCAAGATGCCAGCGCGCATAGCCGCGTTGGATGAAGCCGAGTCGGGCACGTAGCATTCCATGTGCGTCGGCCAGCCGGTGGAAGGGGATCGACGGATACAGGTGATGCTCGGCGTGGTACGGCATGTTCCACATCAGCACCCGCACCACGGCATTGGTCAGCGTGGTGCGCGTGTTGGTCAGGCCATTGCGATCATGCGTGCAGCCGGTGTGCTCGGCCAGCACATAGGCGCGCAGGAACGGCTGGCACAGCAGTTGTGGACCAATCCAGAACAGCAACGGTACCCGCCAGCCGAACAGTAGCGCCGAAGCGATCGCGCCGCCGACCATGACCACACTCATGGCACGCACGCTGCGAACGATGCGTGGCGCTGTCTTGTCGGTGACGAACGGGTAAGCACTCAGATCGCCGCGCCAGCAATCCCGGATCACAATCAAGCGCAGCCGCCAGTACGGCAGACCCAGCACGCGCAGCACGTAGCGTCCGAACGTGTCCGTTGCCGCCAGGTCGAGTTCCGGATCCTGTCCGGGAATCTGCGTCTGGCGGTGATGCGCCAGGTGATAAGCGGTGTAGAAATCCAGATTCAGCAGTGACGGGCACGCCGCCAGCCAGCCGAAGATGGCGTTCGCCTGGCGTGATGCGAATGCCGTCTGATGCATCATCTCATGCGCCGGCGCGAACAGCGCGACCTGCACGATGCCAAAGGCGAGAAACGCCGGTACCACGCTCCATGGGCCCGCGATCGTCAACCACCACCCGGTGCCGACCAGCAGAGTGGCATGGATCGACAGCCTGACGGCCCCCGGCCAATTGGCCCGGCGCGACAGGGCGTGCAGCTCCGCCGGGCTGAGCACGCGGTCAGGGGGAGCAGACATGCGGGTCTCCTGCTCAAGATTTGCGCACGCAGCGGGAGGGAGCGCCCGCAGCATGCGTCGTCGCCGCGGTCCCTGCAAACGGTGGACCACGACGGTGGACCACATGCTGTGCGGTCCGCAGGGCGGGGCCTATGCTGGGCGGGACGCGATGGAGGATACCCGATGCGCGCTGTGTGGTACGACCGGCAAGGTCCGGCCAACGAAGTGCTGACCTGTGGCGAGATCCCCACCCCGCATGCGGGGTATGGCGAGGTGCGGGTGAGGCTGGAGGCCTCCGGCGTGAATCCGTCCGACACCTATCGGCGTGGTGGCACGCCGGTGATGGAATATCCCCGCGTCATCACCAACAGCGATGGTGCGGGGGTGGTGGATGAGGTCGGGCCGGGCATCGCCGCATCGTGGCTGGGCAAGCGCGCGTGGCTGTACAACGGACAGCGCAATGGTCGCTGGATGGGCACGGCCGCGGAATATATCGCCCTGAATGTCGACCTGGTGACGGAGCTGCCGGCGCATGTCTCGTTCGCCGCGGGGGCGACCCTGGGCGTTCCCTGCATGACCGCGCATCGCTGTGTGTTCGTGGCCGGTCCGGTGCACGGACGAGTGCTGCTGATCACCGGCGGAGCCGGCGCGGTGGGGCATTACGCGGTGCAACTGGCGAAGTGGGCCGGTGCGACGGTGATTGTCACCGCCAGTTCGGCTGAGAAGGCCGAGCGGGCGCGGCAAGGCGGCGCGGATGAGGTGATCGATTACCGGCGCGATGATGTTGCGGCGCGGATTCGGCAGATCACCGGCGGGGTGGGCGTGGATCACGTGGTGGACGTGGATTTCGGCGGCAATTTGCGTGCGACGCTCGACTCGGTGCGGGCGAACGGGAGTATCGCCGTGTACGCAACGAATGGCGATCGCACGCCGGCGGTGCCGATCCGCGAGCTGATGATGAAGAATGTCGCGCTGTATCCGACATCCTTGCCGGGATCCCCGCATGAGTCGCGTCGGCGGGCGCAGGCGGATATTGCCCGGTTCGTTGCGACGCCGGGGCGGATCCTCTCGGTGGCGGCGCGATTCCCGTTGTTTGAGACGGCGGCCGCGCATCTGGCGGTGGAGCGCGGTGGCAAGGTGGGCACTGTGGTCGTGGAGTGCCCCAAGTAACCCGCCGCACCGCCAATCGGATCCTTATGGTAGGCGTGTGAACACCAGCCCCTTTACGCGTCCGCCATCGACGTGCAGGCCGGTGATCTTCCCGCCGGCGTCACGCCGCACCGTCGTGTCCAGCCAGCCGCGATACAGCGTGATCGGCGTGTAGATACGGATGTGGTCGCCCTCGACCGGCGCGATGTCCCACGGCCCGGCCTGCACCAGCGGCCCGGCGATCCGCAGCTCGGCGCCGACATCGGTTGCGGTGATGGCCCATGTGGCCGCTGTATCCGCATTCGCATAGCGCCCGGCCAGATCTGGCGGCAGCACTGCCACCGCCGCCGCGCGGTGCAGGGTCGCGCGCACACCTGCGTCGCGTTCCAGCGCCATCACGTTGCCCTCGACCCGCAACGTTAGATCACCCGACCCACGGCTGGTCGCCAGCAGCCCCTCCGCGGTGGCTACCAACCACGTCGTCGTGCCATTGGTGTTCGCCGTCACTCGGCCCTGCTTATCGCGTGCCAGCTCCACCGTCGCGCCACTGCCGCGATCCAGATAGCAACCCAGAAGATCAGCGCCTGCCCACGCCGGCATCGGCGGCACCGCGTGCACGCCCGACGCACCATCGACCAACGCATCCACCACCTGGAATGCCAGGTCATGTGGATCGCTTGCGCCATCATTGCTGATGCAGATCACCGCCGCGCGATGCGCCGGCACGCGGATGAAGCTGGTCTTGAACCCCGGCCACAGCCCGTCATGCCCCACCGTGCGCACGCCGCGATACGTCTTGATCCGCAGCCCGCGCGCATAAGTGTTGGGCAGCCCGTTCGCGAATGGCGTCATCGTGGTCAGCGCCTCGGCCAGCGCGGTGCCATGTCGTGCCGGCACACCAAACCGCGCATGCCACAGCGCGAGGTCCTCGACCGAGGACACCAGCCCGCCCTCGCCATGGAGCGGAAACCCGTGTCGCGCCCGCCGCCAGCCGCTCGGCGCCGGCAGATACGCGGTGGCCAGCCCCGGTACCAGCTCCGTCGTCGTCGGCGTGTGCCGCGTCATCGTCATACCCAGCGGCGCGAAGATGCGGCGATCGAGGAAATCCGCGAACGCCTCGCCGCTGATTTGCTCGACGATGCGGCCCAGCAGCATGAAGTTCGAGTTGCTGTAGAGATACCGCGTGCCCGGCGCGAAGTTCAGATCGCGCTGGCGGCACACGCCATCCAGCAGATCCTGCGGGGTACAGGGCTGGCTCAGATCGACCCCGCCCAGCCGCATGATCTCCAGCATGTCGCGGATGCCGCTGGTGTTGTGCATCAGATGCGCCAGCGTGATGCGATGGCCGAGATTGGGAAACCCCGCGATATGATCGCGCACATCATCCTCGGTGCGCAGCTTGCCCTCGGCCTGCAGCATCAGGATCGCGGCGCAGGTGAACTGCTTGCTGACCGAGGCGATGCGGAAGGTTGTTCCAGGGCCGATTGCAACGCCCGGCTCGATATGTGCCAGACCGGCACTGCGATGCAGCACCAGCGCATCATCGCGCACCACGCCAATGGTCACGCCAGGCCCGTCCGCTCCCTCCCAAGGCGCCAACAAACGATCAACAATGCGCTGCAGGCGCAGCGTGGCCAGATCCGTCATCCTTAGTCCGTCAGTGTCCGCAGCTCACCCGGACGACGCACCACGATGTAGCCGCCATCCAGATCCACCACCCCATCCTCGCGCCACACCCGCAACTGCTTGTTGACGCTCTCGCGCGTCGAGGCAACCAGCGTCGCCAGGTCGCGCTGCGACAGTTTCACATCGATGCGCACGCCGCCCGGCGCCGGCCGCCCGTAATCGCCCGCGAGCTTCAGCAGCAGGCGCGCCAGCCGCCCGGGCAGATCCAGCAGCGCGATCGCCTCCAGCGCCATCGACGTGCGCCGCAACCGGTCGCAGAGCACCGCCAACAAACGTAGATACAGGTCGTCATTGGCGCGCAGGAACGGGACCAGGTGGCGGCGTTCCACCACCAGCAGCGTGGTATCCTCAATCGCAGTGGCATCAGCGCTGCGCGGCTGGCCGTCCAGCAGGGCGATCTCGCCGAACACCTCACCGGGGTTGATCACATTCAGGGTGATTTCCTTGCCGTCGGTCGACACCGCGCTGATCCGCACGCGGCCGCGCATCACCGCCATCATCGAATCGCCGGTGTCGCCCTTCTGGAAGATCGTCATGCCCCGCCGCACGCGGCGCTCGTTGGACAGTTTCAGGATGCCATCCAGCTCCGCCGGACGCATTGCCTGGAACAGCGGACTTGCCAGCAGTGCGGTACGCTTCGCTTCGCGATCAAGCCCCGCCACGGTGTGTCCTCAGGTTGCCATGCCCCAACACGTGCAGTATGCGCGCCTTGTCCGTGTAGCGGAATACCGTCGCGCGGCGGAGCCTGGCAAGGAGACCGGACGATGCTGCTCGATGCGGCGCCGATGGGCGAGGCGGTGCGCTTCGCCCGGGCGCATGAAACGCCCTGGCCGCGCGACTTGCGCGCGCATATCGAGAGCGGTTATTTCGAACGCGCGCCGGACAACGAGATCCTGGGGCCAGTGCGGCCGCGTGGTGCGCCAAACGGGCTGGTGCTGCGGCGCGGGGAACGTACCGCGTCCTGGGGAGACACGCGGCAGGTGGATTTCACTTTCAGCGTGGCGAAGAGCTATCTCAGCCTGCTGGCGGGTGTCGCGGTGGCCGATGGGCTGATCACCGATCTAGATGCGCTGGTGCGCGACACGGTGGATGATGGTGGCTTCGACGGGCCGCATAATGGCGCGATCACCTGGCGGCATCTGCTGCAGCAAACGTCCGAGTGGACCGGCACGCTGTTCGGCAAGGCCGACCGCATCGATCACAACCGCAGCCTGGCGACCGAGGGGCGTGGCACGGCGAAGGGGCAGGCCCGCACGCTGCGTGCGCCGGGGACATTCTGGGAATATAACGATGTGCGCGTGAACCGGCTAAGCTTGGCGCTGCTGCGCCGCTTTCGTCGTCCACTGCCGGCGGTGTTTGCCGAACGTATCATGCGCCCGATCGGCGCGTCGTCCGGTTGGCATTGGCACGGCTATCGGACCGCGTCGGTGGAGATCGACGGACGGATGATCGAATCGGTTGCCGGCGGCACGCATTGGGGTGGCGGCATCGAGATCCACGCCGAGGATCAGGCGCGCATCGGCCAATTGATGCTGCAACGCGGGCGCTGGCGTGGTGCACAGGTGCTGGCGGAGGATTGGATAGCGCGGTCGCTCGCGCCCGGCGCGTTGAATCCGACCTACGGTTTCCTGTGGTGGCTGAACACGCAACGGCAACGCTACGCGCACGCGACCGAGGACAGCGTCTTCGCCGTCGGTGCCGGCGGCAACATCACCTGGATCGATCCGACACATGAGATCGTCGCCGTGATGCGTTGGATCGATCCTGCCGCGGTGGACGGCTTCATCGAACGCGTGCTGGCCGCGTTATAGGTTCACCTCTCCCGCGCGGCGGCAGAGGGTACTTTGGTGGTGCGCCTCCGCTGGTCTAGTCTTTGTCCCAACGCCAGGACACGCTGCATGCCCAACACCTACGCCACGCTCGCCCTGTCGGAACCGCAGCCGCACACGCTGCTGGTCACGCTGAACCGCCCCGATGCGGCCAACGCAATGAACACGCAGATGGGCCTCGATCTGCTGGATCTGTTCGACGGCCTGGCTGCCTCGCCGCGCGCCTATCGCGTGGTGGTGCTGACCGGCCAGGGATCACGCGTGTTCTGTGCCGGCGGCGACCTGAAAGAGCGCAGCGGCATGACCGATCAGCAATGGCAGGATCAGCATTTGATCTTTGAACGTGCCATCCGCGCCATCATCGCTTGTCCGGTGCCGGTGATCGCCGCGGTGAATGGCGCCGCTTATGCCGGTGGCATGGAAACCGCGTTGTGCTGCGATTTCATCTACGCCGCCGAGACCGCGCGCTTCGCGTTGACCGAGGTCACGTTGGGCATCATGCCCGGTGCCGGCGGCACGCAGAACCTGCCACGCGCGGTTGGCCGCCGCCGCGCCAAGGAAATCCTCCTGACCGGCAAGCCTTTCACCGCCGCCGAGGCGTATGAATGGGGCATGGTCAACCGCCTGTGCAAACCCGAGACATTGCTGGCTGAGGCTCTGGAGACCGCCGCCACGATCGCCGCCAACGCGCCGGTCTCGGTGCGGCAGATCAAGCACACGGTGAACCAGGGCCTAGGCGTTGACCTCGCCACCGGCATGATGTTCGAGATTGAGGCCTATAACCGCATGGTGCCGACCGAGGATCGCCGCGAGGGCATCCTGGCGTTCAACGAAAAGCGCAAGCCGAACTTCCAGGGACGCTGATCGCGTCGGGAGAGAAACATGAACGTCATCACCGACATCGCCGCACAAGGCCTGACCCACGCCTTGGCCGAGCAGGCGCGCACCCTGCGCCATTCCGACCTGCCAGCGGAGATCTGCACGCTGGCGAAACAGTGTCTGCTGGATACCATCGCGGTGTCGCTGCCCGGTGCGGCTGATCCACTGACCGGCATGCTGCTGGCCGAGATGGAAGAGCAGGGCGGCAAAGCAGAGGCGACAGTGATCGGCCGAGGGACGCGGTTGCCCGCGGCTTCTGCGGCATTGGTGAACGGCGCGGCCGGTCATGCGCTGGACTTCGACGACGTCAACATGGCGATGCCCGGACATCCGTCGGTGGCAATTCTGCCGGCGCTGCTGGCACTCGCCGAGGCGCGCGGCGCTCGCGGAAAGGAGGTGCTGA
>DATHNE010000169.1:0-22708 GCA_035486355.1 Acetobacteraceae bacterium
CTCAGTGAGGCGCTGCGATACTTCCTGCACGGACGCCAACTTCAGCCGCCACCGCGTCTCAACACCGCTTGAATGACCTACCTCAGGGTGCAATTCGCCAGGGATCGCTCGTCACCCAATCACCCAACTGCCGGATTTAGGGTCAGTGATCGCCGCGGTGGAATCCAACACCACCGCCGAACCGCCGCCGGTAAAGGTGACCGTGCCGCCGGTGGAAAGCGTTGGACCGGCGGAGGCGAGCTTGACGTTGCTGGTGGCGGTATTGCCAGCGAGGAGGTCGTCATTCGTGGTCCAGGAGACGGTGCGGCTGCCGACGCTGCTGGTGGAGCTGAAGGTGACGCTGTCGAACGCCGTTTGGTAGTCCGTCGCGGAGGCCGTGCCGCTCAGCGTCAGCACGCCGCTCGTGGGGACGTGGGTGGCATGGATCGTTGAGCCGTCAGAGAACGTCTCACTGCTGGCGCCGCCGTTGAAGGCCAACACGTCGCCGTTGAGGACACCGCCGATGGCCACAGTTGCACTGACTAAATCCTGCCCGTCCGTATTGCCAACGGTCAGGCCGCTGTCCACGGCGACCGCGCTGCCACTGGGGGAAAGCTGGTGGTGCCGCTGGCGGTGATGCTCGGCTGCGTTTCGAGGTAGAGGCCCAGCGGGCTGGCGCCGGACGGGATCCCGCTGGCGCCCGAGAAGGTGAGTTTGGCCAACGGGGTGCGGTTGGTCGACGTGTAGGTCACGCTACCTGCGTAGATGGCCCCATTGGTGGCGACGGTGCCGTTGCTGACGGTGCCGTCGCTGCTGATGTAGAATAGATTGAGCGCCGGATTGAGCACGATGTCGGTGGCAAACGCCGCCGCGGTGCCGGCAGAGAGTGTTTCCGTGCCATTGATCGAGGCGCTCTGGGTCGACCCGCTGCCGGTTATGGTATAGGTCGCCTCCATGATGAAGTTCTGCGTCAGGTCAATGGTGTCAGTGCCGTTGGACAAGGTGTTGACGGCAGTCCAGAGCAGCAGGCTGCCGGTGGCACTGGTGGCGTCGACGGCGACGGTTGGATTGTAAGCACCGCTCGCACTGCCGTCAGTGTCGTTGAAGCCACCCGGGAGGGCATACACACTGCCCCACTGGGGGCTCAGGATATTGCCGTAGTCGATCTGGTTTACACCGCCGTTGAAGGCAAAATCACCGTCTGAATCGCCGAAGAAGATGATATCGATGCCGGGGACGACGACGAGCCCGTGCGGGCCCTGCAGCGTGCCCAAGGTCGCGTAGCTGCCGCCGGTCTCGATGGTGCCTTCCAGCAACTTGCCTGTATTATTGGCGAAACCCGTCGCGGCAGCAAAATACCGGTCCGGTGGCGCATCGATGTCAATCGCATTGAACACGGAATAAGTGTTGGCGCCGCTGGTATTGGCCTCGGCCAGCACCGATATCGTGCCGGTCAGGGTCTCGCCGCCGGCGCCGATGCCGGTCACCCCAAGCTCGGTCTGGACAACGGGCGACGGGCTATTGGCCCACACCGCCAAAAACAGTGGGGGGAGGTCGAGAGCGACAGTTCCCCCTTGAACGACGTCAGCGCGGCGGTCGTGAACGGTGTCGTAACATCCATCGTGCCGACATTGAGGTTCGGCTCGAAGTTGCCGCCACCGGCCACGTCGCCCACCAGATGCGAGGCAGCGGCGATATTGGCCCCCCCGTCGCCTGCGAAAGCTGATCGAGGAAGCTGACACCGGCGGCATCCTCACCCATATCGCAGCCGTAGATCTGAATCGCGCCGCCCGGCGCCAGTGCCGTGCCGATCTACTGCAACTCGGTCTGGTGGCTGCCGAGCGTCGCGCTGCTCAGCGTGCCCGTGCCCAACGCGATCTCGCCGTCGGCGCCGTGCGCGACGATGTCGATGCCCGCCAGGTTGGTAATCGCGTGGCTGCTCAGATAGGCGGCGATCTGCTGCACGCCGTCCTGATCGGGGTCCAGCAGCGCGGCCTGCACACCGGGCTGCACACCGTTCAGCAGGTCTTGCGCGTCCGGAACATTGCCTTCGGTAAAGACGATCTGGCGCGGCACGGCGGGTGCCGCGGTGTCGGCTGCCACTCGCGGGGCGGCCGCAATGACGGGATCAATCGCCACTTGCGGCACATCCAGCGACGTTGCCATGCCAAACAGCGCCATGGCGCTGTCATTGGACAGAGACTCGCCTCCGGGCAACCCACCCGTGTGCCACCGGTCCCGTTGCGTTGCCGTGCGCGCCGTCCCTCGTGCTGTCGGCCATCAACGGCACGCCGCATACGCGCATACCGCCATCGATCCGGTTTTCGTAACCTTGACACCAAAAATCGGAATTGAGCGTGATGTTATGGTTCACGAATTAAACAGGCGCCGCAAGTCTGGGTCGTTAACCGTACGTCCTGTTCTCGCGGCCAAATAGTCGCAGTCCCCGCATCGAACATCGAGGCGTAGAACGCACCACGGCGTGGCACAATCGCCGCGGCGGCATCACGCGCCGTGCCATACCCGTGCGCGTGCTGTTTCCCTATACTCCACCGATGCCGCTGCCGTTGCCGAGTCTCGTTGCCGCGCATGGAAGGGCCGCGGTACTCACGGCCGACGGCGAGCTGCTGGCGCGCCCCAGCGCCGAGATCGCTGCCACCGTCCAGGCCATGGATCCGCCGCTGCTGGTGCATGCGCCCGCCACGCTGCGCCGGCTGGGTCTGCGTGACCTTGCCTGCCTCGACCTGCTGGAGCTGTTCGCCTTCGTGCTGCCCGCCCGCACCGCGGCCCCGACCCCGCGCGGCTTGGCGCTGGCGCTGGACCTCGACCTGCCCACCGGCGGCTTGGAAGCCGAGGTCGCGCTGCTGCCGGATCTCGCCGACCTGTTGTTGCAGCGGCTCGCCGCCGGGCGGAGCCTGGCACTGAACCGCGATGCGGCCGCACTGGCCGCGCGCATGGGCCAGGCCGGCTGGGGGTGGGGGCCCTTCGTGTTGCGGGCTCTGGGCCAACCAGCCGCCAGCCCGTCGAACGAGCCGTTGCGCGTCTGGAAGCGCCTGCCGGAATGGGAGGAGACCGCCCCGTTGGCGGCCCCCTCCTCCCACGCTGTGTCCGAGGCCGAGGCACGCCACCGTCTGGCGAGGATGCTTGGGCCGGACGCGGAACAGCGGCAGGGCCAGGCGGATTACGCCGGCGCCGCCGCCATCGCCTTTGCCCCGCGCGAGCAGCGCGGCGATCCGCATCTGGTGCTGGCCGAGGCCGGCACCGGCACCGGCAAGACGCTGGCCTATATCGCTCCAGCCAGCGTCTGGGCGGAAAAGAACCGCGGCACCGCCTGGGTCAGCACCTTCACCCGCCACCTGCAACGCCAGATCGACGCCGAGTTGGCGCGGCTCTACCCCGACCCAGCCGAGCGCCGCCGCCGCGTCGTGGTACGCAAAGGCCGCGAGAACTATTTGTGCCTGCTGAATTACGAGGAAGTGCTGACCCCGGCGATCACCGGGCTGGCCGTGGCGTCGGTCATTCCGCTGGGGCTGATTGCCCGCTGGGCGCTGACCACCAATGACGGCGACATCCAGGGCGGCGACCTGCCCGGCTGGCTGTCGGAACTGTTCGGTACTGCCACGTTGCTGAGCCTCGCCGACCGGCGCGGCGAGTGCATCCACGCCGCCTGCGCGCATTGGAAGCGCTGTTTCGTCGAACACACGATCCGCCGCGCCCGCACCGCCGAGCTGGTGGTGGCCAACCACGCGCTGGTAATGGCGCAGGCGGCGTGGGGCGGGTTGGACGATGCCTCGGTGCCGACCCGCTACGTGTTCGACGAAGGCCATCACGTGTTCGATGCCGCCGACAGCGCCTTTTCGGCCGAGCTATCGGGGCTGGAGACGGTGGAACTGCGCCGCTGGCTGCTTGGCGCCGAGGGCGGACGGTCCCGCGCGCGCGGCCTGCGGCGGCGGCTGGACGAGTTGGTGGCGGAACGACCGGCGCTGCAGGTGCCGCTCGACGCCGCGCTGCAAGCCGCCCGCGCCCTGCCCGCCCCCGGCTGGTGGACGCGGCTCGCCAACGACGATCCGCTGCTGGACGGGCTGGAGGACGGGCCGGGTAATCCGACCGAGACCGTTCTGCGCCTGTTACGCCGTCAGGTGTTGGCGCGGGTCGCCGGCGATGATGGGCCTGCATCGCGCGCCGGTTGGGGTGCGCTCGAGTGCGACCTGTTCCCGACCGCTGACGCCTTGCCCCAGGCGGCCGACCGGCTGGCCCGCGCGCTGAGCCGCATCGCCGAGCCGCTGGAGACGTTGCGGGCGCGCCTCGTCGCACGCCTGGAGGATGAGGCGGAGGAGCTGGACGCCGCCACCCGCATCCGCATCGAGGCCGCCGGCCGATCATTGGGCCGGCGCGCGATTGATTCGCTGACTGCCTGGCGCGACATGCTGCGCGCGGTGAGCGACGGGCCGCCGGACCCCGGCGCCCGACGCCAACACGTGCTGTTCCTGCGGCTCGACCGGCGCGAGGGTGGCGACCGTGATGTCGGCCTGCACCGCCATTGGCTCGATCCGACCGTACCATTCGCCCTCAGCCTGGCCGCGCCGGCGCACGGGCTGCTGGTGACCTCGGCGACGCTGCGCGACTCGGGCGAGGCGGACGCCGAACTGTCATGGGCGTCGGCCGAGGCCAGGGTCGGCGCGCCGCATCTGCCTTCGCCCGCGATCCGCGTCGCCGTGGCCAGCCCGTTCGACTATGCCGCGCAGACCCGCGCCTTCGTCGTGACCGACGTCCCCGGCGGCGATATTAATGCGCTGGCGGCGTCGTATCGCGCGCTCTTCCTGGCCGCCGGCGGCGGCGGGTTGGGCCTGTTCACCGCGATCCGCCGCCTGCAAGCCGTGCACGCGCGGATTGCGCCGACGCTGGAGGCGGCCGGCATCCCGCTCTACGCCCAGCATGTCGATGCGATGGACAACGCCACGCTGGTCGACATCTTCCGCGCCGAGGAGGAAAGCTGCCTGTTGGGTACTGACGCGATGCGCGACGGCGTCGACGTGCCTGGCCGCGCGCTGCGGCTGGTGGTGTTCGAGAAGACACCGTGGCCAAGGCCCGACATCCTGCACCGCGAGCGGCGCGTGCACCTGTCCGGCGGCGATCTGAAGGGCTACGACGACCGCATCGCCCGGCTGCGGCTGCGCCAGGCCTTCGGGCGATTGATCCGCCGCGCCACCGATCGCGGCGTGTTCGTGCTGCTCGACCGGCAGACCCCCAGCCGGCTGCTGTCGGCGTTCCCCACTGGCGTCGTCGTGCAACGCGTCGGCCTGGCCCAGGCGGTCACCGAGGTGCGGCGCTTCCTCGCGAGCTGAGGCCCGGCGCCGGAGGCGAAGTGACAGGGCGATCGGGTGGACGGGCGCGCGCAGACCTCTCCCGCTGCGCGGGCGCGGTGAACGTACAAGCGGCACCTGCATGACATCCCCATTGCCGCACGGCATTGGTTCTTCCGCCCTGGCATCCACCCGGCTACCCTCACGGCTTGATGCGGTCCCTCAAGCTTTCCCTCACCACCACCGGGACAGTTCTGTTCACGTTCGACGCCGTACTGGTGGCGGTCCTTCGGCCGCCGCTGCTCTCGCTGGCATGGCCAACCGTTCGCCTGCCGGACACGACGCCGGTCGACCTACGCGCGATCAGCTACCCGGTGCTGGACCTGCTGGTGCGGTACGCCATGGGCCTGTACCGGCGTGAGGCCCTGGTCGAGGGCAGTCAGTTGAGCGGGCGCGTGCCACTGGTGGTCGGCATGGGCGCGATGCTGACCGTTGTGCGGGTCGAACTGCTGCATCTGGCCGTGCCCACTGCTTTCGCCCATATCGGCGGGCGCGACCAGGCGGTGGGCTTCGCGTTGGCGATGACGGGTTTCACGCTGTGCGCGTTCCTCGCCCGGCAGGTGTTTCACGCGCTCCTGACCCGCCGCGTGCTGCGCCGGCATCTGCTGGTGATCGGTGCCGGGTTGCGGACCTGGGACCTCGCCCACATGCTGGGCAAGGAAGGCAGCTCCCTCCAATATGACGTCGTCTTCCTGCACCACGCCTCGCTCGGCGAGGTTGATCCCCGCCTGGAGACCCAGTCCGCCGGGCGCATCGTGCGGCTGGACGACTTCGACGTGCTGGCGGCAGCGCAGCACGAGAACGCCGACGAGATCGTCGTCGCCCCCGACGAGCGGCGCGGCATGGACGTGCAACGCCTGCTCGACTGCAAGAAGGCGGGATTTCCGGTGCTACAATATCTCAGCTTCATCGAACGTGAGATCCGCCGCGTCGACCTGAAGCGGATGGAACTGAGCTGGCAGATCTACTCCGACGGCTTAGAGTTCGGCGCGCTGGATCGCTCCCTCAAGCGCGTGTTCGACCTGGCAGCGAGCCTGCTGGTGCTGTTCCTGACCGCGCCCTGTCTGGTGGTCGCGGTGCTCGCCATCCGCCTCGACAGCCCCGGCCCGATCCTTTACCGGCAGCAGAGGGTGACCAAGGACGGCCGCGTCTTTTCGATCCTGAAACTGCGTACCATGCGCGTGGATGCCGAGGCGCAGGGCGCGGTATGGGCGGCATCGCAGGACTGCCGCATCACCCGCGTCGGTGCCTTCCTTCGCCGCAGCCGCATCGACGAGCTGCCACAACTGCTCAACATCCTACGCGGCGACATGTCGTTTGTCGGTGCGCACCGGGAACGCCCGATGGCCTTCGCGGAGCTGACCAACCAGATCCTGCTGTATAAGGAGCGGCATCTGGTGAAGGCCGGGCTGACCGGCTGGGCGCAGATCAACTATCCCCATGGCGCGTCGATTGACGATGCGCGGTCGAAACTGAGCTACGACCTCTATTACGTGAAGAACTTCTCTATTCTGTTCGATTACGTCATCCTGCTGCAGACGCTGCGCGTGGTGCTGTGGCCGAGCGGGATGCGATGACACCGCGGATGGGCGCATCGGTCGCTTCCGGTCATGGCCGGACCAGCGCGGCGATGACGGGGAACCCAAAAGCCGATTGCCGCGATCCGGGATCACCAGGTGAGATGACGTGGGCGGCGGCCGTACCTTCCTGACCTTGGTCGCCATCTCCGGCGTGCCGGTGCTGGCATTGGTGGTGCTGGCCGCGATCGGCGCCGCGACGCCGGTCGGCGCTGCTATCGCCATCGGCCTCATCCTGCTGGTGGCCACCGGCCTGGCCCTGCTCTGGGGACGCGACCTGGCGGTGCTGTCCGAGACAGTGCGCCGCCTGGGTGAGGATCAACCCGCTACCGAAACGCCCGCGCTGCCGGGTTTCGAACGGCTGGGCCGTGAGATCGAACGCCTGTCGCGTCGCCTTGCCGAACGTTCCGCGATGCTCGCCCAGCTCCGTCGCGCCGACGAGGCGATCGTCGAACGTCTGCCCGACCCGCTGATCGTGCTGGCCGCGGATCGATCGGTGCTGCGCGCCAACAGCGCTGCGGCGACGATGCTGGGCGCCGACCTGCCGGCAGTATTGCGCCATCCGGTGCTGCGAGCGGCGATCGATCGCGCCTTCACCCAGGCCAGCCCGCACAGCGTCGAGCTCAGTCTGCCCGCGCCGATGGCACGCGAGGTGCAGGCGACGGTGGTGCCGATGGACCCACCATTGTCCGATGGCGGGCGCGCCGTGGTGGTACTGTCCGACCGGTCGCGCGAGCGCGCGATCGAGCGCATGCGCGCCGACTTCGCCGCCAACGCCAGCCATGAGCTGCGCACGCCGCTGGCCTCCCTAATCGGCTTCATCGATACGTTGCGGGGTCCCGCAAAGGATGATCTGCCCGCGCAACAGCGCTTCCTCGACATCATGGCCGAGCAGGCGGCACGCATGACACGGCTGATCGACGACATGCTGAGCCTGTCGCGGGTCGAGCTGATGGAGCACCAGGCACCGGCCGATCGGATCGATCTGGTGCAACTGCTGCAACGTCAGGTCGCCGGATTCGAGCCGCGCCTGACCGAACGTCGCGTCAGCCTCGAGGCCGCCCTGCCCCCCGGCCTGCCTGCCGTCCTTGGCGATTCCGATCAGCTGGCGCAGGTGGCGCAGAACCTGCTGGACAATGCGCTGAAATATGGCCGCGACGACGGCACCATCCGCGTGGTGGTGGAGCAGGCGCGTGGCGCGCGCTGGCCGGCGCGACCCGGCGTGGTGCTGAGTGTCGCCGACCAGGGCCAGGGCATCCCGCGCGAACACCTGCCGCGGCTGACCGAGCGCTTCTATCGCGTCGACAAGGGCCGCTCCCGCGCGGTGGGCGGCACGGGGCTGGGACTGGCGATCGTCAAGCACATCGTCAATCGCCACCGGGGCCTGTTGTCGATCGAGAGTGAGGACGGCGTCGGCACCACGGTCAGCGTCTGGTTGCCGACAGGATAAGCCGCACCGTCTCAGGTTACGTGAACCCTCTCTCGGAATTGGATCTGTTCACGAAATCGTCTTTACCTCACCCCATCTTGTTGTTGCGGTAGCGCATATTCACGGCCAACCTCCGCGCCCACACCGACCAGGTGAAGAAGATACCGACGCGGCTGCCGCCAGGTCGGTCACACCCCGTCTCAGGCGACAGCGAGGGGACGATGGCCAGCGACTTCAAGCAGTCCGCCGCGTCGACGCTCGTCAGGAGCGGCTTCACGTTCGACGTCTACCTGTGGGGCACGCCCGCCAACTGGACAGGTGGCGGGCCGATGAAGGGCGACGATGTCACCTTCAACATCAGCGGCGGCCCCAACCCCAGCGGCTATGACGACTTGGGCAGCCTGTTCCTCGACAGTCTCGACGTTGCCAACGGCTTCATCGCGGTGGGCGGCTCGTCCGGACTGGCGCATGGCGCGTCGCTGGAGATTGGCACACTCAGCTTCGGCAGCACGGTCGCCAGTGTCTACAGCGATACCGACCTGGGTAGTCCGGCGGCAACATTGGTGGTCGATGGCTTCAGCGGCACCGGCTACGGCAGCCTCGGCGCATTCGGCGCCAATGCCCTGCCCATGGTGCAAAGCGCCGCCGATCCGGGCGAGCTCTATCAGATCGATGGTGGCGGCGAGCCGGTGCTGATGCCGACACCGTTCAGCAGTCCCGGCACGCCGTCCGGCACCTTCGCCTTCATCGCTCCCGGCAGCACTATCGCTCTGCCGCTGGCTGGCACCGAGGCTGGCGATTCCATTGCGCTGCCGGGCAGTTACCTCACGGGCGTGACCTATGGCGCCAGCAGCATCCTGGTGCGCACCGGCGCTGGCGACGTCACCTTCTCCGACGTCAGCTTTACTGGCGCCGCGCCGACCAGGTTCATCGCCGCCGCGGATCCGATCAGCGGGTTGGAACGGATCACCTTCACCGGCCAGCAGGGCGTGATGTTCCAGCAGGGCAACACCAGCCTGGTCGGTTCCACACCGGAATATATCTGGAGCAACAGCTCCAACTGGACCGGCGGCACTGTGCCGGTCTCCGGTGGCATCGTCACTGCGAATATCCCTGGCAGCACCAGCAGTGCGCCGGGCGGTTACGATGATATCGCGAACCTGTATCTCGACCGGCTGACAGTGTCGCAGGGCTATCTCGCCGTGGGCGGCACGCTGAGCGTTGCGTCTCTGTCGGTGGCCGAGGCCGGCAGCCGCGGCATCTTCGCCGACACGCTGCCGAATAGTGGCACCGCGTCGCTGACGATCAACTCGCCGAGCTTCAACGGTGCGCTGATCGGCGCCGAGGGCACCCATGCCGTCACCACGGTCGAGGCGCTGATCGATCCGTCGGAGATCTACCAGGCGGTGGATGGTGGCACGATCGTGCTGGCGGCGGCGCCGAAATCGACCTCGGAACTGCTGCTGAACCGGGGTGACAATTCCTCCGATGGCGGAACGATTGGACTGATCAATCCGGGCGGCACGGTGGCTGCGTTGCTCGGCAATGTGGGCATCGGCGACGCGATCGAGCTGCCGGGCACCGCGGTGTCGTCGGCGGTCTATGGGCCCGGTACGCTGTCGGTGCTGACCAATGTCGGCACCACGGTGTTCTCCGACGTCACTTATTTCTCTGGCTCCACGCCGCTTGCGTTCCTCGCGGCGGCGGATACCAGCACCGGGCTGGAGAAGATCACTTTCACCGCGTGCTTCCGCGTCGGCACGCTGATCCGGACCGTGGATGGCGATGTTCCGGTGGAGGATCTGGCTGTCGGCACATTGGTGCCGACAGAGTTCTCCGGGGTGGTGCCGGTGGTGTGGATTGGGCATCGCCGGATCGACTGCCGCCGGCATCGCGAACTGCACAAGGTCTGGCCGATCCGCATCGCGGCCGGCGCATTCGGCGACGGGTTGCCGCAACGTGACCTGTTCCTGTCACCTGATCACGCGGTGTTTCTGTCTGACATGCTGGTGCCGATCAAGCACCTGATCAATGGCAGCACGATCGCGCAACTGCGGGTGGATGAGGTCACATATTATCAAGTCGAGCTGCCGGAACATGATGTTCTGACAGTGGAAGGGATGGCAGCGGAGTCGTATCTGGATGCTGGCACGCGCGGCAGCTTCGCGAATGCCGAGGGGCCGATCCAACTGTTCCTGGATTTCTCAGCGCGATCAGTCGATCATTCGCGCGTGTGGGAGAGCTGTGGCTGCGCGCCGCTGGTTGTGACGGGCGGGCAACTGCAGATGATCCGGCAATGTGTCGCGGTGCAAGAGGCCGCCTCGCTGTCGGGATGCATCACGGCCTAACCACCACCGACCCGGTGCCGGTCGGCGCCACGGCGAATATTGCCAACGCGCGCCAGCCTGCGATCATGGGACGCACCAGGCGGCGGGAGGGAACTTATGCCATCCGATCAAAAATCAGCCATCGTCACCGGCGCGGCAAGCGGCCTCGGCCGGGCGATGACGTTGGGTTTGCTGCGGGCCGGTTTTAATGTTGCGGGTGTGGATCGGAATGCCGATGGCCTTGCCGCCGTCGCGGACGCGGGCCGCCAGCTCCAGGCACGCGGTACGCTGCACGCGATCGGCGCCGACCTGGCGGATCCCGAGGCGTGCGATCGCATCGCCGCGACCGCGCTGGACCGCTTCGGCGGTGTCGACGTGCTGGTGAACAACGCCGGCATCGGCCAATCCGGCGTGCGCGCCGACCAGCGCCGCAATCCGATCCGCTTCT
The DNA here is from genome assembly GCA_035486355.1 of Acetobacteraceae bacterium. Classification (GTDB taxonomy): domain Bacteria; phylum Pseudomonadota; class Alphaproteobacteria; order Acetobacterales; family Acetobacteraceae; genus Palsa-883. The sequence goes on from DATHNE010000169.1 coordinate 11,124, forward strand.
GGGAGGCCACACCGGAACAATGGAGCCGCTTCATGGCGGTGAACGGGACCGCGCCGATCATGCTGGCACGCGCCGTGCTGCCGCATATGCTGGCGCGCAAATCCGGCCGGATCATTACGGTGACGACCAGCCTCGGCACGATGATCCGCGCGGGCTACCTGCTGTACGGCGCCAGCAAGGCATCGGCGGAAGCGGCGATGGCGGTGCTGTCGAACGATTTGAAAGGCACCGGCGTCACCTGCAATGTTCTGGTGCCGGGCGGCGTCACCGACACCCCGCTGGTCGGCGACGATGCCGGCGACCGCCGCCGCATGCTGCGCCCCGAGGTAATGGTGCCGCCGCTGCTGTACCTGGTCTCCGACGATGCGGCCGGCGTGAACGGCCAGCGCTTCATCGGCGCCGACTGGGACGCGACGCTGCCCCAAGCCCAGGCGGTCGACAAATCCGGCGCCCCGATCGCCTGGACCAGCATCGCGCGCATGCCGATCGAACCGGGATAAACGCAGATATTGCCTGCCTCGCAATGACCAGGCTACCACCGACCTACGCCTTCTCCGCCGGCGGATACTTTCGCAACAGCACCAGCATCAGCCCCATCGACGGCAACGCCGCGAACAGGCACAGCGTGTAGAACCACACCCACCCCACCCGCGACGCGACCACGCCGGAAAACCCACCGATCGTATGCGTCGCAATCGCCGCCAGCGACGTCAGCAGCGCATAATGCGTCGCGGTGAACGCGCGCGAACACAACCCCGACAGGAACGTGATGAACGCAGCATCCGCCATCCCCTGCGCAAACGCCTCGCTGGTCACCGTCGCGTACAGCACGTGGTGTTCGCCTGCCGACACCGCCAGCAGCAGATACATCGCCATCGCCAGCGTCTGCGCCCAGCCAGTGCGCAGCAGCGCGCGGCCGACGCCCAGCCGCGCCACCAGCCAGCCGCCCAGCGTGATCCCAGCCAGCGTGCCGCCCAGCGAGAACCAGCCCGTCGCCGCGATCGCATCGCGCGAGAACCCCAACGCCCGATAGAATGGTGGCGTCATGATACCAGCCATCGCCTCGCCCAACTTGTACAGCGCGACGAAGGCCAGGATCAGCCAGGCCCCCTGCCGCGTGAGGAAGTCACGAAACGGTTCCACCACCGCATGCTTCAGCCGCTCGACAAAGTGCACCGACGCCGCGTCGCGTGCCACCGGGATGGGCTCGGGGGCGAACAGCGTGACGATCACACCGCTCGCCAGCAGCGCGGCGACACCTAGCAGCGCCGCATGCCAGCCGATGGTGCCGACCGCGGAGATCACCCCCGTCGTCGCGATCAGCAACGCGACGCGATAGCCCCACACATACATCGCCATCGCCGCGCCCTGTTGCCGGGGCGGAAACACTTCGATGCGCCAGGCATCCACCACGATGTCCTGCGTCGCCGACAGGAACGCGACCGAGGCCGCCGCCGCGAGCGACAGCAACGGCCCGGTCGCCGGATTGGACAACGCCAGCAGCGCCGCCGCGACGGCCAATGCCGGTTGGATAACCACCAACCACCCACGCCGCTGGCCCAGATGCCGCAACGCCCCCAGCGGGCGCGCATTGTCCAGCAGGGGTGCCCACAGAAATTTCAGTGAATATGCCAGGCTGATATTCGCGGTCAGCCCGATCACCGCCAGCGACACGCCGCCCTCCGACAGCCACAGCCGAAACGTGAATCCCGACAACGGCAGCGGCAGGCCCGCGACGAACCCATACGCCGCCATCAGCCACAGCCGATGATCAGACAGACTCCGGCCCTGCGATGCCTCCGACATAGCGGCGGTGGTGCGCGGTTCAATCGCGATTCGGCAAGCGCCCTATGCCGCCAGACGCCGCGCCCGCTGCTCCTGCAACAGCGCGCCAACCACCCCGGTCAACACGATCGCCGCACCCAGCGCCTGGCCCGCGCTCGGCAGCTCACCAACCCCAACCCAGGCCCAGAACACGCCCGCCGGCACCGACACCGTGCTGATCAGCGCACTCAGCGCCGCCGGGATCAACGCCGAGCCGATCAGATACAGCACCAGGCCCACCGACGCGCCGCACAGGCCCAAGGCAAGGATCACGCCCCAGTCCCGCGCGCCCGCCCCCAGCAGCGCGCCCGCGAAGGGCAGCGTCACCAGCGCGGCCAGCACATTCGCCAACAAGGTCGCAGGCAGCATCTGCGATGCCGCGCCGCGCCGTGCCTCCACCGTCATCATCGCGGTGACCAACGTGCCGGCCAAGGCGAGCAAATCCCCCAGGCGCATGCCCACGCTGCCTGGCCCGCCCAGCATCACCATCAGCCCCACCGTCGCGACCGCGCTGGCGATCAGCGTGTGTGCCGCCGGCCGCTCGCCCAGCCGGACCCAGGCGAGCGCCGCGACGATGAACGGCAGCCCCGCGTAGATCGTCATCACGTTGGCGACGCTGGTCTGTTGCAAGGCCGGCACGAACACCACGATCGCCACGGCGGAGTAAATCCCGATGCGGACACCCCGCGCCCCCATGCGCGCAACCGCACGCGGCGCCGTGGCACCCGACCGCCAGAGCACATACAACGCCAGCACGATCGCCCCCACGCCGGCACGCCCCGCGGTCACTGCCCACGGATCCAGGGCCAGCAGCCGGACGAACAGCCCGGACGTGCTCCATACGATGGTGCTGATGGCAACCAGCGCTATCCCGCCGCGCCGATCCGTTTGACCGCTCACTCCATCCCCAGTCTTGTTTCAGCCGTGATCCTCGCCCTTTGACGCGGGCGCTTCAGGTGATCACAGGCTATGCCGCCGCGCTCTCCGACTTGCGCTCGTTCCGCTTGCGCGCATGCGGATCAAGGAACCGCTTGCGCAACCGTATCGCGCCCGGCGTCACCTCGACCAGCTCGTCATCCTCGATATAGGCGATCGCCTGCTCGAGGCTCAGCTTCCGCGGCGGGATCAGCAGCATCGCATCGTCCTTGCCGGCGGCGCGGATGTTGGTGAGCTTCTTCTCCTTGATCGGGTTCACCTCAAGGTCGGACCCACGGTTGTTCTCGCCCAGGATCATGCCCTGATAGACTTTCTCGCCCGGGCTCACGAACAGCGTGCCGCGCTCCTGGATATAGAACAGCGCGTAGTGCACCGCCTCCCCCGGCTCAGTGGAGATCAGCGTGCCGTTGCGCCGCCCCTCGATAGATCCCCTCCACGGCGCATAGCCGGCGAACAGCCGGTTCATGATCCCCGTGCCGCGTGTGTCGGTCAGGAATTCGCCGTGATAGCCGATCAGCCCGCGGCTCGGGATGCGGAAGGTGATGCGCTGCTTGCCGGCGCCCGAAGGCCGCAGGTCCGTCATCTCACCCTTGCGGCGCGCCATCTTGTCGACCACCACTCCGGCATAGGGCTCGTCGACGTCGATCAGCACCTCTTCCATCGGCTCTTCGCGCGCGCCGGTCGCATCGTCGGTCCGCGTCAGCACGCGCGGCCGACCGATCGTGAGCTCGAAGCCCTCGCGCCGCATCTGCTCGATCAGCACGCCGAGCTGAAGTTCGCCGCGCCCGGCGACCTCGAACGCCTCGAACTCGTTGCTGTCGGACACCTTGATCGCGACATTGCCTTCGGCCTCGCGATACAGGCGGTCGCGGATCTGCCGCGACGTCACCTTCTTACCCTCGCGCCCGGCCAGCGGCCCGTCATTGATGCGAAAGGTCATCGCCAACGTCGGCGGATCGACCGGGATCGCCGGCAACGGCGCCGCCAGCTCCGGCCCGCCGATTGTGTCTGGCACCGTCGCCTCGGTCAGCCCGGCGATGGCGACGATATCCCCCGCCTCCGCCTCTTCCACCGACACGCGGTCCAGCCCGCGGAACGACAGCAGCTTGGTCAGCCGCCCGGTCTCCAGCACCGACCCATCGGCGCGGAACACCTTCAACGGCATGTTAACCTTGGCCCGCCCCTGCTCGATCCGCCCGGTCAGCACGCGGCCCAGGAACGGGTCAGCCTCCAGGATCGATGCCACCATGGCGAACGGCGCGGCCGGATCCACCGTCGGCGCCGGCACATGGCTGATGACCAGCTCGAACAGCGCCGACAGGTCCTTGCGCAGCCCCTCCAGCGTGGTGTCCGCCCAACCCTGGCGGCCCGAGGCAAACAGCATCGGGAAGTCCAACTGGTTGTCGTCCGCCCCAAGAGCGGCGAACAGGTCAAACACTTCGGTGTGAACCTCGTCGGACCGCGCATCGGCACGATCGACCTTGTTCACCACCACGATCGGCCGCAACCCGCGCGCCAGGGCCTTGCCGACCACGAACTTGGTCTGCGGCAGCACGCCCTCGGCCGCGTCCACCAGCACGATGGCGCCATCCACCATGTTCAGGATGCGCTCCACCTCGCCGCCGAAATCGGCGTGGCCGGGCGTGTCGACGATGTTGATGCGGGTGTCGTGCCAGAGCACCGAGGTCGCCTTGGCCAGAATGGTGATGCCCCGCTCCCGCTCCAGGTCATTGCGGTCGAGCGCGCGCTCGGCCACCGCCTGGTGCTCGCGGAATGAGCCGGACTGGCGCAGCAGCTGATCGACCAGCGTGGTTTTGCCATGGTCGACATGGGCAATGATGGCGACGTTGCGGATGTTCATGGGGATTCGCGGAAATGGTGCGGCGCACACATAGGCGAGGTGACGGCGGAACGCGAGGGGTTTCGGTGCAGGTCAGGTAGGAACGGCCGGGGGCTGCCGCCACCACCGCAAGCAGGATTTACCACAGAGACACAGAAACGCCGAGGATTTGGGGGAGCAGGTCGCCGGCCGAACAGACGCCAAAGGCGTTTCCAGCGCGCCGCGCCAAGCGCATCAACGATCCTTGCCACGGCCGGCTGGCAGGCCCGCCCCCCACCCTCGGTGTTTCTGTGCCGCTGCGGTGAATTTTCGATTGCAGAGGTTCCACCGCTCCCACCGGCAAACCCGTCACGCTGGTGTATTGTCCGCCCATCCCAGCACGGACCGTCCCATGGGTGATCCAAGCGCCGAGCCGGCTCCGCCCCCCGCACCCGCCCCGAAACCACCGGTCGGGATGCTGGTCCTGCTCGGACTGGGTGGCTTCCTCTACGCCTTGATGCTGTCCACCCTCACCTCGGTCGGCAGCAGCGATGCTGCCGGCAACGCGCTGGCCTCCGCCTTCGCTGCGATCGAGGGCGCGCTGCTCTGGCTCGTATTGGGGATCCTGCTGCTGATCGGCGGCGTGCAGGGCCGCATGCCGCCCTCCGGTGCAATCGGCGCCCTGCTGCTGCTGCCGCTCTCCGCCGTCGCCGCGGTGACCGCGAGCGAGATCTACACCGACGATCACGGCTGGACGATCCTGGTGCCCGTGGTGCTGCCGCCGCTGTTCGCCGGCTACGCGGTGTGGGCGCGCCTGCCCGCGTTGCACCAGGTCCTGCGCCCGCTCCCCACCGGCGCCCTGGTCGGCCTCGCCGTCGCCGCGCTGTCGATCGTGCCGCTGGTGCAGTCCCACCAAGCCGCGCGACCCAACCCAGCGCGCGAGGCGGCGCTGCGCGCGCAGGATGCGACACGCGAGGCGAAGGAGCAACAGGAGCAGGCCGCCTGGCGCGCCCAGGAGGACGCCAGGTTCGCGGCGCTGAGTCCCGACTCGCCGTTGCAAGACTGGCTCTATTTCGCTGAAGGATCGGACGATCGCGCCCACCAAGCCTGGGAAGGCGCACGCCACGCCAAGGGCCGGCAGGCTGATGCCACGACCATGCTGCGCGAGGGTAAACTGGGCCGGCTGGGCGATCTGCAGGACCTCAACCTCGCGCCCACACCCGAGCTGTGCGCTGCCTATGCCGACGCGCTGAGCCGCGAAGCCGCGAAAGTGGATCGTAAGCGGACGGACTATCTGTCGGTGGCGATCGACCTCGAGGGTCAACTGACCAACATGCGCTTCTTGCTGGCCGCACACTGCGACCTGACACCGGTCATCACCGACCTGCGCACGCGCGTGATAGCCGTGTCGGATTCCCCCCGCATCGACCAGTTCGCCGCGACACTGGGGACCCTGAAGGCCGCGCCCTAGCGCCCGATCCACCGAATCGCCGACGAACGCGGCCGGGTGATCCGGCTCACACCGATGACCGTGCGCCTGTGCGACGCTCCCGTCCAAGCCGACATCGAAATCAAACGCGGGGAGTGCTGTCATGGACGTGCGCCACAATCATCGCGATCTGACCCCGGCGCAGAAAACCAGCTTCGTGCAGGCCGTGCTGGCGCTGAAGAACGACGTCGACAGCGTGCTGCACCCCGGGCAACAGAGGCGCTACGACGACTTCGTCGAGGTGCACAAGAACGCCATGACCGGCCCGGCCATGTTCGAGCCGATGCCGCATGGCAGCTCGCTGTTCTACCCCTGGCACCGCATCCTGCTGCGTCAGTTCGAACTCGCGCTGCAATCCGCCGCGAACGACCCGTTGATCACCCTGCCCTATTGGGACTGGGACTACAGCGGCGCGGGCAACCCGTTCACGCCTGACTTCCTCGGCGGTGACGGCGACGCCTCGCAGAACGACCGCGTCACCATCGGCCCCTTCGCCTTCGCCGGCGGCAAATTTCCCATCCGCGTCTGGGACGATACGCCCAACGATCCGGGCCTGCGGCGCGTGTTCGGCGAGGACGCGACGTCGTGGTTGCCAACTACCAGCGATGTGTCCGCCGGTCTGGGCAAGGCGCCGTACTGGCCGGGGCATTCCTGCTTCGAGACGGTGTCGGAAGGTGTGCTGCACAACCCGGTGCATCGCTGGGTGGGCGGCAACATGGAGGACGCCTCCTCCCCCAACGATCCGGTCTTCTTCCTGCACCACACGTACCTGGATCTGCTGTGGGAGCGCTGGAAGCAGCAGCATCCGACGGATGAGCCCTATGTGCCGACTTCGGGCACGCCGGGCCGCGACCTGACCTCCACGCTAGTGTACCACGCCGCGGGTCAGCCGGCCCCGTGGCAAGGGTCATGGACCATCGCGCAGGTGATGAAGCCGAACGACCTCGACTACAGCTACGCTTGAGGCAAAGCCCGTCGCGGGGCGCGCCGCGCGCCCATTAGGTCGCGGACCATGTCATCGCGCCGACACGCAGCGGCAGCACGCCTGTGGCGGGGCCGGGGGCGCAACGACGCAGGACGATATCAAATTCCTCGAAACCGCAAGACAACCCCTCTGACCAACACAATGTTAGGACAAATGTCCACGATTCTCGTGCCGGGCCCTGGGTGGGCGTGACTTTCGGCCGTCAGCGGGAAACCGCCGCCCGCACCGTCGCAGTTTCGACAGCCGGCGCCACTTTCACAGCGAGATAGACACCAACCGCGGTGCCAACCATCCCCGCGATCTGCACGGCGCTGAGCGTCTCATCAAAGAACAGCCACGCCTGAAACGCGATGGTCGGCGGCATGAGATAGATCAACGAAGCGACGCGCGACACCGCGCCCTGGCGGATCATCATCAGCATGAGAGCGATGGCGCCGATGGACATCGCCAGCACCGACCACGCCATCGAAAGCACGCTCGGCCAGACAATCTCGAAGCGCAGGTTTTCGGTCAGCAGCGCAACGAGCAGGACCGGCGGTGTCGCACCGAGATACTGCACCACCGCGATCGTGCGGAGTTCGCCACTATGCAGGAAGCGTTTCTGGTAGAACGTGCCGGCCGTGACACCGATCATGCCGACAACATTGACGAGGGCCGGGATCGTATCGCCACCCGAGGCGAAAAACCCTGTCCCGGCCAGCTTCGGATAAAGCACCAGCACCACACCGCAGATGCCAACCACGACGCCCAGCCGTTGGCGCACCGACAGCCGCTCCCCGGCGAGCGGACCGGCCAGAGCGGCGGTCAAAAGCGGCTGCAACGCCGCGATCAATCCCGATATGCCAGCGGGCAGGCCATGCTTGATCGCCCACCAGACCGTGCCGAGATAGATCGCGTGCAGCAAGACGCCACTAACCAGGCCGTGCACCCAGTCGATGCGACGGCGTGGCCAGGTGGCCCCGGCGAGCACGGCGTAAATGGCGATCAGTCCGCCAGCGAGACCAAACCTGATGGACAGAAACGTCAGAGGATCAGCATAAGGCGCCGCAAAGCGCGCCGATATCTGGCCCGTGGACCAGAGCAAGACAAACAGCGCGGGAATGCCGATCGTTATGACAGAGCGTGGCATGGAACGGCTTCAGGGCGGGCGCAGCCTGACGCCGGACGGCAACGCTCAGGTCGATCGATAGATGTCCGGTCGAAGGATTTCCATGAAGCGCGATGGGGCACCAAGCGAATCGAACCCGAACTGACGATACAATTCATGAGCATCCGACGTCAGAAGCAGGAAACGCCTTAGACCTTGCAGGTCTTCGTGTCCAACCAGGCACTGCATGAGCCACTTGGACAGGCCTTTGCCGCGATGCGCCTCGAGTATGAACACGTCAGCAAGCAATGCGAACGTTGACCGGTCCGTCACGACGCGCGCAAACCCGACCTGTGCCGTGCGGTGGTACACACCAAAGCAAAGCGAGTTTGCGATCGCTCGCTCCACGATCGCGCGCGGGATTCCGGGTGACCAATAGCTGTCCTCGGCCAGGAATTTGTGAATGACATCGATGTTCAGCCGATGCGGGTCGGTTGAAATTTTGTAGTCAGGCGGAACAGGCCGCGTCGACGTCACCGGAATTCCACCTCAGCCAGCGCCTTCAGCGCCAGCTCCGCGCGCTTCAGGTTCTCCACCGACGCGCGCTGCAACGGCGCACGCGCCGTGCCGACGGGATGTCCGATCAGTGCCATCGCATCCTTCAGCGGGCCGGGATGGTTCGCCGTGTAGAGCGCCTCGACCAATGGCAACAACGCGTAATGGGCCTTGCGGGCACGGACCAGATCGCCCTTCACCGTCGCCTTGAACAGATTCAGATGGAATGCCGGAACAAGATTCGCGGTCATGAAGATCCCGCCCGGGCTTCCCAGCAAAAACGTCGGGAACCCAAGATCGTCGTCGCCGGACAGGATCGCGATCCGGTCGCCGATCGCGGCAATCTTCGCTGCCACCACTGCCAGATCGCGTTCGCACTCCTTCAGCGCCACAATCGACGGGATGCGCACAAGCCGTTCCAGCACCGCGACATCAAGCGTCAGCCCGGTTCGAGACGTATTGTTGTACGCAACGATCGGAATGGACGCCGCGTCCGCGACGCGCGCGAAATGCTCAAAAATGCCGTCAGCACTGGCCTTGATATAATAGGACGGCAGCACGAGTACAGCATCGGCACCCGCCTTCGAGGCATACCGCACCGTGTCCTGAACCTCGCGCGTCCCCGGTGCCAGCGCGCCCACGATGACCAGCACGCGCCGCGCGGTCTGATCCATCGCGGCGTCAATCACCCGCTGCCGCTCAGCCGGCGTCAGGCTGACAAATTCGCCGCTGCCGCCGATCACCAGCAGCCCGGCCGCCCCGGCTTCGATCTGGAAATCGATCAGCCCACGAAAGGCCGCCTCATCAAACCCATCGTCCGTCGTGAAAGGCGTCACGAGCGCGGTGTAAATCCCCTTCGGCGTGAACATCATGACGTCCGCTTCCTTTTCCAGCGTGCGAGCCTCAGACAGACCCAGTCAGTGACAGCACCGACCAGTCGTCCGATAGCGCGCGATACAGACACTCGGCGATCCAATAGTTGCCATATGGCATGACATCTTCCTGCGGGAACCGGCCAAGACGAGGCTTGCCGGGCTCGATATGCCGCATGCGGCCCCAGCTGCCGTGCAGCACGACACCGCCGACGGTCAGGAAGTTACCAATCAGCGCCATGAGCGTTTCGTGTGCGACATGGCGATAACGCTCGGCCCGATCCGGCAGCCAGCGCGCCAGACGCATCAGCGCCGCCGTCGCAATGCAGGCGGCACAGGAATCATACGGAAGCGCCTCGCGCTCGGGATCGTCGTAATCATACCGCGGCACCCAGCCCGGCGGCGCATGATTGACATACCAGTCCGCCGCCAATCGCGCCGCATCCAGATAACGCGCCTGATGCCCGGCCTCATACGCATGCGCAAAGCCCAGCATCGCCCAGGCCTGTCCGCGCGCCCAGGTGCTGCTGTTGCTCCATCCCTGCAGACTGAACAATCCCGTGACAGAGCGCGCCTCTGGGTCAAGCGCCGCCGCATGGCAGTTCGATCCATCACCCCGGACCAAGCCGACTGCCAGCACGGTATCAAGGTGACGATACGCCAGCTCGGCCCGCGCCGGTTCCCATTGCGACGCCCACAGCATCGACGGCAGATTCAATCCCGTATCGATGACGATACGGTCCGCACCGGCAATCTGCAGAAACGCCCCGGCCTTCCGATCAAAGATGTTCGCGAAGTTATCGCCGCCCGAAAATACCCATTCTTTCAAGGATTTGCGCTGGGTGATCTGATAGCCTAGCGTCAACGCGTAGTACATATCGATCCCGGTGGAGGAGAACACCGTCGGATGCCTGGCCAGCACAGGACCGATGCGCTCGCAGATCCGCATGGCTGCATCGGCGTAGCGCTGCGCTTGCGTCATCAGATGCAACAGCCACAGCCGCCCGGCGAGAAAACCCGCCCACTGAAAATTGGCCCAGCTATCCCAGACGTACTCCGCGTCCCAACCATACGCACCGCTCATGTAATTCAGCCGCGGCACGCCACCATGCGACGCCATGTCGTCACAAACCACATCAGCGCCGTTGCAAAGTAAACGGACCGCCCGCGCGAGCGTTCGCTTTGTGTCATCGCTCATGGCTTCCTCAACGCGCTCGATCGGCATGACGGTCTCTAGAAAGGGCGCCTTGTGAGAGCAAGATCGAAGAATTCACCACCCGTGCAAATCAGCTCATCACCGGGCGGGCTGCGATCCAGATTGCCGCCGCTGAAAGCCTTGCAGGCCTTCGAAGCTGTCTCTCGCCAATCCACCTTCGCACAGGGCGCCGCGGAGCTTGGCGTGACCCCATCCGCCGTCAGCCATCAGATCCAGCTCCTGGAGGATTTCCTCGGCGTGAAGCTGTTCGCGCGCAAAGCCGGCAAGACCACGCTCACTCATGCCGGTCAGCTCTACGCGCAGGAGGTCAGCAACGCCTTTGGCCTGATTGCGAACGCAACCAGCCTCGTCGCGCCACAATCCCAAAGCGGACAGCTTGTCATTGCCTGCACCCCCAGCCTCGCCGCGAAGTGGCTTCAGCCACGGATGCCGGATTTTCTGCGCGACTATCCCGGCGTGAAGGTGCGTCTGTTCGCCCTGTCGAGCCACGAGACATTCGACAAGGACAGTTGCGACGTCGCGATCGTTTATCGCAAGTCGACGGACGTGCGTACCTACGGTGAACCATTGATCCAGGAGCGGCTGCAACCGCTTTGCAGCCCGGGTTTGTCTGCCGCGCTCGACCTGCGCGCACCGGATGATCTGTCGCGTGCGACCCTAACCCGTCTTCGCGGATTCGCCAGATTTGAGGGTGCCTGCTCATTGTTTATCAATGCGTTGGACGAAAAAGTCTTCACTACATCAGGTGGCGCGAGCGATAGCGGCGGGGGCGATTTTGGGCGGTGGTTGGGGTGGCAACTGA
>DATHNE010000170.1:0-8782 GCA_035486355.1 Acetobacteraceae bacterium
TCGCATCCAAGGCCGAACTCAAAGCCAGGATCCTGGCATACCTCGACGACCTCAATCGCGATCCTGTTGTCCATATCTGGAACTACAAAATCAGCGAGGCGGCGTGATAGGTGTCGTTTCACGGAAACGCAGTACTAGAAGGCGGTCGAACGTGAAGATCAAACGTGTGCTGCATGTGGTCGGGCGGTCCGGGGCCTATAACAAGGATCTCGCCGCCATGCGCGCCGGCGCCACGCCGGATGGGTTCATTTATGCCGGCACGCCGGTCACGCCCGGGTTTCGTCAGATCGTGCAACCGGGCGCGGCGGTGTCCATCATGTTGGTGCTGGACGACGATCAGGTTGCGTTTGGCGACGGCACGGATGTGATTTTCTCAGGTGCGGCCGGGCGTGATGTGCTGTTCCAACCGGACGTGCATCGCGCCTTCCTGACCGAGACGTTGCCGGCGTGGCTGACCGATCGTGACGTGTCACGGTTTCGGCCGTTGGCGGAGGAGCTGGACACGCGCCACCACAACGGCAAGGTGCTGCACACCGCGCTGCGCTATGGCATCACACAGGCGGTGCTGCATGCGGCGTCTCTGGCCCACCGTGAACCGATGGCGCGCCTGATCGCCCGCGAATACGGTAGCAAATTGGCGACTACGCCATTGCCGATCCTGGTGAGTGCGTCGACCAATGACTGGAAGCAGTTGGATCAACGCATTCTGAAGCGCGCGGATCTGCTGCCGCATAGCTCCTTCACGCATGTGGAGCGTGATGTCGGACTGCGCGGTGAAAAGCTGCTGGAGTACGCGCGTCGCGTGGTCGCGCGCATCGCGCAGATCGGCGAGCCAGGATATCGCCCGACGATCCATCTGGACGTCTATGGCACGCTCGGCGAGTTGTTCCGTAACGACATTGCGGTGATCGTGGCCTATCTGGGGGAGCTGAAAGACGCGGTGGGCCCGCATGCGCTGATGGTTGAGGCGCCGGTGATCATGGAGACCCGCCAAGCGCAGATCGAGATCTATCAAGCTTTGTGCGCCGCGCTGGCCCGCACGGGAAGCGGTGCTCAGGTGATTGTCGATGAATGGTGCAATACGTTGGACGACGTGAAGGCGTTTGCCGATGCGGGCGCGGGGCATCTGTTGCAAGTGAAAATGCCGGATCTGGGTGGGATCAATAATGCGATCGAGGCGGTGCTGTACGCACGACGCAAGGGGTTGGGCGTGTCATTGGGCGGATCGCTGAACGAGACTGACCAATCGTCACGCATCACCGCGCATGTGGGATTGGCCTGTCAGCCGACGTACTTGTTTGCCAAGCCGAGCGCCGGCGGCGATGCCGGCCATATGATCCAGACGAATGAGATGCTGCGCACGCTGGCGCTGCTGCAACCGTCCTGACGCGCCCGATCACGCGGACGGGGCGTCCGCAACCGGTCCGTCAACCGACTGCACCGCATCCAGCAGGCGGCGTGTATACGCATGTGTGGGGGCATGCAGCACGGTCGGGGTGTCGCCGCGTTCCACGATGCTGCCCTGATGCATGACCGCGATCCGATGGGAAAACGCGCGCGCCAGCAGGATATCGTGCGTGATCAGCAGATAGCTGACACCAGACTGCTCCTGCAGATCCGCCAGCAGGTCAAGGATCTGTGCACGCACAGACACATCGGCGCCCGATAGTGGTTCATCAGCGATAATCAACGACGGCTCGGTGGCAAGCGCACGCGCAATCGACAAGCGTTGCCGCTGGCCACCGCTCAGCTCGTTGGGATACCGTGCCAGCAATGGCAAGGCCGGACGCAACTCCACCCGTTCCAGCAGCGCGCACAGATGCGCCTCGGACGGATCTGCAACCGCGGCCTGACGCAGAATGGTGCGGACTGTGCGGCGCGGATTGAAAGCCGTGGACGCATCCTGGAACACCGGTTGCATCTTGATCCGCGCTTGTCGCAACGCATTGCCCGACAATTTGTGGAGACCGGCGCCATCGAACAGCACCTCTCCCTCGTCTGCGTCGATCAATCGCAATGCCAACCGTGCAAGGGTTGACTTGCCGGAGCCGCTCTCTCCCACGAGAGCGAGACATTCGCCGCGTTCCACGGTCAGCGAGACATCGTCCACCGCACGCAGTGGCGACACCCCGCGGCGTGTGAAGGTCTTGCTGATGTGGCGCAGTTCAAGCAGCGGCATCGCGTGAACCCAGTTGCCAGCACTTCGCGTGATGCGCGCCAGTGACGGCGGTGACATCGGGCATGCAGTCGCGACAAACCGTCTCCGCGTCGGCGCAGCGCGGTGCGAACGGACATCCCAGACGCTGTTCGAGCGCGGGCACCTCGCCTCGCAACGCACCGAAACGTCCATTCGATCCTCGTTGCAGGCGCGAGGCCGCAATCAATCCGCGTGTATAGGGATGCGCTGGACGATCGATGACGGACACGGTGTCGCCCCACTCGATCGTGCGGCCGGCATACATGATGTAGAGACGATCGCAGTGCCAGCGCAGCAGACCCAGGTCATGGCTCACCACCAGCAGTGCCATATTGAGCTGCCCCCGTAACGTCCCGAGCAAGGCCATGATCTCCGCCTGCGTCGTGACGTCCAGTGCCGTGGTCGGTTCATCGGCAACCAGCAGACGCGGCCGGCAGCCCAGGGCAATCGCCAACATCACCCGCTGCCGCATGCCTCCCGACAGCTCATGTGGATATTGCCGTAGCACCGTCTCCGGCAATTTCACCAGCTCGAGCAGCTCGCGGCAGCGCGGAGCCAGCGCAACATCGCGATCGTGCTGGCGCACGCTCTCGGCGATCTGCGCCCCGATGCGCACCACCGGATTGAGAAAGCTCAACGGGTCCTGAAACACCATCGCCACCGGATGGCCCCGCAACGCCGCCCATTGTGTATCGCGAAATGCTGTCACGTCCTTACCGGCGATACGGATCCGGCCACCGGAAACGCGACCTACTCGTTCCGGTAACAGTCCAAGGAGCGCGCGGGCCAGGGTTGATTTGCCACACCCAGACTCACCGGCCAGGCCAACGGCCTCGCCCGCTTCTACCATCAGGGTGGCATCGGCGACGGCATGCACCAGGTGGCTCGGCGGGCCATAGGTTACTTGCAACGCATCGACGCGCAGAAGCGATTCCGCGGGCGCGGTCGTGCTCATTTCGCGTGGCGCGGGTCGAACATGTCACGCAACCCATCCGCCAGGAGATTGAACGCGAGCACCGTGATAAGGATTGCCAGACCCGGAAACAACGACAACCACCAGGCAGAGAACAGAAAGCGCTGCCCCGCACTCAGCAATCGCCCCCAACTGATTACGCTGGGATCGGACAGCCCAAGGAAACTCAGTGACGCTTCCAACAGGATGGCATTGCCGACGATCAGGGCGCCGAGGGCAAACACGGGTCCAACCGCGTTAGGAATGATCTCGAACGTCAGGATACGCCACTCGGTGATGCCGACGCAGCGCAGGGCATCGACAAAATCCAGGCGTGACAGACGCAGCACCTCGCCGCGCA
The DNA here is from genome assembly GCA_035486355.1 of Acetobacteraceae bacterium. GTDB lineage: Bacteria > Pseudomonadota > Alphaproteobacteria > Acetobacterales > Acetobacteraceae > Palsa-883. Next base: position 3,511 of record DATHNE010000170.1, read on the forward strand.
CCACGCGCGCCGTCTGTGGCCAGGACAGCAGCGCGATCACAGCGACGACGCGGATCAGTCCCGGTCCCGCGAGCGCTACGATCACGACGGCCAGGATGAAGGTCGGCATCACCTGGAAGAATTCCGCGAGGCGCGTCACAACGGTATCGGTGACGCCTCCGAAGAAACCGCCCAGGCTGCCGATCGCGGTTCCCGCGACCGCCGTGGCCAAAGCCGCGGCGCAGCCGATCAGGAATGACACGCGAGTGCCGTAGATGATCTCCACCAGCACGTCGCGCCCGAGGTCGTCGGTGCCGAACCAATGCCGAGCTGAAGGTGGTTGCAGGATGTCATCGGTCAACGCCAACGGATCGCCATGCAGCAACTGCGGCACGATCAGCGTCAGCAACAGCAGTGATCCGATGATGCCAATGCTCAACAGGGCCGGAAATTTCAGCGCCTTCGCGCGCGCGATGGGCATGGTGCGATCGCTAGACCCGCGCTGGCGTCATGCGGATGCGCGGATCGGCGACGGCATAAAGCAGATCGGTGATGATGTTGGCTATGACAACGGCGATCGAGGCAAGCAGGAAGATGCCGGATAGCACGGGATAGTCGCGATTGGCGATGGAGTTGATGAACAACCCGCCCAGCCCAGGCCACGCGAACACGGTTTCCGTCAGGATCGCGCCGGTCAGTGACGTGCCGACATTGTAGCCGACGACGGTGATGACCGGAATGGCGGCATTGCGCAACACGTGCCGCCACAGCACGGCGCGTCGCGAAATACCCTTGGCGCGCGCGGTCAGGACGAAATCCTGGTGCAGGATCTCCAGCATGCTGGCGCGCGCAACACGTGCGACTACCGCGACGTAGTAGACGGTGATGCAGAAGGCCGGCAACACCAAATGGCGTAACAGATCCAGCATCGGGTCATGTGTGCGGATCGATCGCATGCCTTGCGCCGGCAGCCATTGCAACTTGATGGCGAATACCACGATCAGGATTTGTGCCAGCCAGAACACGGGAATGGAGTGTCCGGTCAGGCTGACGCCGGTCAGCACGCTATCCATCAGGCGGCCATTCCGACCGGTGGCGGCAACTGCGAGCGCAACGCCGATCAGCGAGGCAAGGATCAGTGACGGCAGCATCAGGATCAAGGTGACGCCAGCACGGTCCAGGATCAGCGGCAACACCGGCTGGCGATTGACGAAGGAGAAGCCGAGATTACCCTGCGCCAGGTTGACCAGAAAATGGCCGAGCTGCGCGGCAAGACTTTCGTCCAACCCGAAATCGTGGCGCACACGTTCGATATAGGCGGCGGGCGCGGGATAGTTGCCGACCAACGCATCGATCGGGTCGCCCGGTAACAGATGGGTGATCAGGAAGTCCACCACCACCACGCCCAGCACCATGACCAGGCCCCAGAACAGGCGTCCGAGGATGTAGCGGGTCATGTCATGTGGTCATCCAATGTGGTTCCGGACCCACCGCCACTCAGTCATCGCCCTTCTTCATCCAGACTTCGTCCCAATAGTCGTAGCCCGTGCTCCAGGCCCATTTCCCCTGCACCCGTGTCGATGCCACGTTCAGGAGCGCCGTCTGCCAGACCGGGAACACGGGCAGATCCGCCGCTAGGACCTTCTCCACCTGCTCGTAGGCGGCGGCGCGCTCGGCCTGGACGGCCGCGGCCGCACCTTGCTCAAACAACTGATCCACCTCCGGATTGGAATAGCCCGAAGCGTTGACGAACGGCGCCTTGCGAATCGCGGAGGTCACATACAGGCGTGACACACCCAGCGCGGGATCGCCCGCGGTACTGTAGGCCTGCAAGGTCGCATCGAAATCCCAATCCGTGAACACGCGGGGCAGCATCATATTGCGCGTCAGACCGTTGAACGCGACGTCGACGCCAATCTTCTGCCACATGCTGTGCAGCACCTGCGCCTGACGTTCGTTGCTGCTATCCGCCGAATCATAGACCAGGTTGATTTTCAACCGCTTACCGTCCGCCCCCGGCTTCACGCCGGCCTCATCCAGCATCGCCGCGGCGTTCTGCGGATCATAGGGATACATCTGGCCAAGATTGATCGCCGGATCGTTCGCCCACGCGATGCGTGAATCGATGGCACCCTGCATGACCGAGCCGAGGTTCTGGAACACCGCCTTCTTGATGTACTCGCGGTCGATGGCGGTGAACAGCGCCTGGCGGACCTTCACCTGATCGAACGGCGCGCGCCGCGTGTTCCAGATGACCAGATGGTCCTCAGGCGTGCCACGCTCGCGGACCTGGATCTTCGGATCGCCGGCGATCTGCGAATATTGCTCGGCGGAGAAGTAATAGAAGTAGATGTAATCGATCTCGCCCGCCTTCAGCGCCAGCACGCGCGCCGAGGTGTCCGGGACCATACGAAACACGATCTGGTCCAGGTAGGGCAGGCCCTTCCGCCAATAGTGCGGATTGCGTTCGAGAGTGATTGTCTGACTGCGTACCCAGTCCTTCATCATGAAAGGTCCGGTGCCGATCGGCTTCGACAGCGTCGCGGGATTGGTCAGGACGTCGGTGCCCTCGAACACGTGCGCGGGCAGGATGGCGGCATTGGCGTAGGACGACAGCGAGAACAGCATCGGCCCGAACGGACTGCTGAGTTCGATCACCACTGTCGCATCATCCGGCGTCGTGATCTGCTTGATGTGGCCGGCCGCGGCGCGGAACTTCGCACCGTATTTCGCACTGACGTTCTCCAGCGTGAATTTGACGTCCCTGGATGTGAAAGGCGTGCCGTCGTGCCAGTTGGTTTTGATCAACTTGAATGTGTAGGTCAGGTTGTCGGCACTGACGGTCCAGGATTCGGCCAGCGACGGCACCGGCTCGAACGTCTCATCAATGCGGGTGAGTGCCTCATAGATCAGGGAACCGACGCTGACGTCCGGGACGCCGGTTGTGACATTAGGATTGACCGTGGGGGGATCGGTATCCAGCGCCATGATCAACGTGCCGCCGTACTGAGGCGTTTCCGCCCGGGCCGGCGCTGGTATCAAGCCGAGCGCTGTCGGCGCCGCGCTCAGCGCAAGCAGCAACATCCCGCGCCGGGACAAATGCAGGCGAATGTTGTTCTCCACGTTGATAGCCCCCAACCCCAGACCGCGACACTAGCTCGATCGCGCTAAAACTGGCATGCAATTAGCTTGCCTATTGGTCGACCAAACGGCAATGGCAAATGACGGCATGACCTCACATGCCGCGAGTGTTGGATCGGACGACATGACCACGGACGCACGGCGACAGTTGAAGCTTGGCGCTTACCTTTCCCCCGGCGGGCATCAGGCTGGGTGGCGGCATCCCCAAGCGGTGCCGAACGCATTGATGGATTTCGAGCTGATGTCGCACGTCACGCGTGTTGCCGAGGGCGGCAAGATGCATGCGGTGTTCTTTCCGGATTCCTGCGGGATGGCCGGCGCCACATCGTTCGATCGCGGCGATCTGTCGCGCGCGCGGCGTGGTCGGTGCGTGTATATCGAGCCGGCGACGTTGCTGGCGGGACTGGCCGCACGCACCACACATATCGGACTGATCGCAACCATCACCACGACCTACAATGAGCCATTCCATGTGGCGCGACGGTTTGCCTCGATCGATCATATCAGTGGTGGCCGGGCCGGGTGGAACTTGGTGACATCACAGATCGAAGATGAATCCTGGAACTTTGGCCGCGAGCAGCATGTCGATCATGCGCTGCGCTATGAGCGCGCCGCGGAATTCATCGATGTGGTAATGGGGCTGTGGGACAGTTGGGAAGATGACGCCTTTGTTCTGGACAAGGAAGGCGGTCAGTATTTCGATCCAGCCAAGTTGCATTACGTGCGTCACAAAGGCGCACACTTCGATGTACGCGGTCCGCTGAATGTCGCACGGGCGCCGCAAGGACGCCCGATCGTCGCGCAGGCGGGCACGTCGGAGGTTGGGCGCAACTTGGCGGCGCGCACGGCGGATCTGGTGTTCACCGCGCAATTGTCGCTGGACGATGCGCGGGAGTTCTATGCCGATGTCAAGGCACGGGTGGCGGTGCATGGTCGTGGTCCCGAGGAGGTCAGTATCCTGCCAGGTCTGACGCCGATCGTCGGGCGCACGCAGAGCGAAGCAGAAGACAAGTACCATGCGCTGCAGGACATGCTGCCCGATGAGCTGGCGGTGAAAGCCTTGGAACGTCTGACCGGCGATGTCGACCTGATGAAATGCGACTTCGATGGGCCGTTGCCGCCGCTGCCGCCGAGCAATTCGGCACGCGGCCGGCAGAAGATGATCATGGATCTTTCGGATCAAGGCATGTCGATCCGGCAGATTGCGCGACGCTATGCGGTGGGTAGCGGGCATCTGGCAACGTGGGGCACACCATCGCAGATCGCCGACATGATGCAGGAGTGGTTAGAGACGAAAGGGTGCGATGGCTTCAACGTGATGACCCCGTATCTGCCCGGGCCGCTAGAAGAGTTTGTCGAACTTGTGATTCCGGAATTGCAACGACGTGGATTGTTCCACACGGACTATGAAGGACGGACCCTGCGTGAGAATCTGGGGCTACGAGTGCCGCCCAATCGCTTCATTGCCTGATCTACGCCCAAACTCTGGCTATGGGCCCCCTGTCTCACGAATCACCACAGCTCACGCCGATCTGCCAGGTGACGAGATGCGTCGTCTGCGCGTGATATCCGATGACCGCGCCTTCGGTTAACCCAACCACATAATTACCGTTGGATCGCTGGCGATGCGCTTTGGCCGCTGGCGCCGACGTGACAGGACCGTGCGAGGTGCGGATGCAGATTGGCAGTACGCCGCACAACGCGCTGGTCGAGCCGACAGCTCTACCTGCGGCCGCAGATATTGAGTAGCGATACGGAACAATGGTGTGATCGAACGTTCGCTCTAGATCGAGAGCGCGCCGCTGCCGGCTCCTAACCATCAAGTTCTCCGTGTGGCTGTTGGCACTCCAAAGCCGTCAGGCCGCTCTCGGCCAGAAGTGGGCATCGGGCCGACCGTCTCAGGCCCCGGCTATGGGCCGAACCTAGCCGCTCACGAAATCCGTTCGGCCGTTCCTCGTTCGGATCGCGAACAAGCCATCGAACTCATCCGCCAGCACCTCGAGCCGGTTAGCCCGTCTTCGCGGATTCGCCAGATTTGAGGGTGCCTGCTCATTGTTTATCAATGCGTTGGACGAAAAAGTCTTCACTACATCAGGTGGCGCGAGCGATAGCGGCGGGGGCGATTTTGGGCGGTGGTTGGGGTGGCAACTGA